>NZ_JBLWMN010000002.1:0-298428 GCF_048380895.1 Halorubrum rarum | reverse complement strand
TAAATAGTAACGACTGGGTCGTGGAATATCCAGCAGTGCCATCGAACGTGGGTAGTGGCAGAGTTGTCGGCTGTATCCCCGCCCTGAAGGGCGGGGTTTTAGCCTTGAAACTTCCATAATACTGAAGGGAACATCACATTCGACATCGAGAAGACGGGTGGACAAGACATCGAGGCGAGTGATTTAGTCCTCAGTATCAATGGTGAACGGTATGGGACCGTCAACGAGAACTCGAGTCTCGGGGATACAGCATGGCAAACTGGCCAAACTGGCTACTTCAGTAGCGATGCTGCCGGAGCAGCCTTCCAGACTGGAGCAAATTCGGGCGATCGTATAACGATTCGCCTTATTTACGGACCGAGTGGCGACAGCGTCTACTCGACGACGATAACGGTCCCCTAAAATCTCCGTCTAATCTGTTCTCGGATCTTCTGACGTAGCGGAGATCGACCCATATTTTTCGTAATCCTCACTGGAGCGTGTCGAGCGCGTGCTCCCGAGCGACGCTTCGGCGTCGACGTCGATCGTTCCCGCGGAGGCGTCGACACCCTCGGCAACGCTCATTCAGAAGTCATATGTTCGGGAGCCACACACTCGGGAGTATGGATGCCCACGAGCTGATCACCCGGAACGCGGCCGAGGTGGTCACCGAGGCGGAGATCGAGGCGTTAGCCGACGACCCCGACGGGAAGCGGGCGTACGTCGGCTACGAGCCCTCGGGCGTGCTCCACATCGGACACATGCTCACCGCGAACAAGCTCATCGATCTCCAAGCGGCGGGCTTCGAGGTGACGGTGTTGCTCGCGGACGTACACGCGTACCTCAACGACAAGGGCTCGTTCGAGGAGATCCGTCGCACCGCAGAGCGGATGCGCGACCAGTTCATCGCGTACGGGCTCGAGGAGTCGAACACGCAGTTCGTGCTCGGTTCCGACTTCCAACTCGACGACGACTACACGCTCGATCTCCACGCGCTGGAGCTCGAAACGACGCTCGCGCGCGCCGAGCGCGCGATGGCCGAGATCAAGTCGGGCGACTCGGTGAAGGTCTCGCAGGCCGTCTACCCGCTGATGCAGGCGCTCGACATCCCGTACCTCGGCGTCGACCTCGCCGTCGGCGGGATGGAGCAGCGCAAGGTGCACATGCTCGCCCGCGACGTCCTTCCGAGCATCGACCGAGAGCCACCGACGAGCCTCCACACGCCACTGATCGCCGACCTGGGAAGCGGCGAGGGGAAGATGTCCTCCAGTACGGGCGTCACCGTCTCGATGGAGGACTCCCGCGACGAGATCGAGGACAAGGTGAACAAGGCGTACTGTCCGCCGACCGCGAACCCCGAGCCGACCGAGGACGGCGTCGAACGCGAGAACCCCGTCCTGCAGGTGTTCGAGTACCACGTGTTCCCCCGGTTCGACGAGATCGTCGTCGAGCGCCCCGAGGAGTACGGCGGGGACCTCTCCTACGAGACGTACGACGCGCTCGAAGCCGACCTGGAGTCCGGCGAACTGCACCCGGCCGACGCGAAAGGCGCGCTCTCGGAATACCTCGACCGCCTGATCGCGCCGGGACGCGAGCAGCTCGCGGGGTAGGCGACTCGTGAGGGAGGCGACTCGTGAGGGAGGCGACTCACGAGACACCCCCTCGTCCACTTCCACCCCGCGAGCATGAGGTTCATACGTGATGCCGACGAAGGACCGTCGTAATGGCTCAGGCCGGGAATCAGGACCTCACGGAGCGGTTCATTCAGTTCTATCGGAACTACTACCGTGACGAGATCGGCACGCTCGCACAGCGGTATCCGAACGAGCAGCGGTCGCTGTACGTCGACTACGACGACCTGTACCAGTTCGACCGCGACCTCGCGGAGGACTTCCGGACCAAACCGGACCAGATGCGTGAGTACGCCGAGGAGGCGCTCCGGCTGTACGACCTCCCCGCCGACGTCAGTCTCGGTCGCGCACACGTTCGTGTCGAGAACCTCCCCGAGAACATCGACATCCGCGGGATCCGCGTCCACGACGACCACATCGGCACGCTCGTCTCGGTTCAGGGGATCGTCCGCAAGGCGACCGACGTCCGCCCGAAGGTGACCGAGGCCGCCTTCGAGTGTCAGCGCTGCGGAACGATGACGTACATCCCCCAAACCGACGGCGGGTTCCAGGAACCCCACGAGTGCCAAGGCTGTGAGCGACAGGGCCCGTTCCGGGTCAACTTCGATCAGTCCGAGTTCATCGACTCCCAGAAGCTCCGGATCCAGGAGTCCCCCGAGGGGCTCCGCGGCGGCGAGACCCCCCAGTCGATCGACGTCGACATCGAGGACGACATCACCGGACTAGTGAGTCCGGGCGACCACGTCACCGCCGTCGGCGTCCTCCACATCGAGCAGCTCGAGCAGGGCAACGAGAAGTCCGCCATCTTCGATCTGTACATGGACGGCGTCGCCATCTCCATCGAGGACGAGGAGTTCGAGGACATGGACATCACCGAGGAGGACAAACGCGAGATCATCGAGCTCTCCGACCGCGAGGACATCTACGAGGCGATGATCGCCTCCATCGCACCCGCCATCTACGGCTACGAGGAGGAGAAACTCGCGATGATCCTCCAGCTGTTCTCGGGCGTCACCAAACACCTCCCCGACGGCTCGCGGATCCGCGGCGACCTCCACATGCTCCTTATCGGGGATCCCGGAACCGGGAAGTCTCAGCTCCTATCATACATTCGACAAATAGCGCCGAGGTCGGTGTACACGTCGGGGAAGGGGTCCAGTTCGGCGGGGCTGTGCGTTACTGGAGACACGAGGATCCACACAGCTAATGGATTCGTTCCGATCCGGGATATCGCAACCCAATATCACGCCGATCCGGTGAACGACGAAACTGCTGTGGAAGCGACGCACGAGCTATATAGTTTTGACCGTGATGCGGGAGACGTCAAACTCACGGAAAGCTCTCACGTCTGGCGGATGCCCGAAAAGCCCTGCCGCCGGATAGAGACCGCACACGGAAAACAGTTGGAAGCGTCAATGTCCACGCCAGTGCTGGTCTGCAATGAGAACGGTCTGGAGTGGCGAAACATAGCTGATGTCAGCGTCGGGGAACAGATTGCGGTCCCGAAATACACTGACATCGAACGTTCGTCTCCCTCCGTCCGTACGTTCGTCGAATTCACTGAAGAGAAGATCAAACCAACGAATGAGTCAACCGAGTTCGTAAGAACACGACTTCGTGATGAGTTCGGTACCCTACGAGACGCCGCCAATGCGCTTAGTCTGCCGGAGGATTTCATATACGATTCGCTATCAAATCGTCATCTTCCACTCGATCGACTGAGTCGGATCCTCACTGCGATCGATGTCGACATACACGAGATAGACATCGAACGTGCGATGCTTCGCCATGGTGATAGCGTCGCAATCCCCGACGAGTTTGATGCCGATCTGATGTATCTTATTGGTCTCGTTTTCGGCGATGGCGACGTGATGGTATCCCGTCGCGGAGATAATCGAGGTCACGTCCGAATCTCCAATTCCGACGAAGAACTACTGGCTCGCGCATCCGACATAATCAACGCGAAATTTGATAAGGAAGTCACGATCGAGTATCAAGATGACCGGGTTCCCTGTATTAGACTCCATAGCGCTACTGTCGCCCGGTTCTTTAGCAATGTTGGTGTCGAGTCACCGAAAAACGACATTGCACTTGACCCGCAACTTACGGTCGCGGAACATGCGGACGCGTTTTTACAGGGTCTGTTCGACGCAGACGGTGCAGTGTGTGGCCGGGTAAACGGCGGGTCCAGCGTCCAGTTTTCGACCACATGTAGCGACCTTGCTGAACAGGTACGGCTGATGCTCGAAACCTACGGGATCCGTTCGCGAACTCGTGAACGTGACCGGCGAGGCACGTACGAGCGAGACGATAGATACGAAATTGAATCGACCTCTGTGCAGACTCATCTCTCGATCTACGGAACGAATCTTGACGAATTCGCAGATCGTATCGGATTTCGGTCGTCCGAGAAGTCAAAAGAGCTTAACGCGATAGTTGGTGACGCAAAGCGACGAGGTGAACGAGTCCCGGTCGCTGACGCACTTGCTCGGACCGACGGTGGAGCCGGCAAGTACTGGCAGAGTATACACCGTGGAGACAACCCGAGTCGGAGTCGCGCTCGATCAATTATCGACGAAGTTGCCCTCGGTGAAATTAAACCCACCGTCGAAGAGGTTGTGGAGGCAGATCTTGTATGGGACGAGGTCGTAGCCGCCGAACGTACTGGCGAGAAGGAAGTGTTCGATCTCACGGTCCCGGAAACGCACAACTTTATCGGAAACGGTCTCGTGACTCACAACACCGCCGCGGCGGTCCGCGACGACTTCGGCGATGGCCAACAGTGGACGCTTGAGGCAGGCGCGCTGGTGCTCGCCGACAAGGGGATCGCCGCAGTCGACGAGCTGGATAAGATGCGACCGGAAGACAGGTCGGCCATGCACCAGGCGCTCGAACAACAGCAGATCAGCGTCAACAAGGCCGGCATCAACGCGACGCTCAAATCGCGCTGTTCGCTGCTCGGCGCGGCGAACCCGAAGTACGGCCGGTTCGATCAGTACGAGCCGATCGGCGAGCAGATCGACTTAGAGCCCGCGCTCATCTCGCGGTTCGACCTCATCTTCACGGTGACCGACCAGCCGGACCCGGAACACGACGCCCGGCTGGCCCAGCACATCATCAAGACGAACTACGCGGGCGAGCTCAACACGCAGCGCGAGCAGCTCCCGAGCTCGGAGTTCACCGCCGAGGAGGTCGCGGACGTCACCGACGAGGTCGCACCTGAGATCGATGCCGACCTGCTCAGAAAGTACATCGCCCACGCCAAACGCGACTGCTATCCGACGATGACCGAGGAGGCGAAAGAGCTGATCGAGGAGTTCTACGTCGACTTACGCTCGAAGGGGGCCGACGAGGACGCTCCCGTCCCCGTCACCGCTCGAAAGCTGGAGGCGCTCGTCCGGCTCGCGGAGGCGAGCGCACGCGTCCGCCTCTCGGATACGGTCGAACGGAAGGACGCCGACCGCGCGACCGACATCGTCGAGTCGTGTCTCCAGGACATCGGCGTCGACCCGGAGACGGGACAGTTCGACGCCGACGTCGTCGAGACGGGAACCTCGAAGAGCCAGCGCGACCGTATCAAGAATATCAAGGGGCTCATCGCCGACATCGAGGAGGAGTACGAGGAGGGCGCACCCGTCGAGGAGGTGCTCGACCGTGCCGGCGAGATCGGCATGGATCAAGGGAAAGCCGAGCGGGAGATCGAGAAGCTCCGGACGAAAGGCGAAGTGTACGAGCCCAAGCAGGGCCACCTCCGAACGACGTAAGATGGACCGGATATCCGCCCTCCGAAACGTCGAGGACGCGCTCCGGGCGTTCGAGGACGGCGACGCCGACCTCGCGGCGACCGAACGTCGCGTCGCAGCGATCCTTCGGACGTACGCGACCGAGTTCGACGGCGACGACGACGTGTTTCGCGCGGTCGGCGACGAGTCGGTCGACGGGACCGTCGTGATCGCTCCCTCGGAACCCGCTGCGCGGGAGCGCGTGTTGGCCGCCGCCGGGATCGATCCGGACGCGACGGGTCCCCCGACCTTCGACATCGAACGGATTTAAAAACGCTCGTCGTTCGTAACGCCTATTTTCCCGGATGGACCACCGCCGCCCGTGTTGTTGGTCGTGACCTACTCGGAGACGGCACGGATGGGGCTCCGCAACGTCTGTCGGAGCCATGACGACCACGTCGTCCGGCGGTTCGGACGGGCTGCGCTGCTGGATGCAACCGCGTACGGCGCGTTCCTCGCCTTACGGCTTCGGGAGGCGCACGGCGGCGACGTACAGGTCGAGCGCACGGTACCGTTCAACGAGTTCGCCGACGTCGACGCCGAGGTCCGCGACGCGGCGCGTTCATACGCGGATCGGGACGCGAAGGCGACCCCGTACGCCGCCTTCGCTGCGGGAACGGACCATCCGGATCCGGAGACGTTGAAACGGAGAGAGCTGTGACGTCGCCGTCCGACCTCGCGACCGCTTGCGGGTGCGACGAGGACGACGGGGGCGAAGACGGGGGCACCGAACCGCCCATTCCCGATCCGCATGACGTGCTCGGTCGGGTCCCGACCGGCGAGACGTTGTGGCGGGAGCTCGCCGCAGCCGCGCGGTCGCGGGACCACGAGTCGTCCGTGGCGGCGGAGATACGTGAGCTCCGAGGAGAACTCGCCGCCGTCGACGTCCCCGACGTCGACCTCGAAGCCGCCCGCGAGCGACTCGCCGAGGCGACCGGCGACGAGGATCGGTTGAAAGAGCGCGTCGCGGCCGCCCGCGGGGAGGTTCGCGCCCGCCGGTCGATGGACGCTGCGACGGACGCCGCCCTCGCTGAGCTCGAGGAGGCCGCCGCAGCGCTATCGATCGCACGGACGGAGCGGGTCGCCGCGGAGCAGGCGCTCGAGCGCCGACGCGAGCGGGCGGCCGATACGCGCGATGCGCGAGAGCGCCGCCTCCGACTGCGGGACCGGCTGAGGAACCGGCGGCGGGACGCGCGCCGTGAGCTCGCCGACGAGGCGTACCCCGCGTTCCGCGAGGCGCTCGACGCCGTTCCCCGCGGCGACTCGGTCGACGCCGGGACGCGACCGTGCGAGTACGACGGGTCGAAGATCGCCGCGTCGCTTGCGGCGGTCCGGATCGCTGCGCTCGACGAGCCGGTTGTCGTCTCGACGGCGGTACTCGACGACCTCACCTCGGCGCGACCGAACGCCGCTCCCGAAACGCTGCTCGACGGCGCGATCCGCCGCCCCGATCCTTAAGTACGAAACCGAGCCATCCGGCGTATGGAGCTCTCGTGGAGCGTCGACGGGGAGGACGGCGTGACGTTGGTTCGCTGCCGTCTCCACAACGACGCGGCGGTGACGCGCCGGGTTCGACTGCGGAGTCGGCTCGACGGACCCGTGTTGCCGCCGCGAACCCGCGGTATTCCCGAACCCGGATGGGACGCGGACGGAGCGACGATTCGACTCGATCCGGGGGAGCGGCGGGCCCTCGGCTTCGCCTCGCCGGCACCCGAGGTCGATCCCCCGGTCGAGATCGACGTCGTCGATGCGACGACGGCGGGAGACGACGGCCGGGAACCGGACGCGGCCACCGCGGTTCGCGAACTCGGTTCGTATCGTCCGCCACGGGACGCGATCGTCGAGCACTCCGACGATCAGGATCGCCGGAAGCCGACGGCTGACGACACAGACGATGACTCTCCCGGTCGCGAGACCCACAGCCGTTCCGCTTCCGAACTGGAGCGTCCCCCGGACTCCGGCGAGGAGTCCACACGGACGTCGGCGGACCGCCGATCGAACGATCTCTCGGACGAGGACGACCGAAACGACGAGCGAGGAGACACGGCCGTGGGACCGACGAGCCCGGATCGGATCGACGACTGGCTCGACGCGGTCGAACGACGGATCGAACGGGGCGAACGGCTCGTCGACGCGGACGTGTCGACCGCGACGGAGGTGGTCGCGACCGCCGGTGGGGTGAAAGCGATCGCGGACCTCGACGGTCGCCTCGACGACGACGCCGAACGCCTGCGGCGACTCGGCGACCGGGCCTCGGAACTGGCCGCGCGGGCCGAGCGCGCGGACGTACCGACCGCGGCGTTACGGCGGCTCTCGTGATCCTCGCGATCACCGGCGGCAAGGGCGGTGTCGGGAAGACGACGCTTGCATACAACGTCGCCGCCGCGCTCGATGCGGTGGTCGTCGACGCGGACCTGGGGATGGCGGACCTCCCGAAGGGAAGGGGACCGGATCTCCACGACGTCCTCGCCGGGCGAGCGGCGGTGACCGAGACGATCCGTTCGGGACCCGTCGACGTCGTTCCCTGCGGCCGGACGTTGGCGGGCGCTCGGGCGAGCGAACTGACGCGACTGGACGACGCCCTGCGAGCGCTAACACGGGCGCGCGGAACCGTCGTCGTCGACTGTCCCGCGGGCCGACGAGCCGACGCCGGAGTCCCCCTCGCGGTCGCTGACGCCTGCCTGATCGTCGTCTCGCCGCGGGCGTTCGCGCTCGCCGACGCGATCCGAACGCGCGAACTCGCCCGAGAGTTGGACGCAGGGCTTGTCGGCTGTGCAGTCAACCGTGTCACGGAGGAACCGCCCGTCGAGGCCATCGCCGACGCGCTCGGTGCACCCGTCGAAGTCGTTCCCGCCGATCCACGGGTCGGCCGCTCGGTCGAGGCGGAGCGACCGGTCGTCCGATCCGCACCCGAGAGCACGGCGGCTGCGGCCGTCGATCGGCTCACGAAACGGGTCCCGAGCGTCGGATCGCGTGACCCGTAGGGGTCGCGGAGAGCAGATCGTCACCCGCTCGCGGTCAGTCCGCACCCTCGATCACGGTCGATCCGAGATGGAGACGGTCGCGCACGATACGTGCGACGTCGGCGCATCGATGCGATCGCCGCCGGTCGCCGTCCGATCGTTCGCCTCGATCGCGTCGAGGGCTCGCTCCTGAAGGAGTTCTCCGAACCGCCACGGGTCGACGGTTGCGACGTCCGCCGCACGTGTGAACCCGATCTGTCCGTCCGCGAACCGTGTTATCGCGTCGTCCAGTCGCCACTCCGCGAGCGCCGAGGCCAGCAGTCGTTCGGCCGCAACGTCCCTGTTAACCCGGTGACGGCGCGCGTATCGCGACAGCGATCCCGCGAGTTCGTCATCGAGGGTCACAGCAACCCGTTCCATGGCTCGACGTCTCGTGCGAAACCGTATGAACGTTCGCCCGGTTCGGCGTACGGATGGCCGCGTTCGTCGGTCACGTGACTGACGAGCGTCATCCGTCTGACCGGCCGTGGCTTCAAGTCGATCCGAGCCGAAGTGTCGGTCGTATGCCCCGACGAGATCCCTTCCGCGAGATCGAGGAACTGTTCGAGCGCATGGGCCGCGAGTTCGAGGAGCTCGGCGGCACGCTCGACACGCCGATGTCGTCAAACGTCGCGGTCGACGTCGTCGAGGGAGACGATGCGGTGACGGTGACCGCGGACCTCCCCGGCTACGGCCGTGAGGAGATCAACGTCGAACTCCACGACGACGCGCTCACGATCGCGGCAACGCGAACGGAGACGACCGAGACGGACGAGAGCGACGAGGACGACGAAGAGGCCGGCGACGGCGTCGAGTACCACGTCCGCGAACGCCGAAAGCGCGCCGTCTCCCGCCGAGTCCGTCTCCCGGCACCCGTCGATCGCGACGGAGCGAGCGCCACGTACAACAACGGCGTCCTCACCGTCACGCTCCCGAAGCGATCGAGCGTTGAGTCGGGCGGACACAGCATCGACATCAGTTGATCGGCGACGGTCCCATTCCCGACTCGGGTTCGAGAGATCGGTGTTCGAGAGATCGGTGTTCGAGAGATCGAGGAGAGAGGGGTATTTCTGGACGAGAAGCCCCGTGAGCCACGCTATCAACGGTTCCTGCGAGTTTAATACCGCTCCCGACCTTATAAGTAGTGATCAGTATGAACAGATCGAACCCCTTCGACGAGATAGAGCAGTTCTTCGGCCGAACCCCGTTCGCGGGCGACCGAATGTGGGGTCGTGACCTTCGTAGTGCGGACGTCGACGTCGCCGACTACGACGACGAGTTCGTCGTGATGGCGGACCTCCCCGGCTACGACCGCGAGGACATCGACGTCCGCGCCGAGGGCGGCCATCTGACGATCAGCGCCGATCGCGACACCGTCGACGAGGGCGGTGACGAGCGATACCTGCGACGCGAGCGCCGCCACGAGTCGGTCACCCGATCGATCGACCTCCCCGCGGCCGTGATCGAACAGGAGGCGTCCGCGACGTACCAGAACGGCGTCCTCACCGTCACGCTCCCCAAGGAGTCCCCCGACGAGGACGACGACAGACACCGGATCGACGTCGAGTAGCGGACAACGCTGGCGAGACGGAAACGGACACCGGAAGAGTAACGTAATTCACCGTTGCGCTCGAAGGTCCGGACATGCACACCTTCGAGGTCGACGGAATGGCATGTGGTGGCTGCGAGGAGAACGTGACGGACGCGCTCTCGGCGCTCCCGGGCGTCGAATCCGTAACCGCCGACCACGAGGCCGGCACCGCAACCGTCGAGGGCGACGTCGACGTCGACGCCGCGATCGACGCGATCGCCAAGGCAGGCTACGACGCCAGCGCCTGAGACAGCCACTCGCATCCGGATCGGACGGAATCACCCGCATCCGGATCGGACGGAACGTCTTTCCTTTTTGAGTACTCGTCAGTCGAGCCGATAGCTCGCGCCGTCCGGCCCGTCCTCGACGTCGACGCCGACGGCGTCGAGCGCGTCCCGGAGCTCGTCCGCGCGCTCGTAGTTGCCTGCCTCGCGCTCCGCCTCACGGATCTCCAGAACGAGTTCGACCAGTTCGCCCGCGAGCTCGACGGTGCCGTCGGCGGTGTCGGTGTCGAACGCGAGTCCGAGGACGTCGCCGCCGAGCTCCTCGAACGTCTCGACCGCCTCGCGGAGCCCCCGGTAATCGTACGCGTCCGAATCGTACGCGTCCGGTTCGTCGGACGCGTCCGGGTGGCCGTTCCCGTCGGTGACGACACCCGCGTCGACGTGCCGGTTCACGGCGTCCGTGAGATCGAGGAGGGCGGCGGTCGCCTCTCGAAGATTGAAGTCGTCGTTCATCGCGGTCTCGAAGTCGTCGCGGGCGGTCGACGTCGCCGCCCGGAGGTCGTCGTCGACGGCCGTGCTCCGAGCATGGACGGAGTCGAGCGCCTCGACCGCCCGATCGTATGTCCGGGAGAGTCGGTCCCACCGCTCTTCCGCCTCCGCGATCGTCTCCTCGGTGAGCGCCTGCTCCGAGCGGTACGCGGCCCCGGCGTAGAACGTCCTGACAACGTTCACGCCGAGCTCGTCGAGCGCGTCCGGAACGGTCCAGAAGTTTCCGATCGACGAGGACATCTTCTCGCCGTCCATCGCTAAGAGTCCGACATGTAGCCAGTGGCGGGCGAACTCGTGGCCGGTGGCCGCGGTCGACTGAGCGACCTCGTTTTCGTGGTGCGGGAAGACGAGGTCGCGACCGCCCATGTGAATGTCGAGCGTGTCGCCGAGATGCGTCGTCGACATCGCGGAGCACTCGACGTGCCACCCGGGACGACCCTCGCTCCACGGCGACGGCCACGTCTCGCCGGTCGGGACGTCCTCGCCGTGGTCGTGTTTGGCGTGTTCCCGGACCGCCGTCTCGCTCACGCCGTCGGCCTTCCACAGCGCGAAATCCGCCGGGGTGCGCTTCTCGGAGCGCTCGTCGGGTTCGCCCTGCGCCTCCAGATCGTCGACGTTCTGGTTCGAGAGCGCGCCGTAGTCGTCGAAGCTCGTGACGTCGAAGTAGACGGAGCCGTTCGACTCGTAGGCGTATCCCTTCTCGATCAGCGTCTCGACGAGATCGATTATCTCGGGCACGTGCTCCGTGACGCGGGGGTACACCTCCGCGCGCAGAAGGTTGAGTCCGCGCATCGCCTCGAACGTGCTCGCAGTGAACGTCTCCGCGACGTCACGCTCCTCGACCCACTCGTCGCGCTCGCCGACACGGGCGGTGATCTTCTCGTTGACGTCCGTGACGTTCTCGACGTGGCGGACGTCGTAGCCGAGATGCTCAAGCCAGCGGTGGACGACGTCCGCGTGGAACCACAGGCGGGCGTGCCCGAGATGCGGGTCGTCCGACACCGTCAGCCCACAGACGTACAGCGTCACGTCGCCGTCGGCCGTGAACTCGACGCGATCGTCCGAGCGGGTGTCGGTAACGACAAGGCTCATTGCGCGGCGATAGCCGGGGACGGCGTTTTAAAGCGTCGGATCCGCGGAGCGTTGAGGTGCAGGCGGTCGAGGCGGATCCGCCGACCGCCGGTAATGCAGTGGCTGGCGGAGCGAGAGTGCGAAAGAACGCGTCGGATCCGCGGAGCGTTGAGGTGCAGGCGGTCGAGGCGGATCCGCCGACCGCCGGTAATGCAGTGGCTGGCGGAGCGAGAGTGCGAAAGAACGTTCGGGACGCTACGAGACGAGCAGCTCCTCGCCGCGGTCGACCGTGATCCGGCACGGCGGCGAGAGCTTGTTGTACGCGCGGCGGAACGCTTCCTTCACCACGGGTGCCTGCTCGACGTCGCAGTACGCCGTGAACACGATGTCGTTCGCCTTCAGTCGGGCGGCCGTTCCGACCGGCTTGCCGAACGCCTGTCGCATCCCGTCGGAGACACGGTCCGCACCCGCACCGGTCGCCTGCTTGTTCTCACGGATGACCTGGTGGGGGAACTTGCGGAGGGTCATCTTGTAGTTGCCCTCGCCGAGCTCCTTGATGAGGTGGCGGTTCGCCGAGAGCCGGGAGCTCTCGAGCGAGCCGTGGCGGACCTGCAGTTCCTCCTCGACGCGGAGGCTGATCTGGACCGGGTAATCGTCCGGGTCCGACGAGAGATCGCCCATGTTGTGCTGGGCGATCTTCGAGCCGGGGATACCCGTGATGTACTCGCGTCGGGTGAACGACGGCTTGTCGATCTTCCGATACATAGAGGCGGGTTTGTCAGACATGGCTACTTGTCCGATGTAGCCCTCGCTGCGGCGATAAACCCTTCGATACCGCATCGGAGTGCCCGTGCGTATCGGTCACGGGGTACCGTGTCGGGATCGCGGAGCTACTCCGGCGCAGCAGTGCTCCCGCCCGTCTCCTCTCGATCCCCCTGTGCCTCGGTCTCGTCCTCGACATCCCCCTGCGCCTCGGTCTCGTCCTCGACATCCCCCTGTGCCTCCGTTCCCCCGTCGACGATCGGAGCGAGCGCGACGTGGTCGAATCCGCGGTCGGTGAGGAGCCCCGCGGCCCGCTCCGTCACCGACGGCGCGACGAGGACGCCGCGAACGTCCGCGTTCGCCGTCTCTCCCTCCCGGCCATCGTCGCCGAACTCCTCCCGAAGCGCGGTGACGTACCGGCTCAGCTGTCCGACCGCGTCGGGCCCGACTCGTCGACGCTTCAGTTCGACGACGACCGGCCGCCCCGCCTCGTCGACCCCGAACACGTCGATCGGACCGGCGCTCGAGGGGCGTTCCGTCTCGCGCGGCTCGAACCCCGATTCGACCAGCTCCGGTCGTTCGAGTATTCGGGTCCGGAGGTCCTCCTCGCTGCCGTGCAGTTCCAGGTCACGGCCGCCGGTGACGGACATCGCCGACAGCTGATGGACGTCGGAGAAGCGAACCGTCAGCGTCTCCACCGGGCTCGTCCGCTCCGATCGGATCCGGAGGCGACCCTCGCGAACCGCGGCGCGGTGCGTCGAACCCGGCGGCTGCCAGTTGACCGGGGTCCGGCCCTCGTCGGTGTGGACCAGGGCGGCCCCGTCCGGTTTCAACACCACGAGACGGGCTCCGGAGCCGAGTTCGGAGGCGGCGCGACCCTCATAAGAGACCGTGCAGCGCCCGAAGACGCTTATGAGGTCGCCGCGCTCGAAGGCGGACTCCAGCTCCCACAGCGCCTCGCGGTGGGTCGGATCGTGGACGCTCGTAACGGTCACTACTGCTCGTACGTGGGTGCGGCTCAAAAAGGGCGCGAGAACGAGGTCGGTGGGAGTGATCGGGTATACGCCGTTGCGTCCGGCGTCGGTCCGTTTGGCACGCTCGACGTCTCCGTCGATCATCGATGGATCGTTGCTGCTGGCGACGCGGCGAACACCGCCAAATCCCCAGCCTCCGGCGGCCTCGCTGCCGGCTGCCCCTTTGAGTCCCGCCCCGCACGGCACCGCGACCGCACCTCACGCCTCCCCAGCCTCGTCAGGGGCGGTCGCCGGAACCGCTCGGCGACCGCCCCTGACTCCCTCGCGCGAGGCTGTTCGCGGCCTGACGGCCGCTCACGGGCGCGCAGGGCGAGAGCGAGGCTCTCGCGTGCAGCCGGCGCGTCGCGCCGGCGACGCCACCGCATCAGATCTTTATAAGGAACCGTCACCATCGCTCACGGTCGTTTAAATACCGTATCGCGACCGACGACCTGCAACACTCACTCCCGCCGTCGATCGCTGCCGTGTCTGTATTGACAGCACCCGGGCCACAATGTAGCACTCGCTGAGGACTTCAACGGAGCCGGCTGTCCTTTCACCCGTGGTTCCAGGGGGCCGCCTCGAAGTCGACGACTCGTTCCTCCCGGTCGATGTCGTCGATCCGGGCGACGTCCTCAGCGGTGAGTTCGAGATCGCGGGCCGCCCAGTTCGCCGCCACGTGCTCGCGGGAGGCGGCCTTCGGGATCGGTGCGACACGCTCTTTCGAGAGCAGCCACGCGAGGCTCACCGCCGCGGGTGACGTCTCGTGTGTCTCGGCGATCTCCCGGATGACCTCGGACTCCGCAACCCGGTTGCGCGCGATCGGCGAGTACGCCACGAGCCAGTGGTCGTGTTCGACGGCGTACTCGCGGAGCCGCTCCTGTTGACAGAACGGGTTACACTCCACTTGATGCGCGAACAGGTCGGCGTCGAGCCGGTCGATCGCCGTCTCCAGCTGGTCGGGCCGGAAGTTCGACAGTCCGACGCGGTCGATCACGCCCTCGTCGACGAGGTGATCGAGCGCGGGTAGGGTCTCGTCGGGGTCGTACGTGTCGGTCGGCCAGTGGACGTACAGGAGGTCGATCGAGTCGACACCGAGTTTCTCGCGGCTCGCTTCGGCGGTCTCGACGGCGTCGTCGTACGCGAGGTTCCCGGTGTTCAGCTTCGTCGCGACGAACAGCTCGTCACGGTCGACGGGTGCCTCCGCTATCGCGTCGCCGACGTACGCCTCGTTGTCGTACATCTGGGCCGTGTCGACGTGACGATACCCCGTCTCGATCGCGTGGACGACGCCCGAGACGCACTCCTCGCGGTCCGCGAGTTTGTACGTCCCGTAGCCGAGCCGGTCGAACGTGTCGGACATGGACGGATTTTCGACCGCTCGACTCTTAAAAGGGGGCGAGACGGGATCGGCTGGGGATGGGGGAATGAAGGGCGACTCCGATACACTCCGCCGCTTCGGACGCCGACGGCGGTGTACCGATCCGTCGTGAGAACACGCGGTGTCGACGTCGCTCACCGCGTGTCCTGCGGGGGTTTCAACCGTTCGGGTGCCCTGTCTCCGGACGTGACCCTCCTCATATACGGTGCGTACGGTTACACGGGCGAACTCGTCTCTCGGGCGGCCGTCGACCGCGGACGCGACCCGATCCTCGCGGGTCGTGACGGCGACGCCGTACGGGATCTCGGTCGGGAGCTCCGGTGCTCGGTCCGCGAGTTCGACCTCGCGATTCCGGAGGCGGTCGCGGAGAGCGTCCGCGACGTCGACGCGGTCCTCAACTGCGCCGGGCCGTTCGCGGCGACCGCCGAGCCGCTCGTCGACGCCTGCATCGAGGGCCGGACCGACTATCTCGACGTGACGGGAGAGTGGCAGGTGTTCCGGTCGATCGCCGAGCGCGACCACGACGCGACGGATGCGGACGTGACCCTCCTCCCCGGCGTCGGCTTCGACGTGGTTCCGACGGACTGTCTCGCGGCCGCGCTCGTCGAACGCCTGCCCGACGCGACCGAACTCGCACTCGGGTTCGACGCCGACGGCATGGTCTCGCGCGGCACCGCTCGAACGGCCGTCCGCGGGCTCGGTGCGGGCGTCGTCGTTCGAAAGGACGGCGCGCTCGTTCGGCTTCCGGCCGGCGGATCGAGTCGCCGGATCGACTTCGGCCGCGGAGAGCGGGACGCGATCGCGGTTCCGTGGGGCGACGTCGTCACCGCGGCTCACACCACGGAGATCGGGAACGTGACGGTGTACGCGGCGCTGCATCCGCGACTCGTCCGGACCGTCCGTCTCGTCCGTCCCCTCGCCCCGTTGCTCCGGACGCGTCCCGTTCGATGGCTCCTCGATCGGATCGTCGCCGCGAGGGTCGACGGCCCGACGCCCGCGGAACGGGCGGAAAACGAGGTGTACGTGTGGGGCGAAGCGCGGACCGACGACGGACGGGTCGTCTCCGAGCGGCTCCGGACGCCCGATCCGTACGTCCTCACCGTCGAGACGTCGCTCGCGGCGGCCGACCGAGTCCTCTCGGGCGAGGCCCCCGCGGGGTTCACGACGCCGGCGAGTGCGTTCGGCTCGGCGTTCGTCGACGTCGTGGACGGCGTCGAGTGGCTCGATCGGTGATCGTCGAGCGGCTCGGAGGCTGTGTGAGTTTCTCCGGGGCCGATGGCCTCACTCGACGAGTTCGATCTCGTCGTCGCCGTTCGGGACCGCACAGAGGAACGCGGCCGTCTCGTCGCCGTCGTTGCGATACCAGTGTTCGACGCCCGCCGGGATCAACAAGGCGTCGCCCGCGGTGACGACGTGCTCTTCGTCGCCGAGGCCGACGACGTACTCGCCGGCGAGCACGTACTGTTCGTGTTCGACCGCGTTCGTGTGTCGCGGGACCTCCGAACCGGCGTCGAGCTCGAACCGCCTGATCGCGAACGTCGGCGCGCCGTCGGACTCGTCGATCAGGACACCCTTGCGGAGTCCCTTCGCGGCGTCGACGGGCTCGTCGATCACGTCGTCACCGCGTCTGAGAACCGGTTCGATCTCGTGGCTCGTCGCGTCGTCGTCATTCGTCGCGTCGTCGTTCGTCGCGTCACTCATGTGTGACCGGTCGACCGGGACGAGATTAAAACCGATCGGCACCCGACGTTTAAGCGGTCCCCGACCTAACGGGGGCGTATGCGTGGTATTCGGGTCGGGAGCGCCTTCGGCATCCCGATCAGGCTCAACTGGACGTTTCTGCTTGTATTGCCGTTTTTCGCGTTCCTCATCGGCTCCGAGGTGGCGACGATAGCCGAGATAATGAACCAGTCGATGGGCGCGAACATCGATCTGGCGGCGGTCAGCGCCGGCTACACGCCGTGGATACTCGGTCTCTCGGCCGCGATCGGACTGTTCGTCGGCGTGCTCCTCCACGAGTTCGGTCACTCGCTGGTCGCGATGCGCTACGGCTACGAGATCGATTCGATCACCCTGTGGCTGCTCGGCGGGCTCGCCAGCTTCACGGAGTTCCCGGAGGACTGGAAACACGAGTTCTGGATCGCGATCGCCGGGCCGATCGTCAGCGTCGCCGTCGGCGTCGCCTGTTACGGCGTGTTCGTTCTTGCGCCCGCCGGTGCGAACGCGGTCCTGTTCGTGTTCGGCTACCTCGCGCTGTTGAACGTCGTGCTCGCGGTGTTCAACATGCTGCCCGCGTTCCCGATGGACGGCGGGCGCGTCCTCCGGGCGCTCATGGCTCGCACCCAGCCGCACGCGCAGGCGACCCAGCGCGCGGCGGCCATCGGGAAGGTGTTCGCGTTCATGATGGCGATCGTCGGCCTGTTCGGCAACTGGATCCTCATCCTGCTCGCGTTCTTCATCTACATCGCCGCGTCCGGCGAGGCCCAGCAGACGACGCTGAAAGCCGCCTTCGAGAACGTCACCGTCGACGACGTGATGACGCGGCGCGAGGCCCTTCATACGGTCAGCGAGGAGACGAGCGTCTCGGAGCTGATAGACCGGATGTTCCGCGAGCGACACACCGGATATCCCGTCCTCTACGGAGGAGAGCTCGTCGGCATGGTGACGCTGGAGGACGCCCGGTCGATCAAGGAGGTCGAACGCGACGCCTATCGGGTCGAGGACGTGATGGAGACGGATATCGCCTCGGTAACGCCCGACGCTGACGCGATGGCCGCCCTCCAGACCATGCAGGAACACGGGGTGGGTCGTCTGCCGGTGATAGACGACCGTGGAGAGCTCGTCGGACTCATCTCCCGGTCCGACCTGATGACGGCGTTCAACATCATCCAGTCCGGCGGGACGCCGGGAGCGCTCGGGAGGCGGCCGATCCTCGACGACGACGGCCTGTTGTGAACGCTCGCTCCGCGACACGCTCGGTCGGTGGTCCGTGCACACGCCGGTGTCGCCACTCCGTTCGTTTCCGTTGAGCGCCGTCACGGCGGTGAACGCCGGCCCGAACGTGAGTGAACATCGGTGCGTACGGCGCTTCGAGAACACCGATTTCCTATCCACAATTGTGGGTATATTCTTCTCTCTACCCCGTTTTTTAACCCACAGACACGGATCGCACCGGTCGGCAAAACGGCGCGATTGAGAAAGGGTTAACACCGCGCCGTGGCTCCGTACGGACATGAAGGTACTCGTGACGGACCCGATCGCTGATGCGGGTCTCGACCGACTCCGTGAAGAAGGGTACGAGGTCGAAACCGCCTACGACATCGAGGGCGAGGCGCTTCTCGATGCCGTGTCCGACGTCAACGGGCTTATCGTCCGGTCGGGAACCGACGTGAACCGGGATCTGTTCGAGGCGGCATCGGAGCTCGTCATCGTCGGCCGTGCGGGAATCGGCGTCGACAACATCGACATCGATGCGGCGACCGATCACGGCGTGGTCGTCGCGAACGCGCCGGAGGGGAACGTCCGCGCCGCCGCCGAACACACCGTCGCGATGACGTTCGCGGCCGCCCGCTCGATCCCGCAGGCACACGCCCGCCTCGTCAACGGTGAGTGGGCGAAAGGCGAGTTCCTCGGGACCGAACTGAACAACAAGACGCTCGCCGTCGTCGGGCTCGGCCGCGTCGGCCAGCAGGTCGCGAAGCGACTCGACTCGCTCGGGATGGATCTGGTCGTGTACGATCCGTACATCTCCGAGGAGCGTGCCGAACGGCTCGGCGCGGAGCTCGTCGAGGACCTCCACGACACGCTGGCTCGCGCGGACTTCGCGACCATTCACACCCCGCTGCTTCCCGAGACGGAGGGGATGATCGGCGAGGAGGAGCTCGCCCAGCTCGAGGGGGGGTATCTGATCAACTGTGCGCGCGGCGGGATCGTCGACGAGGTCGCGCTCGCGGCCGCCGTCGACGACGGCGTGCTCGCGGGTGCCGCACTCGACTCCTTCGCGACGGAGCCGCTCGATCCCGAGTCGCCGCTGCTCGACGTCGAGGAGATCGTCGTCACGCCGCACCTCGGCGCGGCGACGGAGGCGGCCCAGGAGAACGTCGCGGTCGACACCGCGGAGGCCGTGGTCTCGGCCTTCAACGACGAACCCGTGTTGAACGCGCTGAACGCGCCGTCCGTCGACGAGACGGCGTTCCCCCGGATCAAGCCGTACCTCGCGGTCGCCGAGACCGCCGGAAAGGTCGCCGCACAGCTGCTCGACGGGCGTGTCACCGAGATCGAAGTGGCGTATGAGGGTGACATCGCCGCCGAGGACGTCGAGCTCGTCACCGCGAGCGCGCTGAAAGGCGTGTTCGAGCCGCTCGAGTGGCAGGTGAACTCCGTTAACGCCCCCCAGCTCGCGGAGGACCGCGGCATCGAGGTGACGGAGTCGAAGACCCGCCAGACCGAGGACTTCCAGAGCCTCGTTCGCGTCACCGTCCGAAACGGTGACACGGAGCTCGCCGTCGAGGGGACCCTGTTCGCGGGCGAGGACCCGCGGATCGTCCGTATCGACGGGTTCCGCGTCGACGCCGTCCCGTACGGTCACATGCTCGTCGCACGCAACTCCGACGAGCCGGGCGTCATCGGGCTCATCGGAAGCGTTCTCGGCGACCACGACGTCAACATCGCGGGCATGTTCAACGCCCGCGAGACGCAGGGTGGTGAAGCGATCACCGTCTACAACCTCGACCAGGACGTGCCCGACTCCGCCATCGAGAACCTGCTCGCGGACGACCGGATCGTCGAAGTGACGGAGATCACGCTCGACGCGGCCGACGAGCGAGACGTTCAGTAGCTCGGCACCCCGACTTCGGTTTCCTCGACGCACTAACTTCCAGCCGACGTCTCGTTTCTCTCGTTGCGGTGCCGTTTTACTCTTCGTCGACGCCCGCCGCACACTCCCTGACGAGCCCGTCGACGGTCTCCGGCAGCGTCGGGTGGTACGCCCGATCCGGGATCTCCCTGACGTCTAACCCCATCTCCACCGCGATCTGGAACGTCTTCGCCATCGTGTCGGCGTGGTAGTGAAGTCCCTGCCAACCGAGGACGGTACCGTCGTCGGCGTCGACGACGAGCCGACCGAGTCCGTGCGGGACGTTCTTGGATTTGAACACGCCGTCGTCGCTCGCCTCGCGGGTCGCGACGACCGTCGTGTGGCCGGCTTCGGTCGCGGATCGGGGCGTGTGGCCGACACGCGCGAACGGGTACACGCCCGCGCCGGAGAAGACGACGTGGTGGTGGACGTTCGTGTACGGCTTCGCCGGCTCGCCGCGGTCGTGTCGGAGGACGTTCTCCGCCGCCTGATACCCTTGTTCCTTGGCGACGTGGAGGATCGGCTCCCGGCCGTTGACGTCGCCGATCACGAACGTTCGGTCGTCGTTCGGCGGCCGCAGCGTCGCGTCGATCCATCCCGCCGCCGGCTCCAGCGAGGTGGTGGCCAATTCGAGGGGGTCGAGGTTCGGTTTCCGCCCCGTGAACTGGAACACCGCCTCGGCGTCGACGTGACTCCCGTCGTCGAGCCGCAGTCGGACGCCCTCGTCCGTCTCCTCGATGGACGTCTCGTACACCTCCGTCCGGATCTCGATGTCGAACTCCTCGCGATAGATATCCAGCAGCGCGTCGCCGAATTCGGGGTCGGCTTCGTCGAGCGGTCGCTCGTCGTGTTCGATCACGGTGACGTCGACGCCGGCCTCCGCGAGGTACGGAGCCATCTCCATGCCGACGTAGCCGAACCCCATCACGACGCCGGTGTCCGGGAGATCGGTCGCGTGGAGGGTGTCCTCACTCGTGTACACGCGCTCTTCGGAGAGGTCGTCGTAGCCGGGAATCGTCGGGACGTTCGGAACCGACCCCGTCGCGATCAACACGTAGTCGGCCTCGATGACCTCGCCGTCCCCGGAGCCGCCGGGCGTTCCGCCGACCTCGACCGTGTGATCGTCGACGAACCGTGCGGGCTCGTGGATGAACTCGATCCCGTCCGTCTCGGCGAGCTCGTGGATCGACGCTCGGCGATGTTGTGCCCACCCGCGGGTTCGATCGTTCTTCTCTCCGACGACCCGCTCCAAGTCGAGCTCGTGCGGCTCGCCGGTGAGACGACCGTCGTCGCGCCCCTCGAACCGGTGGGCGGCGGCGGACAAGAGCTCCTTCGACGGCATACACCCTTCGAGAATACAGAGCCCGCCGCCGGGGTCGCCGTTGTCGACCAGCGTGAGTCGTTCGATTCGCTTTCCGACGTGCGGAGCGAGTTCCTCGGCGGCGGCTGCCCCGGCACTCCCGTACGCTCCGATGACGACGACGTGCATATCGAATACGACATCGCCGGCGTACTAAGGGTTGCTTACGCCGGCAGGCGCTCCGGGATCCGCACCGATCCGGCATCCGTCTCGATCGGTCCCGTCCTCACCGGTCGATTCCGTCCTCACCGGTCGACTCCGTCCTCACCGGTCGATTCCGTCCGCGCCGTCGATGACGCTCTCGACCTCTTCGCGCGTCACGACCGCGACGTCGCCACCGATGGTGCGTTTCAGCGCGGCGGTCGCAGCCGCCCACTCCAAGGCCGCCCGGACGTCGCCGCCCGCCAGTCGCTTCGCGAGGAAGCCGGCGACGAACGCGTCGCCGGTTCCGATCGCGTCGAACGTCTCCGCCTCGAACACGTCCTGTTCGTGGACCGCCCCGTCGCGAAGCGCGATCGCCCCTTCGAGTTCCCGAGTGACCACGACGGTGTCGAAGTCGAACTCGGAGCTGAGCCCGTGTGCGATGTCGATGGCGTCGCCCTCCCGGTCGAGCACCTCGCGCGCGTCCCGCCGCGGAACGAACAGGGTATCGACGTGCTCGAACAGTCCCTCGTACGCCGTTTTCGCCGCCGCGGGCGACCACAGCTTCGATCGGTAGTTCAGGTCGAACGATCGGGTCACGTCCGCCTCGCCCGCCGCGCGCAACAGCGCCGCCGTCGTCTCCGCGGCCGTCTCGGAGAGCGCGGGCGTGATCCCCGTCGTGTGGAACCGCTCCGCGGCGTCGAACACGCCCGTCGGAAGCTCCTCCGGCGTGACCGTGGTGATCGCCGTGTCGGCGCGGTCGTAGATCACGTTCGTTCCGCGCGGGTCGCCGCCGTGTTCGAGGTAGTACGTTCCGAGCCGACTCGTCTCCGGGTCCGCCCACGACACGCCCGTCCGAACGCCGTGGCTCCGGAGCTCGCTCACGACCCGCCGCCCGAGCGGCGAGTCCGGAAGCTTCGAGAACCACGCGGCGTCCGCGCCGAGTCGCGCCGCGCCGACCGCCACGTTGCTCTCCGCACCGCCCGCTTGGACGTCGAACTCGCGCGTCCGCTCCAGTCGCTCGCCACGAGGCGGCGAGAACCGGAGCATCGTCTCGCCGAACGTGACGAGGTCGGTCACCGCTCCCACCCGACGTTCAGTCGATCCGTCGCGCTCATACCCGATTCGTCGACGTGCGGGTACAAAAAGGGGCGGCGATCGTCGACGACGCGGTCCCGCTCCCGCGATACGCACCGTCCGCGGACGCCGCTGGGCGGGCTCATAACACGTCGTCGAGCGCCGCTCGCCGGCGATCGAGATCGAACGCGGCGTCATCGGCGTCGAGGCGCTCGAAGAACAGGAAGACGTCCGCTCCCTCGCGTTCCGCGTGAGCCAACAGCGCCTCGATCGACGGCCGGTTGAGCGCGAACGACTCCAACAGCCCGCACGCGAGCGCGAGAGCGACCCCCGCATCGCCGTCCGGGAACGCGTCGTCGACCGCGGAGAAGTCCGGCGATGCCGTCGGACTCGCTCCCGCCTCGCTTCCCGCGAACGTCGACAGACACCGCGTACAGATCGCCGCCTCGGACGCCGGTGCGTGGTCAATGAGGCGATCCGGGACGGCGAACGCGACGACCGACGCCCCGCAGCGTGGACAGGCCATACCTATGGCTGGCGGTGCGATCACTTAACAACGGCCGACGAACCGTCGGTTGTCGAACGGTTCCTGCAAAGATCGGTCGGCGATCAGTCCGCCGAGGCGGCTGCCGCGTCCGCGGCCGCCTCCGCTTCGGCTTCTGCTTCGGCTTCTTCCTCCTCTTTTTTCGCTTTGATCTTCTTCAGACGGAAGATCTCCTCGCGCTCCTGCTCCTCGAGCTTCTGTTCGATATACTCTTGGTTCTCGTACAGCTGGGGCAGGAGGGTGAACTCCAGGGCGTTCACGCGGCGCTTCGTCGTCTCGATCTCCTCTAGCATCTTCTTCATCGCCGTCTCGACTTCGGCGGCGAGGATGATCGTCTCCAACAGCTGCTCGTAGGCGTCGGCGGCCTCGTCGATGCGTGCCGAGGAGCCGAGCAGACCGTACCCTCGTTCATCGAGGTTCTTTCTCACCTTCGAGGACTCGATCTGCGGGACGACGACGCCCATGATGTTCTTCGATCGGGTGGTGATCTCGGGGTGCTCTTTCAGCGCCGCGGCGGCACCGCGAACGGCGACGTCGCCCTCCATCGCACGCGCCATGTCGAGTTTTCGCTGGGCGCGCTCGTAGTCGTCCGACACCTCAGAGCGGACGTCCTGAGCCTGATCGAGGATGTCCATGAACTCCATGATGAGGCCGTCCCGCTTCTGTTCGAGGGTGTCGTGCCCGCGTTCGGAGAGCTCGATGCGATCCTCGATCGCCATCAGGTTCTTCCGAGTCGGTTTGACGTCCTTGGCCATCTATTGGGCGTGTGTTCCGCTCCGAGGAGGTTAATTCTTTTCAGTCGCGACGTGCCAGCGCGCGATAACGCGCACGGTGTCGGACGGATATCACCGGCCGGAACTGCGGAAAAATCGGGACCGATCGTGTGCCTCTGACGGCGCGGGCGGTCGCGGTCGGTGGGTGCAGCCGGGTGGCGATCGCCCGTTCGGGTCCGGTGGGGCCGATGGGATGGGTGGGGTAACCGTCCCGGTGGGACCCAAGCGTTGCGCCGGACCGAGACCGATCGGGGTGGCCCGGTTACGCTCTCCGCCAGCCGGCGTATCCGAGCAGTCCCGCCGCGAGGAGGGCCAGCGTCGACGCCAGCGGGGTCGGAAGCGAGTCGTCGGTGGCATCGGCGGCGTCGTTCGGAGCGAACGCGACCGAGAAGCCCGACAGCTCCGTGCCGGCGGCCCACTCGGCGGTCGCCGCGTCGCCGCTGTCGCCTCCGTCGGGCGCGGTCGTCGCGTCGGCGTCGACCGTCGCGCCCGCGAGTGCGTACCCGTCGGGAGCGACGATGACGAACGGACGGTCCGGCCGGAACTCGCTGGCGAACGGCTCGCTCACGACCAGCCGGTCGTCGTCGACCGCGGCGAGGTTCGTCCACGTCGCCGAGAGCCGCACGACGCCGGTTCCGTCTCCGGACTCCACCTCGGTGTGGACGTCGGAGACCGTCATCTCGCGGTCGGTCCGCGTCGCCGTCCGATCGGCGATGCGAGAGATGCGATCGTCGAACCGAGCCGTGACGTTCTCCGGGCGCTCGCGCAGGTCCTCGAACGCCGCCTCGTCGTCGGCGTCAGCGAGGTCGTAGGTCAACACGAGCGTGACCGTCGCGTCGCCGTCGGGTTCGAGCGCGACGACGAACGCCGATCCCTCCTCGACCGCGGCCTCCGTCCCCGGATCGTCGAGCGCGGCGACCCCCGGCGCGAGGAGCGCACCGATCAGCGCGACCGCCGCGACCGTCGCGACGGCCGTGACGACGCGGCTGCGGCAACGCATCACTCGTCGTCCTCCGCGTCGTCGTCATCGTCGTCGTCATCGTCGGCCTCCTCGTCGTCGTCATCCGCATCGTCCGCATCGTCGTCGTCATCCGCATCGTCCGCATCGTCCGCGTCATCCGCATCGTCCGCATCGTCCGCATCGTCCGCATCGTCCGCGTCATCCGCATCGTCCGCGTCGGCGTACTCAACTTCGAGTTCGCCCTCGCGATCGCCGTCTTCGACTTCGATCTCGGCCTCGTCGTTGTCGGCCGGGAGCGTCACCGTGATCCGCCCGTCCGCGTCGGTCGTTCCGACGGACTCGTCTTCGACCTCGACGGTCGCGCCCTCGACGGGCACACCGTCGACGTCGGTCACTTCGACCGTCACGGTCGCACCGGGCGCGGGATCGCCGGAGACGACGGCGACAGAGAGTTCGTCCGCATCTCGGTCGTCGTCGCGGTCGTCCTCGTCGCGATCATCGTCGTCGCGATCATCGTCGTCTCGATCGTCCGCATCACGCTCGTCGACGTCGACGTCGTCGAGCATGAGCGTCCCGTCCGCGCCGACCTCGAACTCGAGTTCGGCCTCGAACGCGCCCTTCACGAGCGTCACCTCCAGTTCGTCATCGACGCCGGGCGCGTCGAACGAGAGGCTCCCGTCCGCGCCGGTCGTTCCGACCCGGTCGCCGTCGACGGAGACGGAGACGCCGTCGACGCCCTCGCCGTCGTACGTCACCGAGACGGTGACCGTCCCGTTCTCGACGGTGCCGTCCACGGAGAGTCGATCGCGGACCTCGTCCTCGCGGTCGTCACCAGCGTCCGATCGGAGCGTGATCTCCAGTTCGCCCTCGCGGTCGTCGTCCTCGACTTCGATGTCGACCTCGTCGTCGTCGGGCAGCGTCACCGTGATATCCCCGTCCGCGTCGGTCGTTCCGACATCCTGGTCGTCCAGTTCGACGGTCGCGCCCTCGACGGGCTCGCCGGCAGCGGTCACGCGGAGTGTCACCGTCGCGCCCGGCTCCGCCGTCCCGTCGACGATCGAGATCGACAGCGGCGTCTCCTCGTCGCCGTCGGCCTCGCGTGGTTCAAGCTCTTCTTCGAACTCGAACACCTCGCCGGTCTGGCCGTCGACGCTCACCTCGGCTTCGCCGGTCGTCTCCGGACCGAAGAAGGTGAACTCGAACTCGTAGTAGCCGTCGTCCTCGTCGCGGTCGGCGGACCGAAGCGTCCACTCGCCGTCGTCCGTCGACAGCTGCGTGGTGGCAGCGGTGAGCGCCTCGCTTTGAGTCACGTCGAAGCTCCCGTCACCGGGCTGGTCGCGCTCGAACTCGCGCGAGCGCTCGCCGTCGTCGCTCTCGACCTCGATGGAGACGCCACCGTCGACTTCGAGGGAGAACTCGCCGGCGCGCTCGCCGGTGTACTGCGCGAGCAGCGCGCTCGCACCGGTACCCGTCACGCGGTTGAGTCGCTGTCGTGCGTCCTCGTTGGCGTTCCCGTCATAGCCCGCCGCGCGGAGTTCGAGCGCGGAGACGTCGTCCGCGTGGTCGTCGGCCCGCTCGAAGCCGCGGTCGACCGTGCGGGCCTGTCCGGCGAGAACCGCGAGCCGCTGTGCGAACTCGCCGCGAGTTATCTCGCCGTCCTCGTAGGCGACCCGCGCCTCGCGCTGGTCGGCAACGATCTCGTCGGCGCGGTCACGGAGCGCAGCGGTGCGGTCCGCGAGGATCGCCGCGCGCTCGGATTCGTTGGCGTCCTCAAGCGCCGCGTCGAGCGACGACGCCTCGACGTCGCTCGACACCTCGTCGTCGGTGACAGCTATCACCGTTGCGAGCTGCTGTCCGACGGTCGCCCGTGAGGTGTTCCCCTCGTCCGACGTATTACTGTCGTCGCCGTCGCTGGCGTTCCCGTCGTCCGTCTGTGCCGTGACGGTCGATCCGTCGATACGCTCGATCACCGCGTCGTCCGAGCCGATATCCGTCGCGTCCCCGGTACCGGCGGCGCTCGCGAGCGCCCCGCCCGGCACGGAGCCCAGAACGAGCCCCAGCGCCACGAGAACGGTCAGGAGTCGTGTGCCTTGCATGACGGATGGGCCGACGGTGTCCGGCCACATATACCGGGACGACCGTGGCGGCCCGTTGTGTTTCGTTCCGCCGCGTTTCACCGTATTTCGGACCGTTGCACCGAGTTTCGACGGATCGCGCGAGACACGTCGTGCGACGATCTGTGGGTTTAACCCGCGAGCGGAAGTAGCGTACTGTAATGAGACGACGCGATCGGACGGCCGGATCGATCGCCGCCCTCCTCGTCGCCGTCTGCTGTGTCGTCGCCGTCGCGTTCGCCGCACCCGCCGGCGCGCAGACGACCGCGTTTCCGCAGATCGACGACCAGCCGGAGCCGGACAACACGATCACGCGGATCAGCTTGGACGCCGACGGCTCGGCGACGTGGGAGATAACCCTCCGGACGCGGCTCGAAAACGACACCGAGGTCGCCGAGTACGAACGGTTTCAAGAGCGGTTTCGATCGAACACGAGCCGCTACCTCGATCCCTTCGCCGACCGAATGACCGGCGTCGTCGCGGCTGCGAACGACTCGGCGAACCGCGAGATGCGTGCGACGGACTTCGAGGCCGACACGTCGATACAGGAGGTACCGCGCCGGTGGGGCGTCGTGAACTTTCGATTCTCCTGGACCGGCTTCGCGGCCGTCGACGGCGACGCAGTCGTCGTCGGCGACGTGTTCGACGGCGGCTTCTTCATCGGTGACGACGACGCGCTGGCGATCGCAGCTCCCGACGGCTACGCGATCGCGGACGTCTCCCCGACCCCGGACGAGACCGAGGACGGCGTGGTCGAGTGGCGGGGACGCGAGGACTTCGCCGACGGCCATCCGAGCGTCCGAGCCGTGCCCGCGGCGGCCGTCGATGAGGGGGGCGGTGACGCGGGCGGAGGTGAGGGGAGCGGAGACGGGACCGTAGCCAGCAACGTCCTGATCCTCGTCGCGCTCGGGGGTCTCCTACTCGTCGGTGCGCTCGTCCTCGTCGCGGTCGCCGTCCGGACCGGTCGTCTCGGGCTCGGCGGCGACGCCGACAGCGACGCCCCCGCGGCGAACCGCTCGGTAAACGGCGGTGTCGCCACGGAACAGGGCGGCGAGGACGACTCGACGGCTGCCGCCCCGGAGGATCTCGGCGACGGAACGGTGGTTCCCCGAGAGGAACGGGCGGCAGCATCGGACGCATCGGCGGATCCGGGGGAAATCGATCCGGCGCTGCTCACGGACGAGGACCGCGTCACGCGCGCGCTCCGCGAGGAGGGCGGACGGATGAAGCAGTCGGACGTGGTCGACGCGCTCGGCTGGTCGAAATCGAAGACATCACGCGTGCTCTCGCGGATGGTCGACGACGGCGAGGTCGAGAAACTTCGGATCGGTCGCGAGAACGTGATCGACCTGATCGACGAGGAGTGATCGACCGGCGATCGACAGCGATTGTTCTCGCTGGGAGGATGGAACCGAGATGGAATAGCGGAGAACGAAGAGACGAAGACCCGAACCGAAGCGCCGTCAGTCGGCCGCCTCGACGACCTCGCGCTCGGAGTCGTTCTCGCGATAGTGCTGTTCGATGAACTCCTCGCCGACGCGGTTGAGTTCCTCTTTCGGTAGCATCGAGAGGAGGTCCCAACCGATCTCCAGCGTCTCCTCTAACTCGCGGTTCTGCTCGAAGCCCTGGTCGATGAACTCGGTCTCGAAGGCGTCCGCGAAGTCGAGATACTTGTTGTCGCGCTCGGAGAGCGCCTCGCGTCCGACGATGTTCACGAGGTCACGGAGGTCCTCACCTTCCGCGTACGCCGCGTACATCTGGTCGGAGACGTCTCCGTGGTCGCCACGGGTGAGCCCCTCGCCGATGCCGTCGTCCATCAGCCGAGAGAGGCTGGGAAGAACGTTGACGGGAGGCTGGAGCCCCTGACTGTTGAGTTCGGGATCGACGTAGATCTGCCCCTCCGTGATGTACCCGGTCAGGTCCGGGATCGGGTGGGTGTCGTCGTCGCCCGGCATCGTGAGGATCGGGATCTGCGTCACCGACCCCTCACGACCCTGGATCCGCCCGGCTCGCTCGTACAGCTGCGCCAGGTCGGTGTACATGTATCCGGGGTAGCCACGTCGGCCCGGAACCTCCTCGCGGGCCGCGCCGATCTCACGGAGCGCCTCGCAGTAGTTCGTCATGTCCGTGAGGATGACGAGCACGTGGTAGTCCTTCTCGAAGGCGAGGTACTCGGCGGTCGTCAGGACCATCCGCGGCGTGACCGTCCGCTCGACGGCGGGGTCGTCCGCGAGGTTCATGAAGACCACGGACCGTTCTAACGCGCCGGTCCGCTCGAAGTCCTCCATGAACTCGTTGGCCTCCTCCGCCGTGATCCCCATCGCGCCGAAGATGACGGCGAACTCCGACCCTTCGTCGTCGTCGCCCTCCTCCTCCTCTTCAGGTACGCTCGCCTGTCGGGCGATCTGCATCGCCAGATCGCTGTGCGGCTGGCCGGAGCTGGAGAAGATCGGGAGCTTCTGGCCGCGAACGAGCGTGTTCATGCCGTCGATGGCGGAGACTCCCGTTTCGATGAACTCCTCGGGGTACTCCCGGGAGTACGGGTTGATCGCCGCGCCGACGATGTCCTGTCGCTCGTCCGGAACGATCTCCGGGCCGCCGTCGATCGGTCGGCCGGAGCCGTCGAGCACCCGTCCGAGCAGGTCCTCGGTGACGGGCATCTTCATCGTCTCGCCGAGGAAGCGCACGGACGCGTTCTGGTCGATACCGGAGGTGCCCTCGAACACCTGGATGGCGACGACGCCCTCCGAGGATTCGAGCACCTGACCGCGCAGCGTCTCCCCCTGTGCCGTCTCGATCTCGACGATCTCGTCGTAGCCGATCGCCTCGTCGACCTCGGCGAACACCAGCGGGCCGCTGATCTCGGTGATGGTTTGATACTCTTTCATGTTAGTAGAGACTCCGGAGCTGCTCTGCGATCTCCGCTTTGAGCTCCTCGGTGTACTCCTCGTACTCCTCCTGGACGCCGATCCGATTGATGCGCGGCGCGGCGTCGATGGCGATGATCTCTTCGACCGGAACGCCGGCCTCCAGCGCGGAGAACGCCTCGTCGTTGAGCGTCTCGATCGTCGTCAACATCATGTACGTCTTCTCCGGCGGACAGTACGTGTCGACCGGGTGGAACGCGTTCTGCTGGAGATACGCCTCGCGCAGGTAGCGCGCGATCTCGAGGGTGAGCTGCTGGTCGTCCGGCAGCGCGTCCTTCCCGACGAGCTGAACGATCTCCTGGAGCTCCGTCTCCTCGTCTAAGACGTCGACCGCCCACTGACGTTTCTCCGCCCAGTCGTCATCGACGTTCTCCTGGAACCACGGGTCGAGCTGGTCTTTGTACAGCGAGTACGACTCGTTCCAGTTGATCGACGGGAAGTGGCGGCGCTCCGCTAAGTCCGCGTCGAGCGCCCAGAACGTCTTCACGATACGCAGCGTGTTCTGCGTGACCGGCTCCGAGAAGTCGCCGCCCGGCGGCGACACCGCGCCGATCGCGGAGACGGAGCCTTCCGTCCCGTTGATGTTCTCGAAGTAGCCGGCGCGCTCGTAGAACTGCGCCAGGCGGGCGGCGAGGTACGCGGGGTACCCCTCCTCGCCGGGCATCTCCTCCAGTCGGGAGGAGATCTCGCGCATCGCCTCCGCCCACCGCGAGGTGGAGTCGGCCATCAGCGCGACGTCGTAGCCCATGTCGCGGTAGAACTCCGCGATCGTGATTCCCGTGTAGATACAGGACTCACGCGCCGCGACGGGCATGTTCGACGTGTTCGCGATGAGCGAGGTGCGGGCCATCAGCGGGTTGCCGTTGGCCGGGTCCTCGAGCTCCGGGAAGTCCTCGATGACCTCGGTCATCTCGTTCCCGCGCTCGCCGCAGCCGACGTAGACGATGATGTCCGCGTCGGCGTACTTCGCGAGCTGGTGTTGGGTAACCGTCTTTCCGGAACCGAACGGCCCCGGAATCGCGGCCGTCCCGCCCTTCGCGATCGGGAACAGGCCGTCGAGAATCCGCTGGCCGGACACCAGCGGCGTTCGTGGCGTCTTCTTGTTTGCGGAGGGGCGCGGCTCGCGCACCGGCCACTCCTGATGCATCGTGATCTCCTCGCCGTTGTCGAGCTCCGCGACCGTCTCGGTCACGTCGAAGGAGCCCGGTTCGATGGCGACGACCTCGCCGCCCTCGAACCCCGGCGGCACCATGACCTTGTGGTCGATGGTGACCGTCTCCTCGACGATCCCGACGACGTCGCCGGGCTCGACCTCGTCGCCCTCCTCGACGGCGGGCTCGAACTCCCACTCCGTCTCGAGGTCGATGCCGGGTGCGTCGACCCCGCGATCGAGGTACGGGCTGTTCATCTTCCCCTCCAGCACGTCCAGGGGGCGTTGGACGCCGTCGTAGATGGCGTCCAACACGCCCGGACCTAAGTCGACCGACAGCGGCTCACCCGTGGTTTCGACGGGTTCGCCGGGGGCGACGCCGGAGGTTTCCTCGTACACCTGAACGGTCGTGGTGTTGCCCTCGATCTCGATCACTTCCCCCATGAGTCCTTCGTCGCCGACGTAGACGACGTCGTTCATGCGGGCGTCGAGGTCACGGGCAGTCACGACCGGACCGCTCACGTTCTGGATGACACCGATCTCGGTGCTCTCCGTGGATTCTGCTTTGCTCATATCAGTCTTCCTCCTCCATCAGGTCGATCCCGATGGCTCGTTTGATCTGGTCGCGTAACCCGCCGCTGCCGGCACCCGATGCGCCGAGCGTTACGAGCACGGGCTCGATGCTCCCCTCGACCCGCTCGCGGGTGTCCCGCGAGAGGTGTTCGAGGTCGTCGTCGTGCATCACGATGATGCCGGTCTCCTCGTCGTCGAGCGTCCGCTCGACGGCGTCGTCGAGCGACGCCGACTTCTCGTCGTCCGGCACGTTCTCGCACTTACGAACGCCGGCGAGCCGGAATCCGGTCGTGAACTCCGGGCTGCCGACGACTGCGATCTCCTGGCTCATGTTATCACCAGTTCCTCTTCGATCTCCGTTGCCGAGAGTCCCGCCTCCTTCCCGCGGGCGATCGCTCGGATGTTCTCCACCTCGCGCTCCTTCGCGAGGATGTACGAGATGACGGGCGTCACCGACACCGGATAGATGGTGCCGAGCCGATCGCCGTACGCCAACAGCGCGGCGTCGGTCGCGTGTTCGAACTCGATGAGACTGTCAGCCGCCTCCAGCTCGCGCAGCGCGGGGCCGAGGGCGTCGGCGTACGGGCTCCCGTCGATGTGTTCGACGAGCTCGTCCAGGCTCCGGGCAAGCCGGGACAGCGTCTCTCGCGTGAACAGCTGTCCGCCGTCGATGAAGTACTCGGCCGGGTCGACGTCGGCACCCGAACGGGCGAGCCGAAGCGCGTTTCGCGCGTTCCGGAGATCGATCTCCGCTTTGAGAAACTTCTCGTACTGGCGTGTCGGCTTGTCCCGACCCAGTCCGTCCAGCAGCTGGTCATAGAAGGCGCGGTCAACGGCGTTCTCGAGCGGGACGAGCACGCCGGTCTCCTCGTACTCCGCGAACGCCTCCTCCAGCGGATCTCCGTAGATGGTATCGTCGAGCACCTCGATGACCGCCTCGATGGAGTCGGTCTCCAGCAGCCGTCGGATCCGACGGTCGTCGAACTCGCCGGCGCGGATGAGGTCGACTTCGATCGCCTCCTGAGTCGTCCCGGTGTACACGCCACGGATGACCGTCTTCACGTTCCATGCGTCGAACTTCCGGAGGTATCGGGCGATCAGCTCGTACAGTTCGCCCTCGCTCCAGTCGAGGATCGCCTCGAACTGTGCCGCGAGGTTCCGATTCAACGCGTACTCGATCAGGTCGACGCCGCCGTGTCGACTCCCGAGCGCGTTGATCTCCGCCTCGTAGGTCGACTCTTCCATGAAGCGGGCGATCTCGGAGGGGCTCATTCGGGTGAGCTTTCGGTACTCCTCGTCGTCGTACAGGGCCCCGCGGCGGGCGCGAACCCGCGCGACGACGTACTCCGGGTTCGAGCGGCCGACGGTGCTCATTGGTCGAACAGTCGCTCCGAGAGGTTCTTCAGTTCGTCGTCCCAGACGTCCTCGAGCACCGAATCGAACGTGTTGTTCACGCGAACGCGGGCGGTACTGCTCTCGCCGACGACGCCGCCGAGACAGTCGACCTCGCCGTCGACCTCGGCGTTGCGGTCCGAGACGAGCTCCTCGAGGAGCTCGACGTCCTCGGCTCGCGTGTAGACGGCGACGCTCTCGTCGTCGAACTCCGCCAGCGTCGCGTCCAGAAGCGTCTCGGTCAGCTCGCGGCGGCGGTCCTCCTCGAGGGAAGCGATCGCCGCCTCGACGTCGTCGCGAACGTCCTCGAGGACGTCTCGACGTGCGCCGAGTCGCTCCTGTTTCGCTTCGAGCTTGGCGGACGACAGCGTCTGTTCGCGCTCCTGCTCGATCTCTCGTTCGACCTCTGCGAGGCGCTCCTCGCGGATCCGCTCGGCGTCGGCTTCCGCCTCGGCGACGATCTCGTCGGCCTCGGCGTCGGCCGCCTCGCGGATCTCCTCTGCACGCGCGCGGGCCTCGTCTCGAATGTCCTCAACGACGGTGTCCAAACTCATTGTTGAAAGGGGGGCTGGTTAGACCAGGAAAACGACGACCAGCGCGAGGATAACGAGCGTTTCGGGCAGAACCGTCAGGATGAGGCCGTTGACGAACAGGTCCTCGTCCTCGGCCATCGCGCCGACGGCTGCTGCACCGATGCCGTTCTCGGCGTAGCCTGCACCGAGTGCAGCGAGTCCGACCGCAAGCGCTGCCGCAGCGCTCGCGAGGTGTTCTGCGGCTTCCGGCGTCCACTCAGTCTGCATTACGACGTTCCCGAGTTCAGGGGCGGTTTCAAACATTGGTAGTAGTTGCGGTTGCTCGTCTCCGAACAGTTCGTAGTACCCTCCGTAGCTAACATAAAGCTTCCCAAAACGAACGACGAGAACGGGCGAGATAGGCGCTCAAACCGATATCTGTGGGTCGTTCTCACAAACACCGGACCGTCGAATGAACGACCGTATTTATAAACGAACGGGACGCGGTTCGAGCTACTCCTCGGCAGTGTACTGCCGGTCGTAGCCGAACGGTGAGTACTCGTTGCCGCCACCCTCGTAGAACTTGTTGAAGAACTCCACGTACTCGAGACGGACTCCCTGAATGCCGGCGGCCGTGATGCCGAGCAGCAGCACGACGATGTGACCGACGATGGCCACGAACACGCCGAACACCAGCGCTGCGACACCCAGCGTCGAGGGCTCGAACGCGGTCGTGAGGCCCGCGAACACGAGTTCGACCTCTCCCGCGGCGGCGTGTTCTTGCACCTCGGCGAGATAACTCGGGGTGAAGATGAAGTGGAAGCTCCCCTCTCCCCCGTCGTCGATGTACGCACCGAACGCCAGCAGGTTCACCGCAACGGCCATGCCGGCTTTCGCGAGCAGCACCGCCGTGATCCGGGCGTAGGAGACGACGTTGACGATCGGTGAGAGCACTTCCGGCAGCTCGGTGGGTTCGCCGATGGCGAGCAGCAGCGCGCCGACGCCCGCGGCCGCGAGGCCGGCGATCCCGACCTCGGTCGGCAGCCCCGTGAACGCGACGCCGGTCACCGTCGTGATCCCCTCGAACAGGAAGTCGGGTTTCGCTTGCCCGACGTGTCTGCTGAAGATCCACGCCCACAGTCCGTTGAGCAACAGGAGCCACGAGCCGCTCTCGTACATCGTGTGCTTGAAGCTGTGGTGTTGGATGTTGCTGATGAACGAGAGCGCGAAGCCGAGGTTCAGGTGCACGATACCGAACAGTGCGCTGAACACCAGCCACGCCAGCGCCCAGTTCTCCGCGCCGGGCGAGACGCCCTTCGAGAACTCGGTGCTGATCAGGTGGTACCCGAACAGGTCACCGCCGAACACGACGCCGAACAGCACCGTGAACAGTCCGGCCCACATCGCGATCGAGCCCATGTCACGCATCGCTCCGTCGAACTTCGCGTACAGCACGGCCCCCATCGCGACGTACAACACACCGTAGCCGACGTCCCCGATCATGAACCCAAACATGAGCGGGAACGTGAGAAAGACCAGGAGTGTCGGGTCGAACTCGGAGTACTTCGGCCGATTCACCGCTCGGACGAGCAGCTCGAACGGGCTCGCAATGCCCGGGTTGTCCTGTACGACCGGTGGCTCCTCGTCGCCGGTCACGTGACCGCCGTCGGTGGCGGCCTCGGTGTCGGACTCGGATGCGCTCCCCGACCCCCCGTCGTGAACGGACTCGCTGTGATGGTTACCGTCGGGGGTAAAGGACGCGCGCTCTAGCTCCTCGACCTCCGCGTGATCGCCGACCGCCTCGGCGAGCGTCGCCTCGAAGTCGGAGTACGTGTCCGTCGGGATCCACCCTTCGGCGACGAACGCGTTCTCGGTGGTTGCGAACGATAGCGGTGCCTCCTTCTTTTGCGCCTCGATGGTCAGCTGTTCTTCCGCGCGCAACAGGAAGCCGGCCGCCTCCTCCTTGACCGAGGTCAGTTCGGACTCGACCTCCTCGAGGTCCGCTCGGAGCTCCGCCTGCTCGCGCTCGAGTTCGGAGACGTACTCGGACGGGGCTGCACCGGCGTCCGGAACCTCCAGGATCGCGATGTCGATGCCGACGAGCGCGTCCTGAAGGACGCCGCTTTCGGCGTCAGCAGCCGGTCGGGCGAAGGCGGCGACGACGCCCCCGCTCGAGAAGACCTCGAACGCGTCGATCCCGTCGGCGTCCGCGAGCGCGGCTTCGATCCCGTCCGGCTTCGCCTGACCGACGACGACCTCCAGCGAGTCGTACGCTCGGAGGAGATCGAGTTCGATGCCGAGTTCGGCGAACGGCTCGAGTCGGTCGATCTCCTCTTGACGGTCGCGGATCGACGCGCGAAGCTCGTCGCGGCGGTCGTTGAGTTCGTTGACACGGTCGCGGATCTCGGAGAGTTCGGCCTTGAGCGCCTCGTCTTCGAGCACGCCCGCGGCGTCCAGCTCGTCGCCCTCGACGTCGAGGATGCTCTCGAGCGCGCGAACGGTGACGAGCCGATCGTTGACCTCCTCGGCACCGTCGAGCGACACGCCGGGCTCGAACCCCTCGTAGCGCTCGTCGTAGTCGGTGACGTGCAGCGAGTGGTGCTCGTAGGCGGCCTCGATGACGTCGTCGATGACCCGCTTCGATCCGGTCACCGACACCTTGCTCATCCGCTCTGGTCTAAGAACCATTCATGCCTCCGTTATGCGTTCTTTTACGCCCTCCTCGAACCGTTCAACGGCGTAGTCGACGGCGTCGTCGACGCGTTCGCGAGCCTCGCGTTCGAGCTCGTCGCGGTCGGCACGTCCGGCTTCGAGGATCTCCTTGCGGCGTTCCTCGACCTCCGTACGGGCCGTCGTTAGCCGATCGTCGGCCTCCTCGGACGCGTCCTCGGCGGCCTCCGTGCGGATCTCTTCCGCGCGCGTTCGAGCTTCGGCGAGGCGCTCGTCGACGTCGGCTTCCGCCGTCGCGATGATCTCCTCGGCCTCGGCTTCTGCTTCCTTGATCCGGTCGAGCACCTCTGGTCTCGCCATACTCACTAATCGTCCGAACCTGGACGAGCGACGTATAAGGTGTTTGCGAAAGCGCATGGCCGCCGAACGGGTCGAACCGTCGGATCTCGGCCACCTTTTTAAACAGACCGAGAGCTCCCCGCGTACATTTAAGTACCAGTCGCCGGACCCTGACGGTATGGCAACGGTGTATGCGGTCGCTTCGGCGAAAGGTGGCGTCGGGAAGACCACCACGACCGCCGCGCTGGCGACGATCCTGTCCGAGGCCGGAGCCGACGTCGTGGCGGTCGACGCGGACATCGGCATGGCGAACCTCGCGGGCGCGCTCGGCGTGACCGTCGGGGACACGACCGTCCACGACGTGCTCGCCGGACGAGCGGATCCGTTCGACGCGATCCACGAGGGGCCCGCGGGAGTGCGAGTCGTGCCCGGCGAGACCGATCTCGACGCGTACGCGGCGGCGGACCCGTCACGGATCCGCGAGGTCGTGAACGCGTTTCCCGGCGTCGACTACGTCCTCGTCGACGCCGGCGCGGGGCTCTCTCAGGACTCCTCGCTCCCGCTCGCGCTGGCGGACGAGACGCTGCTCGTCTCCACGCCGGAACGCGGGGCGCTCGGCGACACGGAGAAGACCCGTCAGCTGACCGAGCGACTCGGCGGAAGCGTCGCCGGTGCGGCGATCACTCGCGTCGATCCCGACGATCCGGAACCGCAACTCGTCTCGGACCTGCTGGACGCCGACGTCCTCGGTCAGATCCCCGAGGACGACTCCGTCTCGCGAGCCGGCCGGGCCAACGAGCCGCTCGTAACCTTCTCACCGACTGCACCCGCGACGGCCGCGTACCGCGACCTCGCGCGAGCGCTGACGGGCGAATCGATCGCGGATCCAGAACCCGCAGGGACGCCGGCCGAGGCGACGACTGCGGCCGTCGGATCCGCCTCGACGGCGGATGCGGAGTCGGACGAGGATCCCGTTTCGGACGAGGGTTCGGAACCGGACGGCGACACGGAACCGGACGCGGAGGCGACGGCGTCGGAACCGACGTCGGTCGAGGCGCAAGCGAGCGATACACCCGTCGAGCCGGACGACGTCCCGGAACCCGAGGACGCCCCGGAACCCGAGGACGACATCATCGTCGCCGACGACGGACCGGTCGGGATGAACGAGGCGGGCGACGAGGAGGAGATCATCGTTGCCGACTCGGAGGTGACCGACGAGACCGACGATGTGGACGATAGCGACGGTGTGGACGAAGCTCCCGCCGATTCGTCGACGGCAGAGGACGATCCACTCGCGGACGAGAACGAGCCGCTTGCGGAGGACGACGCCGACGAGCCACTTGTAGAAGGCGACGCCGACGAGCCGCTCGCGGAGGGCGACACCGACGAGCCGCTCGCGGAGGACGACGCCGACGAGCCGTTCGTCGATGAGGCGGAGCCGGATCGGGAGCGAGCGGACGACGCGGACGACGTCGCCGACGAACTCGCGGGGAGCGTTCCGTTCCGCGACGACGACACGGACACGGTCGGGACGGCGCTCGCGGAAGAGGCGGAGGGCGGCGACGACGCGGTCGACGACGGGACGGACGAGGACGACGGCACCGACGGTGGCGGGTTCTTCAGTCGCCTTCTCGGACGGTGAGCCGGTTCGACGTGTGCGCGTCGTGAAGGTGCGTCGGCGTCGAGGAGGAGGGTCGAGTCGGTGTCGAGGCGCTACGCCTCGGACGGCGCTTCCGCACGGTCGCGGATCAGCTCGCGGATCTCCTCGGGGTCGGTCACCTCGGCGAGCTCCGCACACGAGACCAGGGCGGTGCCGTCGACCGACTCGCGCTTCTCGGTTTCCTCGGTGAAGTACACCGACCGAGTGTGTGCGACCTCACCGATCGAGGACATGATTCGCGCGCGTTTCTCCGCGGCGGTCGTGAACGCCGAGTGGCCGGTGAGTATCCGCATCGCCGGCCCGTCCTCGTCCTCCGACACCGCCTTGAACGGTGCACGAGCCGTCGGATGGACGGTGAAGCCGGCGCTCGTCAACACGTGGACGACGTGCTCGTCGTCGGGGTCGGCGTCGGGCGCGGACGGCGTCGGCTCCGCGTCGCGCACCTCGTCGGCACCCTCCAACACGTCGACCGGGCTGGAGAACGGCTCGTCGAACAGCTCCTCGAGCTGGATGGCGACCTCGATGGAGGCGTTCATCCCGTCCTCGTACTTCGAGACGGTCCGACGGGAGACGCCGAGTTCGGTCGCGAGACGGCCGAGCGACCAGCCGCGCTCCTCGCGCTCGTCCGCGAGCAGGTCCCCGTCGAGGCTGACGTACAGGCCGCCGGGCGCGGCGTAGATGAGCGGGGGCATCCCCTCGACGAACAGCTCGTAGGCGGTGTCCGGGTTGATCACGGGGACGCCGTGTCTGAAGTAGACGACGCCCGGTTTCAGGTCCTCGTCGCGCGTCCGGAGTCCGACGACCATGGGGGTCGCCTCCAGATACTCGCCGAGACGGCGCATCTCCTCGCCGGTCGCCCCGTCGAGCGCGTCGACGTTGCCGAGAATCTTCAGGAGGACGAGGTCCTCACCGCGCCGCGCAGCCACGTCGAAGCTCTTGGGCCGGACCGCACACCGGTCGCTGACGAGGAATCCCGCGTCCTCCAGCATCGCGGTCACGTTTCCGATCAGCGCAGTCCGGGACATAGTCGAGGATAACTTCTCGGCACATATATACGTTGTGTCGGCTGAGTCCCCCGACGAACCCGCATGCGTGCGGTTTCACCGATTCGGCTCGGACTCGGCGATCGGACTCGGCGACCGGACTCGACGACATCCATCGCCCGTCGAAAGCGGCTTGTTCGAGACGCCGAAACGGTAGCGTGTGACCATCGTTGCCGTCGACGACACCGACTCCCGGACCGACGGGATGTGTACGACCTACGTCGCGACGCTGCTCGCCGAGCGGTTCGCGTCGGCCGGCGGTCGAGTCCGACGGCGGCTGCTCGTGCGCCTGAATCCGGCCGTCAAACACAAAACGCGCGGCAACGCGGCGGTCGCGCTCCACGTCGACGGGATCGACGCCGGCGATGCGTTCGATCTCGCCTACGAGACCGTCGGGGAGCGCTCCGTCGTCGACGATCCCCGAACGTCTCCCGGCGTCGTCGTCGCCGATCTCGACGTCTCCGCCGATCCGTTCACGCCGTCGACGTCACCGATCCCCACCGACGTCGGCGAGTTCGCCGCCCGCGCGCTCCGCGAGCGACTGACCGTCGACGAGGCGGTTGCGCTCGCCGACGAACACGGGTTTCGACACGCCGGACTCGGGACGGGTGGAGACGCCGACGCGGACTCCGGCCGCGGCGATCCGGTATCGGGACGCGGGCGGATCGGTGCGCTGGCGGCGGTCGGCGCGCCGGTCGCGTTCGACGACTGGACGTACGAGCGGATCTCCTACCGCGAGTTCGACCGTTGCGGGACGTCACGCGAGGTCGACGCCGAGTCCGTCTTCGCCGCGGCCGAGGCAGAGTACCCGACCGTCTGGGACACGGTCGACCGCGGTACCGGCGAGGTCGTCTGCGTCCCGAACGCGCCGGGACCGATCCTCCACGGGATCCGGGGCGACGATCCCGTGGCGTGCCGCGCCGTCGCGGACGCGATAGACAGCGAACCGATCGACCGTGCCGCGACGTTCCTCACGAACCAAGGAACCGACGCTCACGTCGAACCGGGGCGGATCGGTGACCTCCGGGACGGCGCGGGATACCGGCTCGCCGGTGTCGTTGCCGACGCCCCCGAGACGAAGCGCGGCGGACACGTCCACGTCGAGGTCGAGTCCCCGAACGACGACGCGTCGTTGCTCTGCGTTGCGTTCGCGCCGACCGGCCGGTTCCGCGATCGAGTTCGATCGCTCCGTCCGGGGGATCGAGTCACGGTCTGTGGCGAACACGAGGTTCGAGCGGTCGCGTCGGGCACCGGCGCGAACCCGACCGGCTCGCCCCGTCGGTCCACGCTCAAACTGGAGAAGCTCGCGGTCCGTGATCTCGTCCGCACCGAGTCGGTGACGCCGACGTGTCCCGACTGCGAGCGGACGATGTCGTCGGCGGGACGCGGACAGGGGTATCGGTGTCGCGACTGCGGTACCTCGGCATCCGGTCGGGTCGATCGACCGGTCGAACGTGCTCTCTCGGAGACGTGGTACGAGGTGCCGCCGGCCGCCCGCCGCCACGTCGCGAAACCGTTGATCCGGGGTGGATTCGACGCTCCCTCTCACCCCGAGCGGTAGGGACGAACCGGAGCTCCGACCGGCGAATGCCAAACTCCTCGAACGACTCGCCTCGACTCGACCGTCATCGCCGGCGTGTCCGCCGGCACGGCGAGCAGCTCTTTCAGTTCCTCATCGAGTTCGAGAATCGTGTCGGCGGGCATGTGCTCGCCGCGCTCGGTGCCGGGCTCGCCGTGGAGTCCCGATCCCGTGTTCGATCTCGTCGTCCCGCCCCGGATCGACATGGCCCTCTCGGAAACGGTTAGGCGTTCGCACCGTCGACGACGTCGTCGAGCCGAGTCGTGGGGAACAGCGCGTCGAGATCGGCGTCGGGGTCGACGAGGCGGTAGCTCGTCCCGTCACGCGCCACGACGCCCGCCGCTGTGAGGTGCTCGAGGTGCGCTGAGGCCTCCCCGGGACCGTGGAGCACGTGGATCCCCGACAGATCTCCGAACAGCTCGGCGGACGTCTCCCACGCGGTACGCGGTCCCTCCCGGTCGAGGACGTCGACGACCCGACGCGTCCGATGGCGATGGTGGTCGAGGATCTCCGCCGCTCGATGGCTCGGCGCGTCGATCCGCTCTCGATGACCGGGATGGGCGGCGTCGAAGTCGCGGTCGACGACGCGCGCGAGGCTCGCGGCGTAGTCGGCGATCGGCTCCGCGACCCGGACGTCCGCCCCGCCGACGTTGGGCGTGTACCGCGGGAGGACGGCGTCGCCGGTGAACGCCTCCTCGGGAGCGACGGCGTCGGGGCCCGCGACCGGCTCGTGGCCCGGAACCGCCCGCGGATCGAACGCGAACGCCGTGAGCCCGGCCGTGTGTCCGGGGAGGTGGACCGCCTCCAGTTCGACGCCGGCGACCTCGATCCGATCGCCGTCGACGAACGTCGTCACGTCGGCGTCGCGGCCGCGGAGCCCGGTACTTACCTCCGCAAAGAAGTCGACCAGTCGCTCCCGCGGTCCGTCGGGCATCCCCCAGCGGTCGAACGTCTCCCGCTGCAGCGCCGGGTCGTCGATGAGCTGGGTGCCGCTCCCGTCGACGAGCGGGGCGTCCGCCTCGTGGACGAACACGTCCGCACCGCTCTCTGCTTGGATCTCTCCCGCCAGTCCCGCGTGATCGGGGTGCCAGTGCGTGAGCAGGACGGCGTCCACGTCCGAGACGTCGACTCCGTACGCCGCGAGGCCGGCCTCGAACTCCGCGCGCACGTCCGGCGTCGCGACGCCGGTGTCGACGAGCGCCGTCGTCTCGCCGTCGAGCAGGTACGCGTCGTTTTCGCCCTCGAAGACGGTGTTCCCGAGTTGGATCCGTTTCACGGACGGGAACTCGTCGGGAGCCCTTTTGAGGGTTGCTACGGAGACGGTTACCTCGGCGGCGACCGCGGAGCCACCGGTGGACCGATCCGTGAACGACGCGCTGGGGGACGCTTTTGAGTGATACCGTACAACGGAGACGTATGGAGTACCAACCCGGCGTCTGTAACATCGGACCGAGCGAGCGGCGGAAACGGCTCGCGCTCGGCGTCGCGTCGCTGCTCGCCGCGGTCGTGCTCGTCGCTGCCGTACTCGCGATCGGGTGGCGATCGTGGACGCTACTTTTCACGCTGTTTCCGCTATACGGTGCCGCGATGGGGGTCCTGCAGTACCGCGAGCGGTTCTGCGTCGGCTTCGCCGGCATGGGGGTGTTCGACGTCGGCGACGGCACCCGCGACGTGACGGACCCGAAGGCGCTGGAGGCCGATCGAAAGCGCGCGGTCCGACTGAACGCGAAGGCGCTCGCGGTCGGGGGCGTCGGTGCGTTGGCCGTCTACGCCGTCGTGCTGGTCGCTTTCTGAACGTTCCACGAACGTGCACATAGAAAAGCATTAGAGTCGGTGAAATAACCACATAAGTGAATGAGCCTGCCCGAGACGGACCACGAGCTCGTCGTCGCGGAGCTCGACCGGGAGCCGACGCCGGCCGAGGCCGAGCTGTTCGAGAACCTCTGGAGCGAGCACTGCGCGTATCGCTCCTCGCGGCCGCTTCTATCGGCGTTCGACAGCGAGGGCGACGCGGTCGTCGTCGGCCCCGGCGACGACGCCGCCGTCCTCGCAGTTCCGGACCCCGACGCCGCGAACCGCCCCGCGGCCGAGCGCGACGCGGACGACTACGGCGACGTCTACGTCACGTTCGGAATCGAGAGTCACAATCACCCCTCCTACGTCGACCCGGTCGACGGCGCGGCCACGGGCGTCGGCGGCATCGTTCGCGACACGATGTCGATGGGCGCGTACCCGATCGCGTTGCTCGACTCGCTGTACTTCGGCGGCTTCGACCGCGAACACTCGCGCTACCTCTTCGAGGGCGTCGTCGAGGGGATCTCCCACTACGGCAACTGCATCGGCGTCCCCACCGTCGGCGGCAGCGTCGCCTTCCACGACGGCTACGAGGGGAACCCGCTCGTCAACGTCGCCTGCGTCGGCCTGACGAACGAGGACCGATTGGTGACCGCGACGGCGCAAGAACCCGGTAACAAACTCGTTCTCGTCGGTAACGCTACCGGCCGGGACGGGCTCGGTGGCGCGTCGTTCGCCTCCGAGGACCTCGCCGAGGACGCCGAGACGGAGGACCGCCCCGCGGTACAGGTCGGCGATCCGTACGCGGAAAAGCGGCTGATCGAGTGCAACGAGGCCCTCGTCGACGAGGGGCTGGTGCAGTCGGCCCGCGACCTCGGCGCGGCGGGACTCGGCGGAGCCTCCTCCGAACTGGTCGCGAAGGGGGCGCTCGGTGCCCGCATCGATCTGAACCGGGTCCACCAGCGTGAGCCGAAGATGAACGCCCTGGAGATCCTGCTCGCGGAGAGCCAGGAACGGATGTGTTACGAGGTCGATCCCGAGGACGTCGACCGCGTTCGCGAGCTGGCCGACCGATTCGATCTCGGCTGTTCGGTCATCGGCGAGGTGACCGATGGCAACTACGTGTGCGAGTTCGACGGGGAGACGGTCGTCGACGTCGACGCCGACTTCCTCGCGGAGGGCGCGCCGATGAACGACCTCGACAGCGTGGAGCCGACGCAGCCGGACCGCGACCTCCCGACTCCGGACCTCTCGGAGGCGTTCGAGGCGGTCGTCGCCGCGCCCTCGACCGCGAGCAAGCGGTGGGTCTACCGGCAGTACGATCACGAGGTCGGGACGCGAACCGCGGTGAAGCCCGGCGACGACGCCGCGATCGTCGCGCTCCGGGAGACGGCCGCGAACGCGACCGACGAGGACCCCGAACCGATCGACGAGGGCGACGGCGGCGTCGGCCTCGCGCTCTCCTCGGGCGCGAACCCGAACTGGACGAACGTCGCGCCCTACGAGGGCGCTCGCGCGGTCGCGATCGAGAACGCGACGAACCTCGCGGCGAAGGGCGCGCTGCCGCTCGCCGCCGTCGACTGCCTCAACGGCGGAAACCCGGAAAAGGAGGACGTCTATGGCGGATTCAAAGGAATCGTCGACGGTCTCGCTGACGCCTGTGCCGACCTGGACACGCCCGTCGTCGGCGGCAACGTCTCGCTGTACAACGACAGCGTTGCGGGGCCGATCCCACCGACGCCGACGCTCGCGCTGATCGGCACCAAGCGGGGGTACGACGCGCCGCCGGCCGCGCTCGACGCCGCCGTCGCCGACGACTCCGAACTCCTCCTCGTCGGCGGCACGGGCGATGCGCTCGGTGGCTCGGCGTACCTCGCGGCGGCGGGCGGGTCGGACCGGTTCCCCGAACTCCCCGAGGATCCCGCCGCCGTCGTCTCGGCGCTCGCGTCGATCGCGCGCCACGACTCCACGGTCGCGACCCACGACGTGAGCGACGGCGGGCTGGCGGTCGCGCTCGCGGAGCTGACGACCGAAACGGCGGGCGCGGACGTCGAACTCCCGGACCACATGGCGGTGTTCGAGGAGACGCCGGGGAGAGTCGTCGTCCAGACGACCGACCCCGACGCGGTCGCGGAGCTCGCCGGTGACCTCCCGGTCGTCCGCCTCGGCGACGTGACGACCGACGGGACGCTCTCGCTGTCGGTCGCCACGGGGTCCGACGGCGGCGAGTCGATCGACGTCGACGTCGACCGGATCCGCGAGCTCCGCGGCGTCATCGAGCGAGAACTCGCCTAAACGTCCGATACCGGCCATCTATCGGTTGATTCCCGTCGAACGACAGTGAACGACATGCTTTTAGGCGTTCCTAAAATATCTGGAGGTAACACGGGACGCCGGCGATCCGGCGCCCGACTCCCATCGATGGCTCAAACAGACACGGTTGGAACGGCGCGTTCTGCGGACCGGACGCAGCGGCCGCTCGACGAGACGCCGGACGAGACGGTGCTGACGCTCGCCGGTGTGAGCAAGGACTTCGGTCACGAGACGGCCGTCGAGGGCGTCTCGATGGACGTCACGCAGGGAGAGCTGTTGACGTTTCTCGGTCCCTCGGGCTGCGGGAAGACGACGATGCTCCGAATGATCGCCGGGTTAGAGGAGCCCACCGAGGGGACGATCACGCTCGCGGGCGAGTCCGTCGCCGACGGGGACGCCTTCGTGCCGCCCGAGCGCCGCGACGTCGGTATCGTCTTTCAGAACTTCGCGCTGTTCCCGCATCTCACCGTTCGCGAGAACATCGCGTTCGGGCTGGCGGACGTCGACGAGGCGGCGACCGAGGCGCGCGTCGACGACCTGCTCGATCTGGTCGACATGCCCGAACACGGCGAGAAGACGCCGGACCAGCTGTCGGGCGGGCAGAAACAGCGTGTCGCGCTCGCGCGCTCGCTCGCCCCGGAGCCGGACGTGCTGCTGCTCGACGAGCCGTTCTCGAACCTCGACGTCAGGCTTCGGGTGGAGATGCGCGAGGAGGTTCGTCGGATCCTCAAGGAGGCGGGCGTCACCGCGGTCTCGGTGACGCACGACCAGGAGGAGGCGCTGTCCATCTCGGACCGCGTCGCCGTGATGAACGACGGGAAGTTGGAGCAGATCGGTCACCCTGAGGGCGTCTTCGAACAGCCGGAGTCGAAGTTCGTCGCCTCCTTCCTCGGTCGAGCGTCGTTCCTTGAGGGCTGTCTCTGTGACGGGAAAGTCGAGACGGGGGTCGGCCGGTTCAACGCCGCGGCGCTGGAGGGGTACGACACCGTCTACGACGGCGCGCCCGTCGACGTGCTCGTCCGGCCGGACGACCTGCGGGCGACGCCCGCCGATCCCTCGATCGCCGACGGGACGGTGGTCTCCAGACAGTACGTCGGCCCATCGTTCATCTATCGCGTCGAGTTGGAGTCCGGCGAGGCGGTCCACTGCCTCCACAACCACGTCGAGGAGTTCGAGCTCGACCAGTGGGTGAGCGTCGACCTCGTCGCCGACCACCCGCTGGCGTGGTACCCGCGCCGAACCGGCACCGATGACGGCGTCGTTCGGTGCGAACGGCGCTGACCCGCTCCGCGCCGCCCGGAGCGATCCGGGTTCGCCACCCACATTTATAGTCGCCATTCCCCCACACAGCGTATGATACTCGCCGGGACGAGCGACGGGATCCGGTTCGTGACCCAGCCGGACCACGCCGCGCTGGCGGGGCGGCTCGCGGAGCTGTGGGGCGGGGAGGAGTTCGCGTCGCCGACGCCGACCGCGGCGGTTCGGCTCGCCGTCCACGCTCACGACGACGGCTGGTGGCCTCGAGACCGACGACCGCGGCTCGGTCCCGACGGGTCGCCGCAGGCGTTCCACGAGCTCCCGGCGTCGGCGTGGCTTCGACTGTACCGCCGCGGTATCGACGACGTCGCACGGACCGACCGCTACGCGGGGCTGCTCGTCTCGATGCACGGTTCGGGACTCCGCAGGCGGCGGTACGGACTCTCGCCGTCGTGGGGGGCGACGCCCGCCGAGTTCAGCGAGTTCGTCGACCGCGAGGAGGACAGACAGCGCTCGCTCGCGCTCGCGCTCCGCAACGATCCGGACGACGATCGGGTCTCGGCCGCGGACGTCGACCTCTTGCGGACGCTTCACGAAGGCGGTCGCGCGCCCGACGGGGCCGACGGCGTGCGGCTGTGGCGGAACTACCGGCTGCTCGCGGCGCTCGACGCGTTCTCGCTCCGGCTGTGTGCGACGAACGGGACGGGAGCGACGGAGCCGATCACGGTCGAGCACGTCCCGACGAAACCCGGGACCGGGGACGTGACGGTGACCGCACGACCCGTCACGCCGGGTGAGTACGAAGCGTCGCCGTACCCGTTCCGGGACTCACCGGTCACCGTTTGTGTCCCGGCACGGACGGTGACGACGACGTCGTTTCCGGACGAGTCGACGCTGCTGGAGCGGTACTACGAGGCCGATACGGAGGACCTCGCCTTCACGCTCCGCGCTCCCTCCGACTCGGAGTCGTGTGGGCGTATTTAAACCGGGGGCGTGTGGGCGTATTTAAAGGGTGAGAAGCGTCGGAACGACGTACGCGATGAGGAGGCCGACGAGGAGGACGGCGGCACCGATACCGACCTCGCGGCCGCCGAACTCCTGCATCGGTGAGGTCACGCGTGCGTCCGGGTCCGGCTCGTGAGAGTGGTCTGCCATACGTCGACGTGTGAGTGCGGGATACAAAAGATCACCTGAACGGGACGCCGATCGGCCACCGTCTCGTTTCACGGCGGCGATGATCTCACCTCGCCGTTCAGTCCTCGCGCTCGGCGAGCAGCTCCGACGCGGTGAGCAGCGCCTCCAGTTCGACGTCGTGTTCCGCGAGCAGTTCGCGTGCGCCCTCCTCGCGGTCGACGACGACCACGACTCGGTTGACGACCGCGCCGGCCTCACGGAGGGCCTCAACCGCGTCCACGGCCGACTGCCCGGTCGTCGCGATGTCCTCCAACACGATGACCTCCTCGCCGTCGTCGAGACGTCCCTCGATCCGGTTGCCCGTGCCGTACGCTTTCGTCTGCTTGCGGGCGATGACGTATGGACGGTCGAGCTTCTCGGCGGTGACGGCGACGAGCGGGACCGCACCCAGGGCGACCCCCGCCAGTTTCGCGTCCGTCCCGGCGAGTCGGTCGGCGAACGCCTCGGCGACCGCGCGCAAACTGTTCGGGTCGGTCTCGAACAGGTACTTGTCCACGTAGTAGTCGCTCGTCCCGCCGTGTGAGAGTTCGAACTCACCGAATCGGACCGCGTCGGCCGCGCGCAACGCCGCGATGAGTTCCGTCCGCTCGTCGTCGGTCATCCCCGTCCGCTCGTCGTCGGTCATGGTTCAACCGGGCGCGTCGTGGCTTATAAACGGGTCGGAACGGTCGGCGACGCCTCGGAGCGGAGCCTACGTCGATTCCGTCGGGCCCATTCGGGGAAGGCGGAGCCGAACGGTCGTCCCGCCGCGCGCTCCGGCCCCGTCGCTCTCGCCATCGCGCTCGAGTCCCGGACCGAACTCGACGTCGCCGCCGTAGGAGTCGACGACCCAGGCGACGATCCACAGCCCGATCCCGGAGTTGTGCCGAAGCTGTGTGATCTCCTCGTCGCCGGCGACGATCTCGCGGATGTCCTCGGCGATGCCCGGTCCGTCGTCCGCCACGGTGACTGCGACGACATCGGTCTCGGGATCCGGGTCGACGCCGATCTCGACGCGTGGTGACGGGTCGTCCGCGTGAACGATAGCGTTCTCGACGAGGTGGTCCAGCACGTCAGCGAGCCGTCCGTCGGCCCGGACGCTCGTCGACTCGGGAACGTCGACGTCGACCGTCGCGTGGGGGTGTCCGCTCGCGTACCGCTCGGCGATTCTGTCCGCGATCGGACGGACCGACACCGCACCGAGCTCGGACTCGAGCCCGTCCTCGACGATCCGCTTGATCTCGCTTGCGCCCTCGCCCAGTTCGGCCAGCCGCTTGCCGCTCGCTCCGATCCGGTCCGCGTAGTCGACGATGTTCTCGTCGTCCGCGATCCGGGATATCTCGCTCGCGAAGCCGAACACGACGTTCAGCTCGTTTCGGAGGTTGTGTCGGAGTATCCGATTCACCACCTGGAGGTACCGCTCACGGTGTTTTCGTTCGGTGATGTCCGTGTAGATCCCGAACGCGTGGCGTCCCTCTGCCGTCTCGTAGGAGAACCCTCGAAAGAGGAACTCGCGAGGCCCGTCGACGGTTCGACGGCGTATCTCGGCCGTCACGACGCCCTCATCGCGAATCCGCTCGTCGAGCGATCGGGAGTCCACGCGGTCGACCCGTCGGCCGTATCGGAGATCCAGTTCGTCTATCGGTCGTCCACCGATCGTCGCCACGTCGTAGCCGAACCGATCGGCGAACGCGCCGTTGATCTGCCGCACGACCGTTTCGTCCTCTCGGAGTGCGGTCTCTATGACGGGGTCGGGGATCTGTTCGAACAGTCGCGTGAACCGACCCCGCTCGTGGTCGCGCTCCGTTCGTGCTCGCGCCAACTCGGTCGTGTCGGTCACCGATCCGACCGACCCCGACGTCCCGTCGCCGAGCGTCGAGAGACGGAGCTCGCCCCGCCGCGGCGGCCCACCGGAGCGTGGCAGCATCAACGGAACCGTCTCCGTGTCGTCGCTACCCCCGTCGAGAGCGGCTGCAATGCCGGTGTGCGAGCCGGGGAGCACCTCGGAGAGTCGTCTTCCGAGCAGGGCGTCCCGTTCAGCGTCGAGCCACGCGGCGAGCGGTCGCGTCACGTACGTCACGCGTCCTGCTTCGTCGAGAACGCAGACCATGTCGTCGACGTTCTCCAGCGCGCTCTCATACGTGTGGAGCCGCTTGAGCCGATCCACACGGTCCATCGCCGCGATCGCGTTCGTCGCCAACAGCTGGACGACAGAGACGTCGGACTCATCGAACGCGTCCGGCTCGGCCGAAGCGACTGTCAACACGCCGTGCGTGCTGAGCGGGACGGCTATCACGGATCGTACGCCTCGGTACTCGCGGTCGTCATCGATCGCGGTCAGATCCGAACACACCTCGTGTGTCCCGGTCTCAAACACCCGTCCAACGACGCCATCCCCTGGCTTCCTCGGCGTTCGAGTCCCGAATAGCTCTCGGAGCCCGTCGCTCATGGCGACAAGCTCGAGCACGTCCTCGTCCGGGTCATACAGTCTGACGCCGTTGATGTCGTAGTCGAGGATATCTCTCGTGGCATCGACGAGATGGTCGGCGATCCGCTCGATGTCGTCGGCACGCTGGAGCCGTTCGCTCGTCGCCAGCAGCTCTCGAAACGTCTCCTCGCGGTGCTTCCGGTCGGTCACGTCACGGACGAACACCGACAACCCCTCCGCCGCCGGGTACGCGGTTACTTCGGTCCACAGATCCTGCGGTTCGGAGTGATGATCGAAGGAGACGACTCGCTGGTTCGCCATCGCTTCACGACAGTTTCGCTCGTACCGCTGACCGACGACCTCGGGGAGCTCCGACCAGACGTGCTTACCGACGAGTTCGTCGGGTTCCCGGTCGAGCAGCGCGGCACCCTCCTCGTTGAGGTAGGTCAACTCCCAGCTGTCGTCGACCGCGAAGAAGCCATCGTCGATCCGTTCGAGGGTGTTCTCCAACCGCTGTGCCGTCTCCGCACGCTTTTCGCGTGCTTGCCGCCGTTCGAGCTCGTTGCCCAGCCACTCCGCGAGCAGTTCGACGAACAGCCGTTCGGCGTCGGAGAATTCTCCGTCACGTCGGCACTCGTCGGCGAAGCAGAACGTCCCGACCACGTCATCGCCGGCGACGACTCGGCCGCCGATGTACGTCTCGAACCCGAACAGCTCGTCGGCCGGGGTGTCACTCCACCCGGCTTCGGTGGCGTCGGTGAACGTGACGACGCCGCCGTTTTCGATGGTCCGTCGACAGTACGTGGTCTCCAGGGGGATCGATCCGTCGGCGTCGATCAGATCGCTCTCAAAAAGCGCCTCCACCAGCTCGTCGGCACCCTGCTGGCCGATCACGGAGAACCTGTCGTCCGACACCCGTGACGCGAACCCGATACGCAGATCGAGGTAGTCGCGACCGAGATCGAACAGGGCATCGAGCTTCTCTTCGAGTTCGGCTCGCCGGTCCGTCGTGATCCGGAGGAACGACTCGAGGAACTCGTCGCGGTCGTCGGTGCTTCCGGTCGGCTCGGAGTCCGATCCCGTTCCGATCACTGTCTCGATGCGTTCGGCCAGCGTGTCGCTGTCGTCATCGAGACGTCGTCCGGAGACGTACTCGGCCCCGAGGCGACTCGCGTCGATCGCCGCGTCCACGTTGTCACGTTCGGTGTACGCGACGATCGGAACGTCCGGGAACCGTTCCCGAATCGGGACGAGACGCTCGGTGTCCTCCCGGTCGAGCCCCACGACGACTGCGGACCAGTCGGTCGCGTCGTCGGCCTCACTCACCGACGCGACAGTCCGCGTCCGATCAGGGAGCGCCGCCCACGACGCTCCCGCCGGCGTCCCGACGTGGAGGACTGGCGCGTCAGCCGACACCACCCGCGCTCCGGTCCCAACCCGGTGTTCCACTCGCCGATCCACCGGGGGGAGGACACGATGTGGTCCCCGAGGATCGTCCGCCTTGTTCCGTTACACGACTCACTTCCGGACCTCGGTGGGGCTGGGTAATAATTATTCGCCTCGGGGAACCCCCGTCTCGTCGGCTGGATCGTGTGTGATGGCGTCGTCGGCTGGATCGTGTGTGATGGCGTCGTCGAGCGTTCCGGGCTCGACGCCAACAACTAGCGCCGATCACGCGTATGCGTCGTACTCCTCGCCGCGGAGGATGAAGTACCCGACGCCGACGACGCCGATCGCGCTGGCGAGGCCGAAGGCGACGACCGGGCTGCCGGCGTACGCGAGGTCGGTTCCCGGCACGGAGAACCCGCCGTAGATCAGCCCACCGAGCGCCGCGCTCGGGATCACGATCGCGTTCCGAACGAGATAGTAGGACCCCGAGACGCGCCCCCCGGTGTCCCGCTCGGCAGGGCCGACGATCAGCGCTTTGTGTGCCGGGAGCCCGGCGAACCGGAGCCCGGAGAACGCGAACAGCAGCGCGACGACGAGCGCGTCCGCGGGGGCGTTGATGAGCAGCACGGGGAACACCGCGTACACGGCGAAGCCGAGCGCGACGACGGGCTTCAGTCCGACGTCCTCGGCGAGGCGCGCCGCGAGCGGCATCGACGCCAGCGCGATGACCATCTCGATCGCGAGGAGGACGCCGAAGAAGACCGCGGGCGACAGCGACACCGGGCCGACGTCGAGCCCGACTTCGAGGAACTGCGTGATCACGATGACGAAGAAGACGTACACCATTCCGTTCGCGAACCGGACGAGGACGTCGCCGACCAACAGCGGCCGGAGCTCGCGCGGGAGGTTCCGGAGGTCGTCGACGACCTCGGAGAGCCCCTCGAACTCCTTACCGACGGTGTCGTCGCTCGCGTCGTACAGGACGTGCTGGGTGGCGGTGGCGACGACGGCGAACAGGACGGCGATCGCGAGCACGTACTGGAACCCGACCGTGAAGTCGGTGAACGCGTACAGAACGCCGGCCGCGATCAGCGGACCGATCAGGAACGCGGTCCGACGGAACACCTCCGTGCTCGCGAACCCGCGCGCGAGACGCTCCGGCGGGACCGACTGTTTGACGATCGCGAACGTCGCGCCCAGCCCGAACGACTTCCACGCCTGCGCCAGAAAGAGGCCGACGAAGATCCAGATCCACGGTTCGAGCACGACGCCGGCGACGGTGACGGTGCCGAGCGAGGGCGCAACGAGCCAGACGACGAATCCGAGCGTCGACAGCAGGCCGAAAAGCGTCAGCGCGACCCGCGATCCGACCCGGTCGGAGAGCCGACCGCCGGGGTACGGATACGCCGCGCCGATGACGTTCCCGACGGTCCCGAACATCCCGATCACGAACGCGCTCGCACCGAGTGCGGACATGTACTCCGGCACGTACCGGCTCGTCATCTGGAACCCGAGGCTGAACGCGAACATCGCGACGGACAACACCAACACGTCGCGTTGAAACGAGAAGAACTGACGGAACGGGTCCAGGAGACTGACGTCCTCGTCGCTCATGTCCTCGCCGTTCCGCGACAAGCCCTTGAACACGTCGGTGATCGATCGGACGCCTCGGTGTCACCGTGTCCGACGTCAAACGGGAGGAATACGGGTCCTACGCGCCTCTGCTGGTTATTTTTGTAATAAATTTAATTAGAATATGATAGATATATCAGTTATCATTAGACTCAGCTTATTTTCACCCTCCGATCTAAGGAAATATGCAACAAACCGTTGCAGAATACGTGGCAGAGCACCCGAAAATGGCTGGCGTCCTGTTCACCGCACTGCTGGTGTTGTCGCAGGCGGCCCCGGCGGCGGCGAACGCGGCATCGATCACGAACGGCCCCTAATTAACGATAAACTCGTCGCTCCAGCGTAACTCACCCTCGAAGAAGATCGGCAGCATCTCGAGTGCACAGAACTGAGAGAAATCCTCCGAAGAGACCGAACTGGCGGTTATTTTCGACGGGATGTAGTAGTGCTCGTCGACCGTAGACGTGTTCAGCGTGCCCAACGATCCGTTCCCGTACGGGCCGTTCGGAAACATATCTACTGCGATGTCCCATCGGTCATCTCCCGCTCGATCGAGAGAGACGACCAGCGCTCCGCCGCTTCTGCTCTGACACACGGTCGTACCGCCGTCCCCAATGACGATGTACTGTTGTCCGGTGATCAGTTCCTGTTTGGCGACGTACAGCGCTGTGCGCAGATTGAATCCGCCGTTCATCAGTCGAGCGACGATTCGACCGAGTCGGGTTGCCGGCGAGTTCGCGACGTCGGTCAGCGTGACGATGCCGCCGCGACTCCCGCGGTGTATCAGCGCTTCCCCCTGTTCGTATGACTGACAGGCGTTCAGTAGGAACGCGCTCACCCCGACATCGAGGCTCTCGGCCGTGAGATCCAGAAAACTATCAGCACACTGCATACCTCTCTCGTCCACGTGGCCGATGTAGTGAAGGAAGTCCACGTCCGATTCCAACACCGCCCGCATCTCCGCACGCGAGAGATCGTACTTAACTTCGATATCGAACTGGACGATGTCACGAAGACCGTACAGGTCCGCCACGTTCCCCTCCTCACGCATCTGCTCGTCATTACACACGACCGTCACGGAGATCCGTGACTGCTCGATCGAACCGACATCCAATCGACGACGGTAGGCATCCGGGGTCGCTTTGTTCGCACCGATCGGGACCCCGTGGCCGATCCACGCGTGTTCGACCGTGTCGACCGGTTCCGGTCGAACGAGATCAACGTCGTCGGGCATGAACGCGTGGCTCGCTCTCGAATCGGTCCCGCGGAACGAGTCGTCGACGCTCGCAGCGTCGGCTCCTCCTCGGAGAACTCCGGCGCGGTCGGGAGCGCGTGACCGAAGGAATCCCGACACGCCGTCGGACTCGGAGTCCCCGTGTCGCTCCACCGTTTCGGGGGACCGAACCAGGGAGAGCTCCGCGGCGACGAACGGAAGCATCTCGACGTTCTCGGAGTCCGGTCTCACGTCGGTCGTCAGCGTCCACTGCGGGAGCTCGGGCTCGATCCGATCGAAGGGGACGTCGAGGTACTTCCCGAGCCGTCCGGCGATAGGAAGTTCGTACAGCCACCCCCAGTCGAGATCGAGATCGGTGGTTGCCCGTTCGTGGAGATCGACCTGAAAGAACCCCTCGGTCCGTGTGATACAGTCGAGATGAAACGTCTGCCGGAGCACCTGCCCGGCGATCCGTTCGAGGTCCGGTTCCAGCGGGAACTCCCAACCGTCTCCTTCCAGTCGCGGCGCGGAACCGGGGACGATCTCCGCTGCGAGGTAGTACGCGAGCGGAACGACGGGGTAGAGGGAGCGAAACTCCGGCGGCACGACGATCCGGACACCGCTGTCCGGCGGTTCGACGTGCTCCGGAATCCGAAGTTCCGACCCGAGTTCAAGCAGAGGGGGATGTCCGCGCAACGTCGGAAACGAACGCTCGGGACTCGTGGTGTGGAGGGCCGACCCGAAACACGACACCGCCTCGAACATCGAGTTCGGGTCCGGTGGTGTCGTTATCGTTCCCGCCGGTTGCTCGTTAAACGACCGAAACCCGACGGCGAGGGACACACGGTCGGCGATTCGAATGTGTGTCGATTCTGCAGCGGTCGCGACCGAGACGCCACCGTCGACGCGAAGATACGTCTTCGTTGGCGTTGACGGGACCTCGAGATGGTAGGTACTCCGATCCAGTTCCATCTCGGACCCTTCCGCGACCACTTGGCCATCGGCACCATGCGCGATAACGCTCGCCACTCGTGGAACGACGACCTCCTCCACATCGAGCCGAACCGAGGTGTCGACCGGGAAGTAGTGGTCGTCCTCGTCGCCGGGGCGGAGATCGACCGGGCGGTCGGTGTACAGTTTGAACTGCGTGTTCTCGATGTGGTCGGTGACGGAGATCCCGTCGTCGTCTCGTAACGGTTCGATGTCGATGCTCATGGAGAATGGAGAGTGGTTGGTTGCGGATCGGTCGAGTTCGTTCCCATGCGTACCACCCTCACGGTACCGTGTCGATAGTTGACCGAACCCGGCGATAAAGGTTGCGTCGGGTCGCTACCACGGACCGAACGGTCGAGCGGTGGTCGGCGCGTGGAGAGCGTTACGGACCGAACCGATAAAGAGGTCGACGACCCAGTGTCCCACAATGATCACGCTGGGAACTGCGAGTGCGGCTCCGGGGGAAACCGACACCGGCCGCCTCGAAGTCGGCGAGACGCGCGACGGAACGCCGGTCCGGCTCCCGGTCGCCGTGATACACGGTACGGGAGACGGCGAGACGCTGTACCTTCAGGCGGTCAGCGACGGCGACGAACTCAACGGGCTCGGCGTGATCAACCGTGTCGTCCCGCGGATCGATCCCGAGGAGCTGTCCGGGTCGGTGCTCGTCGTCGGGATCGTGAACTACTTCGGCTTTCAGGTCGCCGAACACCGGAACCCCATCGACGACCGAAAGATGAATCGCGGCTATCCGGGCGACGAGAACGGCACGACGAGCGAACGGATCGCACACGAGACGTTCCAGGTCGCCAAGCGTGCGGACCTCGTCCTCGATCTCCATCAGGGGTCGACGAGCCGGATGATAAACGAAACGCGAGTCCGATGCGGCACCCGCCACCGACTTCACGGCGACTGTCTCACGCTCGCGAAGGTGTTCGGCTGTGGTCACGTTCTCGATATGAAGGGGCCGGACGGACAGCTCGCGCGGGTCGCCCCCGACGAGGGGATCCCGACGGTCGACCCCGAACTCGGCGGCTGCGTCGGCTGGGACGAGGAGTCGATCCGGTACGGCGTCGAGGGCGTGTTCAACGTGCTCCGTTACTACGGGTTCCTCGACGGTGAGGTCGACGTCGACACGCAGACGCGTGCACGCGGCTTCGACCAGTACGGATCGCCGGCGGGCGGACTCGTCCGATTCGAGCGCGAGCTCGGCGAGCGGGTCGCCGCGGGCGACGCCCTCTTCGAGGTCACCGACACGTTCGGGGAGCTGAAAGGACGCGTGACGGCCGACAGCGACGGGGTGTTCTGGCGAACCCGGCGGCTGCCACAGGTCGCGGCCGGGGAGTACGTCTGCTCGGTCGGCACCCAGGTGGACCGATACTGATGACGCGAAACGACGAGCGCGCCGACCGCGACCGCCGAGCGCGCACGGAACCGTCCCGGTCCGGCGTGAGTCCGCTCCGCTGTCCCGCCTGTGGCGCTCGATTCACCGATCGGTGGCGCTGCTCGTGCGGTCGCCCGCTCGTCCTCGCCGAGACGCCGATCCTGGACGACGCCCCGCCGGACCCGGCCGCGTTCGATACGCGGGACGGCCTGTGGTCGTTCGACGAGTTCATCGCCGTCGGTACCGATCCGGCGGACCGAGTGAGCCTCGGCGAGGGAGTCACGCCGCTCGTTGACGCCGCCGAGTGGGACGCCGCGTTCAAACTGGAGTACGTCTTTCCGACCGGCTCGTTCAAGGATAGGGGTGCGACGACGACGCTCACCCGGGCCAGCGAGCTGGGCGTCGAGCGCGTCGTCGAGGACTCCTCGGGAAACGCGGGCGCGGCGATCGCCACGTACGCTGCCCGCGCCGGGATCGAGGCCGAGATCTACGTTCCCGCCGACGTCAAAGACGCGAAGCTCCGGGCGATAGAGCGCACCGGCGCGAAGGCGGTCCGGGTCGAGGGAACGCGAGCCGACGTCACCGAGGCGTGCCTCGCCGCGGTCGGTACGTCGACCGAGGACGGTCACGGAGCCGCCGGCGGAGCCGACACCGACGGGTCGGCGTGGTACGCCAGTCACGCGTGGAACCCCGCCTTCTTCGAGGGGACGGCGACGATCGCGTACGAACTCGCGCTCCAGCGCGACTGGACGGCTCCCGACGCGGTCGTCTGTCCGCTCGGCCACGGAACGCTGTTTCTCGGGCTGTACTGGGGATTCCGCCGCCTCTACCGAGCCGGCTGGATCGACGAGCTACCGCGGCTGCTCGGCGCGCAGGCCGCGGGAGTCGCACCGATCGTTCGCGAGCTCCACGGAGGCGACGCGGCGGATCCGACCGGCGTCGCCGACACGGCGGCCGACGGGATCCGGATCGCCGACCCGGTTCGGATCGACGGGATCCGCGAGGCGATAGCCGACAGCGACGGCGACGCCATCGCCGTGACGGCGGCGGCGCTCGAGCGTGCGCTCGACCGACTTCACGCCGCCGGGTTCTACATCGAGCCGACGTCTGCGGTCGCGCCCGCCGCCCTCCGTGCGTACCGCGATCGGGGGGTCCTCGACGCGGATGACGACGTGGTCGTCCCGCTGACCGGGAGCGGACTGAAAACGTAGTCCCCCGCTATCGTGCCGACGGATACGTCGGAAGCCGAGCGGACCGGGCGCTCCCCTCGACGAACGGTAGGTCGGTTCGGGTCGCGACCGTCTCCTCGCCGTCGAGTCGGACGGCGTACCCGTCTCCGTCAGCCTCGAACGCGACGAACGCGAGCGCGATCGGATCGCCGGTCGCCGGGCCGACGACGGCGCGGGTCACCTCACCGATCGCCTCGTCGCCGTCGAAGACGGCCGCACCGGGAGACGGGAGGCGGTCGTCGATCCCCGCAGGGTCCGCGTTCCCGTCGACGTCCGCGACCGCATCGACGAGTCCGTCGAGTGTGAGCCCCACGAGTCGCCGACTCGGTCGTCCCTGGTTCTCCACGCGGGAGACGACCTCCTGTCCGACGTAACACCCCTTCTCGAAGTCGAGCGCGTTGCGGATCCCGGCGACGTTCGGCACCGTTCCCGCCAGTTCGTACTCGAACAGCGGCGTCCCCGCCTCCGCGGTCAGCGCGTCCCACGTCCGGTAGCCGAACGGGGCGGCGTTGAGCCCGCGGTTGAGCAGCGTGTCGAACAGGTCGGGGGCGTCGGCTGCCGCACAGACGATCTCGTACCCCTCCTCGCCGAGCGGGTTGTCGGTCGCGATCACGGTGACGCCGGCGTCGACCATCGATCCGCGGACGAACGAGAGCGGTTTCTCGGGTGCACCGGCACCGTTGAGAACCGACGCGACCTTCTCGGTCGACTTGGGACCGTGGACGCCGAACACGCCGAACTCCTCGGAGGCGTCGCGTATCTCGACGTCCTGGATGAACACCTTACTCGACCAGTCGTCGAGCACGGCCTCGGCCCGCTCCGGGGGACAGAACACGAGGAGTCGCTCGCCGGCGTTGTACACGTACATGTCCGTCTCGATGCCGCCCTGCGGGTCGAGGAGGAGCACGTACGCGCCCTGTCCGTCCGTTTCGGGGACCCGGTTGGAGACGGCGTTGTCGACGAACTCGACTCGGTCGTCGCCCGTCACGGCGAGTATGCCGTAGCCCATCTCTATCGCGCCGACGACCTTTCGGACGGCCTGTCCCACGCGCTCGGGTTTCCCGTAGTGATCGACGACCTCTCGGCCGCCACGATCCCTGTAGGTCGCGCCGTGGTCCGAGTGTGCGTCGGAAACGAGAGTCATACCGAGAGGAGTCGCGGCAGCGCTAAAAGGTCGCTGGAAGCGGTCCCATACGCGTTGACGTTGCCACGAACTCACAGTTCGAACGTCACGAACTCACAGTCCGAACGTCACGAACTCACAGTCCGAACCGCTCGCGGATGACGTCGATCAGGCTCCGCTCGGTTCGGCCGCCGTCCGCTTCGGGGTTCGGGACGACGCGATCGTGTGGGTACACGCGGACGCGGTCGTCGCTCTCGACGGTGATGAGCGAGTCCGCTTTCAGTTCGGCGAGCGCGTCCTCGATCGCGTCGATATCGGCGTCGACGGCTGCACGAAGCTCCAACACCGTCATCCCCTCGCCACTGCGGTCGACGAGTGCATCGAGCAGCGCGACCTCAACGTCGGGTCGGTCGCGGTACTCCGGCTTCGCGGCCATGGTCGGGGTATGGAACGGGGAGGGTTTACGTCTACCGGCGGTCGGAACGAGCGGGCACTCGGTCGGGGATGGACGACGTCACCGCCGTGTCAGTGGACGAGCCGAGAACAGGATCCACAGAGGTTCTCCTCTTTGACGTCGACCTCACGGACGGTCGGGGAAAACGACATCACGCATTTGGAGTTGTCACAGTGTTCCAACCCGATCGTGTGGCCGACCTCGTGAACCACCTCCTTGCGGACGCGGTCGGCGAAAACGTCCGCCGTGGACTTCGTCGAGATCCCGCCGTCGGAGGAGGTCTGTAGGCGGTGCGTGGAGATCACCGAGCCGCTCCCGTTGAGGTACGCGAGCCCGAACACGTAGTTTCGGCGGCGGTAGTACAGGTCACGCGGCGTGATGCCGATGTTCTTCTCGCCGCTTCCGACCCGGCTGACCGTCTCGATGAGTTCCTCTGCGCGGTACTGGCCGCGCCCCTCGTCGTAGGCGGTTTCGGGGACGGACTGGTCGTCGTGGACCGTGACGTCACAGTCGTACACCGACCGCAGCGCGCTGGAGGCCTCCCGCTTTACGCGCGGGGAGACCTCCCCGACGGGAACGATGTCCACGAGCATAGAACCGCTTTTGACCCCGGAACGCATAAACCCCGCGCCGTGTCTCCATCGGACGCTCCGTCCATCGTCGACGAACTCGCCGCGTTCGACCGTCTCCTCGAGGTCGGCATCGGACGCCGACCGGACGTCGCCCGAGCGCTGGCGGACCGCGCGTGCGACGTGATCGCGATCGACGTCGACGAGGCGGCCCTCGCCACACACGACGGCCCCTACCGAACCGGTCGCGGCGACGTCGTCGCGCTCGCGGAGGCGGTCGATCCTCTGGCGACGCTTCCGGTCGACTCGGACGACGCCGGGTTCGATGCGGTGTACGGACTGAACCTTCCGGCGGAACTGCAGCGCCCGACCGTCGAAACCGCGCGGCGACTCGATGCGGCGTGTGCGTTCACGACGCTCGGCTTCGAGGAGCCCGTCGTTCCGGTCCGACGCCGATCTCTCACCGAAGGGACGCTGTACGTCGCACGCCAGCGAGACGGGGACGACCCGAGACGCTCCCGGCCGTGACCCGGAACGTTCTTTCCGCTCCCCGTCGGCGAACGCGTATATGCAGGTCGATGCAGTCGTTCTCGACATCGACGGCGTGTTGGTCGACGTCGCGGACTCCTATCGGCGAGCGATCATCGAGTCGATCGACCGCGTGTGCGGTCGGACGATACGGCGGGACGCGATCCAGTCGTTCAAGGACGCCGGCGGGTTCAACAACGATTGGGAGCTGACGTACGCCGGGGCGCTGTACGTGTTGGCCGGTCGCGAGGGACTTCGCATGGAGGTCGACGAGTTCACCGATCGGATCGCCGCCGACGGTGGCGGGCTGGACGCCGCCAAGCGAGTGGTCGCGGACCTTCCGAGCGTGTCACAGGCTCGCGTCCGCGATCAGTGGGACACCGATCGGCTCCACGACGTCTTTCAGGCGCTGTACCTCGGCGAGGAACTGTACCGCGAGCTCGAAGGGGGGGACCCGCCGATCGAGGCGGACGGCTACATCCACGACGAGCCGGTGTTGATCGAGCCGTCGACGATCGAGTCACTGACTGACCGGTTCGACGTCGGCGTACTGACCGGTCGGCCGGCGGCCGAAGCCGACATCGCCTTGGAGCGGGTCGGCCTCGACGTCCCGGACGACCACCGGTTCACCATGGACGACTGGGAGGAGGGGAAACCGCACCCGCGAGCGCTCGTGACCCTCGCGGAGCGATTCGACGCCGACAGGGTCGCGTTCGCGGGCGACACGCTCGACGACGTTCGAACTGCCCGACACGCGGACGCGGCGGATCCGACCCGCGTGTACTACGGGGTCGGCGTGTTGACCGGCGGCCTGACCGGGACGGACGGACGGCGGGCGTTCGAGACGGTCAACGCCGATGCCGTCGTCGCCGACGTCAACGAGCTTCTCGCGCTGCTGACGTGAGATCGGTGCCCCGTGCCGATACCGTTCACCGAGAGTGAACGGGGGCCGAACATGTTCGAGTGAATTCTCGATCGTTCGGATTCGCCGCTCGGTTTTGATGTCCGTAGCGGATAGCGTAACACGTCATGGCGAAACAGCACTCGAACGGCGACCGGTTCGTCTCTCGGCGACGGCTGCTCTCGGCGCTCGGCGTTGCCGGGGCGACGGCGGTCGCGGGATGTGGCGCACCTCGATCGGGGAGCGCGGATGCCGCCGCGTCGGACGCGACCGGGGGAACCGAACCCGAGGGTACGGACGGCGACGCGTGGGACGGCGATTCGACGACGGTCGAGACCGATCACCCGTACACGTCGCCGCCGGAGGTCGTCGACCTCGACGCGCGCGACGGTGCGGTAACGCTCTCGACGGAGCCGTGTCGTCACCAGCTGTTGAGCGAGGCGGCCGGCGGCGGCCCGTGGGAGCTGCCGGAGGTGTGGGGCTGGCAAACGGCCGACGGTGATCCGAGCGTTCCCGGTCCACTCCTCCGCGTGACGGAGGGGACGGATCTGGAGCTCACCTACGACAACACCCAACACAACCGCCCGCACACGTTCCACGTTCACGCGTTGAAGAAGAACTGGATGGACGACGGTGCGCCGACGACGACCGGCCAGCAGGTCGCCCCCGGCGAGGAGTACACCTACGAGATCACGGCGAACGTGCCGGGAACTCACCTGTATCACTGCCACTTCCAGACGCAGAACCATCTCGATTTAGGGATGTACGGGATCTTGCGCGTCGACCCCGTCGACTACGAGCCGCCGGACAAGGAGTTCTTCATGACGATCAAAGACTGGGACACTCGCCTCTCGGCGTCGACGGCGGGCGGCGACGTCGAGTTCAGTCACCGCGACCGAAACCCCGACGCGTTCACCGTCAACGGCCGAGCCGCACCGTACAGCTTCCATCCCGAGGCGGGGTCGCCGATGGTCGTCGAGGCGGGCGATCGCGTGCGGATCCACATCACCAACAACGGGTACGAGTCGCACTCGATGCACACCCACAACCATCGATTCGAGGTCGTCGAGAAGGACGGCGGCGTCATCCCCGAGAACGCCCGTCACAAGGAGGACGTCACGAGCCTCGCACCCGCCGAGCGCAAGACCCTGGAGTTCACCGCGGACGCGGATCCGGGTATCTACGCGATGCATTGCCACAAGGTGAACCACGTGATGAACGGCGACAGTTATCCGGGCGGAATGCTCACGGGGATCGTGTACGAGGACGCGCTCGACTCCGACCAGTTCGCCGATCTGATGGATAAAGCCGGATACGAGAGCTGACGTCCCTGCTCGGGACCTCCTCGCCTTGCTCCGTGCCGTTCCAGTCGGTCCGACGGACGCGCTTTTCTCGCCGCGCCGCCAACGACCCGTATGAGCGATCCGACCACGGACCCGATCGACCACGACACGGGTTCCCCGTCGATCGACGTCGCGCTCCGGTCCGGGATCGCGCTGTTCAACGAGGGATATCCGCTCGCGGCACACGAACCGTGGGAGGCGGCGTGGCTCCCGCTCGACCGCGGGGGCGACGAGCGCTTGCTCCACGGGCTGATACAGGTCGCGGCCGCGACCCACCACGCACGCACGGGAAACCGATCCGGTGCGATCGGCTGTGCGGAGGGTGCGCTCGACTATCTCGACGGCCTCGGACCGGAGTACCGGGGACTCGCGCTCGATCCGATCCGGTCGTGGTGTCGGCGGATCGCGACTGATCCCACCTCGGTCGGTCGCTCCGACACCCCCTCGTTTCGGGTCGACGGCGTCGTCGTCGGATTCGATGATCTGGACCTCGACGCGACGCTCGCGACCGCTCCCGCACTCGCGGAGGCGATCGACGTCGCGGACGAAGCGCCGTTGGAATCGGCCGTCGCGCTCGCTCGCGAGGAGCGCGGCACCGGGCGAACCCGGTTCGCCGAACTCCTGATCGCGTTCCTCCGGAACGCCGACGCGCGGCCGCAGATCGTCGCGCGGATCGGTGACCACGTCGACCGCGCCGAGCGGAAACGACGGGACGTCGACGACCTCTTTTAATCGATCAGACGCCGTCGGTGGGGGGATCCGCGGAGACGTCCGAGGTGTCGTCGGTGTCGGTCCCGATCTCGTCGCCATCGAGCTCCGCTTTCGGGACGCCCTCGAAGGTGTACTCCGCCGAGTTATCCATCGGATCGTAGCCGAGCACGTCGCGAGCGCGGTCGATCGAGTAGTACTTGCGGTCGTTATCGGAGATGCCGTACACGATCTCGAATCCGTACTCCGCCTGCAGACAGCGGTCGAACAGGTGCGCGCAGTCACGGTGGGAGAGCCACATCGCCTGTCCGCGTTCGTACTCGCGCGGCGGGTGGTCCTTGGTGAGGTTACCGATCCGGACGCAGACGACGTTCATTCCGTGTTCGTCGTGGTACATGCGGCCGAGGAACTCGCCGGTCGCCTTCGAGACGCCGTAGAGGTTTCCGGGACGGGGGAGTTCGGTTCCGTCGAGCCGATAGTCGTCGTCCGTCCGGTACATTCCGGGCGTGCGCTCGTCGGTCTCGTAGCCGCCGACGGCGTGGTTCGAGGAGGCGAACGCCAGTTTCTCGACGCCCGCGTCGACGGCGGCCCGCATCACGACCTGCGTCCCGTCGATGTTGTTCCGGAGCACGGAGTCCCACGGTGCGGTCTTTCGGGGGTCGCCCGCGAGATGGATCACCGCACCGACGCCGGCCATCGCCGCCGCGACGGCGCGTTCGTCGGTGATGTCCGCGACGTACAGGTCGGCGTCGGTGACGCCGTCGGGGACCTTCGCGGCCGGGATCGGCTCGCGATCGAGAAGTCGCCACTCGTAGTCGTCGCCGATCCCTCGGAGGATGGCCTGGCCCACCCGTCCGCCCGCGCCCGTGAGAAGCACCGGCTCGTCCATTCAACCGAACGTGGGGGCGTAAGCGGCATATATCGCACGGTTCACCCCCGAACGCCGTTCGCGGCGTCGAGCGTGCTCTACGAGAGCTTCTGTCGCGAGATCTTGACGCCCGTCGGCGTCAAGACGAGCTGGTCGTCGCCCTTCTGGACGATGTCGCCGTCGACCTCCTGGGCGACCTGGCGCAGTTCGTCGATGATGTGTTCGATCGTCCGATCCGACGTCGAGTGGCGGGTGATGTCGGCGATGACGAAGTCGCCGTCGTACACCGCGTCCTTGATCGGGATCACGTCGCTCTGGTCGCCGATCTCCGCGATGTGTACTGACATACCCGTCTCCGCGCTGGCCTCGGCGAAGTCGTCGATGTCGAGCTCGACGTAGTCGTCGACCGACCTGCTCGCTCCCCCGCCGAGGATCTTGCTCATGATGCCCATACACAGTACAGCCGGGATTGGACATTAGTTCTTACGTCAGACGTACTCCCCCCGGTCGACGTCGACGACCGCGCTCCCGGCAGTCCGTCGACCGACGCACGACGCCGGTCACGGTCGAACGAAACGCTTTACCCCGTCATCCGGGTACGTACGTGTGCGGGGCCGTGGGGTAGTGGTATCCTCGCTGCCTTGGGTGCAGTGGACCTGAGTTCGACTCTCAGCGGCCCCATCCGTTTTACTCTTCGTACTCACAGACGACACGGACTAGCTCTTCGTACAGCTCCGGATGGTGTTGACGAAGAATTCGCACGTCAGTTCGTAGTTCATCGTTGATCCTGTTCCGGACTCTAGAGACCGCCTGATACCGTTTCGACCCGCCTTCATCAGAGCGAAAGTATTCCCGTTCCGTTTGTGTGAGGAGCGCGCGAGTGCGAGCCATGCGAGAACATTTCTCGGTGATCGGCATCCATCTACCGCTCCATTACGGCACATTTGCAAATACACAAATATACATGCCACGGTAACAAAAGTAATATTGACTCATTCAACCCATGGACTCTCATAGACGTGGCGATCTCACGGAGCAGATCGTGATCACGGAACTGAAACGGTGTGGTGTCGCTGTGTCGACGCCTATCGGCGATAACGAACGCTACGATGTCGTCATTGAGCAGCCATCCGGAAACCTGCTACGCGCACAGATCAAGACCGGTCGACTTCGTGACGGTGTGGTTCGATTTAAAGGAGTAAGTCAACACACGAACGCGTCCGGGCACGTGTATGAGCAATACGGGGACGATATCGACTGTTTCCTCGTGTACTGCTACAATACAGAAGAGATCTACCTCATCAAGGCATCCGAGGTCGGCTCGTCGATGCACCTCCGCGTTGACGAGCCGTCACAAGAAACGAGCCAAGTGAACTGGGCTGGTGAGTATCGTTTCGATGCTCAGTGGCCTCTCGAAAAGAACGAAGAGACATCGACACCAGAATCACACATCGTTAAGCGACTCGAACGAACCGAGTCGAAGGTGTTCGTTGACCCGGATGGAGACCGATCGATGCTCGCTGTGAGTCACGATCCCGACAGCGAGATGCGACGCGTCCAGATCGAAACAGGTTGGGTGGTTGACGGCCGAATCCGGTTTTCAGCGTCGGAACCTGCAGACTATCATCTCATCCACTGTTCGGAACTCGAAGAACTGTTCGCAGTGCACGCTGACGAGTTCGATGATTCGATCTCGCTTCGGATCGAGGGCAATGAACGCAAATCGGCCCGGACGAACAGCGCAGCAGAATACGTCCTCGAAAACAACTGGCCGCCAGTTATCGATCCTGGCTCAGTCAACCCAGTAGCGCGAGTCATCACTCGACTCGAAGACGAAGGATACGACCCGCACAAGAGTTCAGACGAACACGGTGATCGAACTGTCGTCGTCTCTCATAGCGGAAGGGAGTCTCACATCCACTGTGAATCGTCGTGGATCAACGACGGGTGTCTTCGATTCAATGTAAGCCGAGAGCAGGTCGATTATCATGCCACTCCTCATCCGGAGACCGGTGAGCTATATTTGGTCCCAACAGGGTCGTTCGGTGGGTCAGTTTCGCTTCGAATTGAACCACCCGGAAAAGATGATCCGCGGATCAACTACGCCGACGAGTTCCGTTTCAGCCAGGTATGGCCTCCGTAGCCGTACTGCGTTTCTATTATCAGAGTAAATTATACCAACAGATCCGTCCGCCGCCTTTCGAAATCCTTTTGGTTCGATTCGGCCTTGGTCGAGATGCGAGCCGCCTTAGCTCAGACTGGGAGAGCACTCGACTGAAGATCGAGCTGTCCCCGGTTCAAATCCGGGAGGCGGCATGAAATTCTCACACGTTCCCTATTGACCGTACAGCGTGGGGATTACCCCGTATATTGGCCCTTTTTCGACGCGAGATTTGAACCGGTTCATCATCGCACCCTTCGCCCTCTGGTGCTTCGTTAGATTGGACGCGTGGTAGTTAGTTAAATTCTTCGACACTTCTGACGAAGAATCGACCGACGTAGGCCGACTCACCTGTTAGGAGTGAGCGCGCGCGACGATACAGAGCCTATCACAGACCGAACTCTGATAATTTGATAGGGGTGAAGAATCTACTCAATGACAACCGTGTCGGAAGATGCTCATCTCCTCGCTATCGATATCGAGACAGCAAGCCCCCGTGAATCTCCAGGCAAAGGCGATTTTCAGGACACATCATACTTCGAACTCGTGGCGGTGGGGCTGGGATATCAGCCTGGCCCGGACGAGACAATAGAAACAGAGGTGCTCTTCCGCCAAGGTGGATGGGAAACCGAGGCGACCAGTGACCTCTTACAACGAGTCGATAGCTGGTGTGCTAAACGAAAGGCGGATGGCATCATCACTTACAACGGTGAATACTTCGACAAACAACATCTGATAGAGTGGGGACAAGACCTGACCAAAACGAAGGTCTGGCCAGAAGCAGGCCCCCGAATTGAGCGCCTGTTCTCTGACCACATTGACCTGATGCCGCTTGCCGTCGAACACTACGAAGATAGACTCAACTCGTGGCAGACCAGAATCAACCTCGAAAAAGTCTGTGAATGGGAGGGCATCGATATCCCAGAAACATACTACGACGATTACGACCTCGGACGACTACTCAGGGACCCAGCAATTGACTCGCCCTCTGTCACGAATGTCCATATTGGGGAGGTTCTTGGAGAGGCATACGTCGAGCATCATATACAGAAACGTACTGATTCAAAGCGATTCCATGAATTGGAGCGTCTTCTCCGGCACTACACCCAAGCAGATATCGAACCGCTGTTTCAACTCGCGCGTCGGTTCAACTCATAAATCAAATTGAGGGAAGTCAGATCGATTTAGTCTCATATAATTCTGACCAATATAATCAAATATCTCATCATCAATGCTAACATCACCAGCGGCTATTTTGACATCTATAAGATGGTTTATATATAACTCCCTTGGACCCACATCCGATGGGCTGTCAATACTCCTCGCTATAGCTGGCTCTCCAAAGAAGCCTTCAAAGAAGCGAGTGAAAAACTCTGTGAACGATATTTCATAATACTTTTGGAATTTTCCACCCCATCCCCCATCATAGTATACTGGACGTGCTGGATATACGTTTATACCTGATTTCGTATAATGGAAAATATAGGATTCTCCTGTTCTTGAAAGCATTTTAAAGCATTGCAATGGCAATTCACCGTCATAGTTTGTGTCTTTCTTTGCTTGGGCTATCAGACCAGATTCGACAAAAATGTCGGGTGTGTAAAGCTGAAACCGAATACCAATATCCGCACCGGTCTTTTTTCTTTAGTTTTTGTATACGGCTCCGAATATATCTCAATAGTGTCGTTATTTCTTGATGACTCATTGAGTTTATCAGCAAGAGCGAGAGCAAGATATCCGTTTAGAGAGCCTTCATCGGGAGGGGTCTCGCTGGAATAGTGCGTAGTTATCGTATCTTCAACACTTTCAACTGGGTCAATTAGAGTTTCACTTATTTTGTGATTATTGAACATAGTCACGGTTTTCTATTGGTGATATTTATTGTTTGATACTGTATTGACGGAATGGGTAATGTTAGCTACGGTGTACTTGTCCGCTAAAACACCCACTCTGGAAGGTGGTATTTTCTCCCCTGTTAGCAGATGCTCGTGTCGTCAGCCAAGAAAAGCATTTGACCTGAGCGACTCCATTTCTGCTTACATCATGGAAATTGGCCTGGTAAGTTGCACGAGGAGCAAACGAGAGCAACCAACAAAGCCCGCTGACCTGTACATGGAATCCTCGCTCTTCGCAAAGGCCCGTGAGTACGTCGAGTTGAATCACGACGCTTGGTACATCCTCTCCGCAAAACACCATCTGCTCGACCCTGACGGGCCGCCTATCGAACCATACGACGAAACACTGAGTGGGGCACTGGTGGAGAGAAAACGCGATTGGGCGCATACTATCTATGGTGAGTTACAGGAAGAAGGTCTGCTTTCCCAAGATAATCGTCTGGTCTTCCACGCTGGGAGAGCCTACACGGATGAGTTACTCCCTTTACTGGACGATTCTCCTGTTACGGTCGAAACACCCACTGACGGGCTTCAGATTGGTGAGACACTCGCTTGGTACAACGAACGACTTTAATCAAGTTCCGGGGTACCGTCGATATAGTTGGCCAGGGTGTCCAAGAACTCTGGTCTATATGATTCTTCGACATGGTTGATATTCCACAGTCCAGACTCTCGTATTTCGGGAACCTGGCTGTATTGCCCAAGCCATTCTTCGTCTCTTGGGTCGATTGATTCACCTCCAATGTTACTGACCAACGCAATAGTATTACGCTCGATGTAGGCACGGTCGCTCTCTGGACTTGGTTCGTCGTCTACGTCTACCCAAAGGAACGGTAAGTCTCGAAGATACTCGCTGACTCGCCGTTCCATCTCTAATTCTTCTAACCGAAATTCACGTGCGGCACTCGACCCGACGCCCCACTTTGGATACTCTTCATTCTGTTCGTCCCGTTCAATAAGTGCTTCACCAACACGTTTTCTGAATACGGAACCCCGATGATTGCCCCCGCCCTCATAGGTGCCGCGCTTCGCCCCTCGATGTGTTCGCAACCTGTCCCAGAGCGAGGTACTACTTCCTTTAGAGACGGCATGGGTTCCAATACGAGTTAACCGTAATTGACCGGTGGATTCTCTGGTTTCGCTTGGGTGGAAAAAGAAATAGATACCTCGGTCAGGCCAGTCCATTCGACCGTGACAGTTCTTGAGTTTTCGCTTACTCTCTACTGATTCCTCTAACTTATTGAATAGTTGATATAAAATATCGAGGTCTTCCTGTCGTGACATTGTTTGTACCTTGTTCTACCCAGAACCAATATTAAAATGGAATTTCAAATATTCCAAGTGCTCTGTTTTATCAAACTCATATGTTTCTCTTCCCTGTGTGTCTAAGTAATCAAATATATTCTGTATATCTCCCGCACCCATATGTACAGCATCACAGTCAGTATCAGCAATTACTTCGGGGTCGTTTTCGTGCTTTGCGGGCGACGTAAGATATTCATGCAATGCTTCCTCAAATTTCGATTTTTTATTATGGACATTTGACTCGTTTTTAAGCATTAGTTCAGCCAATAATAATAGGGATTCTAACTCAAAATAACTGATACAACCATTCCAATCGGAGTCTGTAGGGAGATTTTGTTCGTGGATGAACTCAGCAAGTCTTGTGATACTTGTTTCAGCAATACCTGGCGAGAATAGAGTTATACCTAAAATTTCGTCGTATACCGGTTCTGCCTTTTGCTTTTCTTGGAGTTGAGACAAATGACGAAAAATTTTGCTATATTCATCGGAAAGGTTAGTCTCCGTATTTTTTGTCAAATCTACGAACTTGGCATCCCACATATAGAGTGCGTCGTTACCTTTCCAGTTCAGAGTGAAAGTCCCATCTGGTACCCCTGTACCTGGTTCTGTTCCACCGTATATGTAGGATGTCCCAATAACGTATGTGAGAATATTATTAACACAGTGTTCAAAATCGTCCCACCCCATCTCACAAAGAGAAGATTCGTCTCGGCACTTTTGTATACTAAGTGTAGCTTTTCGCTGTATGTCTGAGAACCGTGGCCACTCAACCAACTCGGAAAATGCATCGGCCAAACTATTCTCTATCTCATTATTCATTTCATCGAGCAATTCACCAAGCGTAAAATATGGCAAACCGAACCGGTCAAATTCGTCAGTCAGTGCTAATCCATCGTCAACAAGTATATTTACAGTTGGCCTATCATAGATACGAATCCACTCGATAGTTGAACGGCTAATCTGTCGGGGTATTATTTGAACAAGTATTTCGCCCTCGTTATTCTCTACTTCAATTACAGTCTCTATAGTTTCACCACAGTATGTGAGCCCATTATCTTTTTTTGTGCCGCTGGCACCAAGCGTATTTCTAAATCTATCTCTGACAAAAATGTAGATTTTATCATGATTAAGTACTAATCCGTGCCTTTCATAGACGCTTTTCTGTGATAGATAGGCTTCTCTACGGCACTCGGGACATTCATATATTTCCGTATCATCTTCAATTTCTATTTCACCTTCACACGACTTATCCGGCACTGAGTAGTAATCTTCGTCATCTGGATTCACACATTCAATGTATTTTTTAGTATATACAGTACAAATATTGTGCTCATCTTCTAATCTCTTAGCAGTTTCAAGCTGTCTGCCAGATAAATTAGATTTTCCCTCCCTGAGAATCCTATCAGAAATCGTCATGATTTCTGGAATAGGATATCGACTTCCATATGTTCCCGAATTTTATTCTCAAATTCAATCTGGTCGTCTTCTTCCGGTAATTTCACTTCATACTGGAAAACCCATTTATTGTCTGTCTCTTTTGGTATTAGCGTCCAGTCCCTACCGCTATACCTGAAAGTGACTCTCTTAACGTCATCTGGCTGCTCAAGTAGATTTACATCCCTTTCTTCAAACCAGTCAAGAGTCTCACCCAACCCTTGCTCGGTTTCGAGTTCAATATTAGGATTGTTCGGTAAATCGGCCCCGTCAACAGCTATTGCTTTAAGAATCAAATCGGTGTTTTCAGCTGTTGTTCTCGTATTTTCGATTGCCGCCTCAAACTGGTCATAGTCTACTCCTACATCAGGAGATTCAAACCTTCTATTTTCTAACTCATTCGCATCTGTATTTTCTCCTATCACCTCATCTTCTTCAAGCTCTTTCTCATATTGGGACCTAATTGCTTGATTAACCCCATTTAGTGCTGTACTTGCCCGAGAGCTTTGTTCTGAATATATGTGTAGCTCTTGGTCATCAAAGACTAAAACGAGGAACTCAGCAGGTTCTTCTTGAAGATTTTCCTCTACTTGGCGTTCCACAGCATCCGTGAGGTCTCTTTTAATAAGGAAATAAAACTGTCCTTCGTGTTCGAATTTATACCAGTGTTCATATTCATTAGCAGTTTGTTTCTCAAGATAATCAACAACCTTGTCAATATCTAATTCATCAATGTTGTCCAGCCCTTCTTTTGATTCTGTAACTAATTGAGGTTTCGGTCTATAACAGGCTTGCAACCCGAGAATGTCCTTTAGTCTATTTGGCTGGAAAACCTGAATCATTCCAACTTTGGCGTTCTTTGTGCCAGAACTGCTAACTTCATCGTAGATATCCTCAAAGTCATCGGTGTTAATCTCGGACTCAATACTGTCAAAAACAGAGTCTACAAAATCAGGATTTTTACCCTGAGAAAACATGAAAACACAGAGAACATTTTTCAACCAATTAACTTCATGGTCCTCTATATCGGAGACAATATCCTCAAGTTTGTAGTGTAAATCTTCGAAATTATTGCCATCGATAAGCGTCCAATATGTTTTTAACAAATCTTTGCTAATTCTATATTTCTCAACATGTCTATCGAACTCGTCTCGGTACTGAGAATCCCAATCTCGTTCGATTAGGCCGTATGGAACCTCAAGGTCCACCCAGTAATTCTCGGAAAAGTCCAGTGTAGGTAACTGCTGGGTTTGTGCCATGTTATGAAGGACAACATATTCATGGGTAATTAATGTATGTTCTTAGATGTAGCTCATCGGGGTTTATTTTTCTTTGATATGATATTATGGGGTGGGGCGACTTCTATGTTTAATAGTGGTAGAGACCAGTCGGTGGCTGAAGAACACTCCCACGAGAATTGCTTCGTCAGCCCCGTTAGTTCCAGGGTCTACCTTCTCGGGACAGCACTTCATGCACCACGTTCGCCGGGGCGTCCATCCACCCTTGTCGTACCATGTCACATACATCCCGGCCTTCTCTCCATGCTGACGTGGTTTGTCAGAACTGTGGACACCGAGAAGATGCCCGTAATATGACGACTGGGACAGAGGATAGAAGCGAGCGAAAGAGCTTCAGAGAAGCACTCAGTGAGAGACGGTCAGATAATTCGGGTATCGACTAACTCCGAAGCAAAAACTCTGGCAGAACAGCGGGATGCTGTTAGTGGTACTCGGTATTTTGCTATCACTCACCCTCGTTGGGGCCATTATCGGAATCCCGATGATAATCGCTGGGATGATTATATCGAGCAAAGGCGGCCCCGATACTGATGAAATAGAGTTTTCGTGCCCTGAATGTGATGCCGAGCTTCAACACGATACTGAAGTGTGCCCTGAATGTGGCGAAGATGGACTTCGGCTGAGCAAGTCTAAACCCATGAAAGAGTAAGCAGTTGTCTTCCAACTCAGGGTTATACAACGGCAGAGGTGGCCAACAACGATTGTTAATGTATCGGGAAGCACAATAGAAATGGCACTGGCTACACTGTGGTTTGGTAAAGCCTCACTCTTTGCGAAGTACCCGAACTATCCTATATTTCGATAGTTTAATCTCGATTTCCTATTAACTGGAGAGACGTGATTACAGATAGTATTGAAGAGCATTTGATTGACTTAGAGCGGAGATTCGACGCTCTTCCCGAGGCTGAGGCACCGCCTCCAACAACGTTACAGGTCCTTGGCCGTAGCCGAAGGGAGAGGTTCTGGCAACAACTGCTTGTCCATTTCTTGTCACCAAAGGAACCTAATGGTCTTGGTACTGCCATACTGGAACACTTTTTGAATGGCCTATCAACTCATTCAAATCTTGATTTTTCGTATTCCCGTCTGGACCTCGATAACATCCAGGTTCAACAAGAAGTCTCAACTGACCAAGGTCGCCCTGATTTGGTCATTTGGTCCCAAGAGAGTTGGTTCCTGTGTATCGAGATGAAGGTGGGTGCCACCGAAGGAGACGACCAAACTCAGCGATATGTTGATGTAGACCTCTTTGATGAAATTAACCTTGACAAAAACGAGGTTCCCGAAGAGAACCATTACTATGTATATCTTGCACCGGAAAATGCATCACCTCCGGGTGCTGAAGAGTTTGCCTCAGTTTCTTGGGAATGGGTGGCGTCAGAACTCCAGACATTCCTTGCCAGCAGTTATGGTGAGCACCCGACGCGAACAAACGCCCAACTGAACGATTTCATTGATACCATTCGAAGCGAACTAACCATGACTGATTATCAAGAAAACCAACAAGAGAAAGTGGCCTTGGGTATCGAACATTATGAACCAATGATAGAGGTGTTAGACGCCCTGGAAAGCTACGTCAACAATCTCCAAGACAGTTGGCCAGATTGGTTTTTAGAGCAGAATCCAGAGGGGTGGAACACCAGTTGGAACGCTGAGGAAGGCAGTAACAGTTACATGAATGTCTATCACGATGAGTGGATAATCTATCCATCAGATGGGGAAACGAACACAGACCCAGATATCCACGTCTACTGGGAATTTAGGGTTTCTGAACGTCATATTGGACGAGGTATAGTTAATCACCGACTCGTAGTGACTGGTGAAAATGACGCTCTCATAGAGACGTTCCGGAACCACTTCTATGATGAAACTATCCAACAGTCACTGTCTCGCATACTCACCGACCTCCGAACCAATTCAAACAAAGAAGTGAGTGCCCAAGACTGGAGTGACAATACTTACGAGCGTGTCATTGACGGAGACTACCAGTTTGAGTTTAACGGCGGAGAAGGATTCAAACAGACAGCAGTAACCGCGTTCGAAGATTTGCAACCAGTATTCGAGTTAGTCACAGAGGCCGTCCCTGAGCGATAAACAATCAATCTCACCCTTGGACAGAAGGTGTGATAAGTTTTCAGACAAAAGAAGAGCGGTCAATGCTAACAGAAAAGTCGATGAGAGTAGAGAAAATATGAGTAGCGTCTATACGTCGTCGATGTACGACCGTCGTTGCTCTACCTTCTGTTCTTCACTTCTCTTGTCATAATGCTTATTCAACGTGTCTGCCTCCACGTTCATCCGGTCACTCACGACCTGTTCTGGAACATCTTCGGATAGGAAGTGTGTGATACTGCCCCGTCGAATTGCGTGAGGACTCACGTTCAATGGGCACTTGCTGTAGCCAGTATAGCAGGCACCTTCACAGGTTTCTATCTCACGCCCTTCGGGACACTCGTCGGAATAGTAGCATGGCCGAGTGACCTTGTAGACCGTCTCTCGGATATTTGAGCGCACCATACGCCCACTGGCGCTCGTGATGAAGGGTTCCCGGCCATGCTCGTCAGTCATGTCGTGGCGTTGGTGAGCAATCCAGGCATCGAGGACGTTACAGACATCGGGGTCCAGCGCGACCATTCGCTCACCTTCTTCTCCGTTCTTGAGTGCTGTTCCGGATTCTGGCCGATGACACAATTCCAGTCGAGCGTAGTCTGGGTAATAATCGGCTACATCGAGAGCGTGAACCGCCCCGAGACGACACCCTGTATGCCAGAATAGTTCGAGTAGAACGTGTTCCCGTGACGCATATTCGAAGCGTCTGAGATAGCTCAGAATGCTTTCTGCTTCGTCTACTGGGAGAATATCGTTACTTCGCTCTTCGTTCTTGTCGAGGCTTGGCATCAAGGCCTCAAATTTCTCATGAAGCCCCGGTGTGACGGCATCGACGGACTCACACCAACGAACGAAGACCCGAAGAGCATCGAGGTTCCCTTCGAGAGTGATGGGCTTCAGGTCGCCATCTTCCCGTCGCCAGGTTTTGAACTGCTGAACTTTTCGGCCCGTCAGGTCGTTCATGTTGTCTAAGCCCTCTACGTCTTCGCACCACCGAATGAAGTGCTTCAGTCGGTAGTGGTAGCCACTGAGGGTACTTTCCGATACTTCGCGCTTCCGAGCGTTGAGGTACATCTCCTTAGCTTCCGCCGGGGAGATGGGTTCCAGTTCGTCGGTCATTGTTTGCTCCGGAAGCACCGGAGGGCGGGAGGGTGATCGACTTTATTTCACTGAGATGTCTTCGGTTCAAATCCGGGAGGCGGCATTCTACTCACAGTTCAAATGCCTGCGGTGCTGCGTGGGCGACTTTCCAAGATTTCTCGGACCAATAGGTACACGATTGACACCTGGCTTCTGACGTCGCTCGGAATCCGGTAGAATACGGGACTACTCGATTGCAGAGGCAGTGGAATCGAGTCGAACGGGTCGTCCCTGCTCCCACTCGACGGCGAGGACCGCGTCTCGAAGCGAACCGAGTCTGCGCTCGACGACGTCCAGCGGATGTGAGTCGATGAACTGCGCTGGTTCGTGCGCGACGGGTGTCGCGCCGTCGTTCACCTGCAAATGAACTGCCCCGAGATCATCGTGCGTATCGTCCTGATGCCAGCCCACCAGCAGACTTCGGTCCGGCTCAATCCAGTTGAACCAGTAGTACTCGTAAGGCTCGCCAGTCTGCAGTTGAAATCCGATCTCGATCCGCGCAGTCGTCGCCGGATACGTATCGTCACCGAGGAACTGGCGTGGGTCTACCTCGGCGACGACACGGTACGGGCCCGGTTCGCGTGATTCAGCGCGCCGTCGTCGAACGTTCTCGAACTCGCCGCTGAGTCGATTCTGGATGCGGTCGTGGAGCCGTTTGCTCTGCAAGTTCGCCCGATTCGCGAGGAAAACGACCATCAGACGAATGTCGAGGGAGAGTCAGTCCGGGGTGAAGAGAGTTCAATGACGTCATCATACAGTTGGAGGGCGTGCTTCACGAGCCCGAGTTCCGTGTTGATCGCCTCCCACGTAGCGATCACGCTGCGGCGCTCACGAAGCTCCGCAGCCGAAAGCTCCTCGTCAGCGAATTCTTCCCGGAACTCGTTGAGTGAACTCACGTCGTACTCTGTGGCCAGCTCTTCCTGTTCCGTCTTCAGCTCCGTGAGTTGACTCTCCAGTTCGTCGCGCGAGTGGGCCTCGATCAGGTCAGTCACCTCGTCGAAGAGCATCCGCACGGGCTTCAGATCGTACGCTTTCGCTCCGTCGACCGTTGTCTCGGTGACCCAGTCGTCACTCTGCAGGCGCTGGAGTTCGTCGTCGGCTGTCGTGCGCGAGACGTCTGCCCGATCCGCAATTTCTTGGACCGGTGTCGGCTCGTTCAACAGTTCCACGACGTGCCGGACACGCTCGCGACCACTCATGTTATTTCTCCACGACTCCGAGCTCGGTTCGGTCATCCGTACTGGTACTTATGTCTGCTAGGTCAAATAATTTGGTACATCTCAAATATTTAAAATAGTACGCGCCTATCCTCCGGTGGGAGGCTGTTCAGATGCTGGGAGGCGGCATCATACTCACGGTTCAAATCCCTGCGAGCGTTGCGTGTGCACAGCAGGAACAGGTCAGCTCTTCTAGGCTTTGAACAGAGGCCGTTCCAACCGTGCGTCGTTTCGGCAACCGGACCGGTATGTGCGTCACTCAGAGTCGTCAAGCCGGTCGGCGAGCGCGTCCATCAGTTCCCACAGGAACCCGGACACCGAGCGTGTATCGAACGAGATCGGCTCGTACGTGTACGCGTCGTTCGTACCATCGCGCTCCTGATAGTGGAGTAGTCCATCGAACTGTTCGGTTCGAAGTGATCGGTTTTCCCGTGGAACGTGGTTCACAATCCGGGAGGCGGCACTTCTACGATGCGGCCCGAAGAGTGAACGGCGAGAGAAACCGAACGGTGGCAACCTCGACAAATCGAGAGCACACCCTTCCGATTCTGGCCCGCGTCGGGGGCACCCGATTAAGAGCCCGAAGATCGAAAGAGCGGACGCCATGACAGGACCGGGATCGACGCGGATTCCGTACATCACCGACAGAGACGACGTTCCGGAGGGACATCGACACCGCTACGACGCCATCGAGGAGAGCCGCGGGGGCGTCAGGGGACCGTTCGGCGTGCTCATGAATAGTCCCGAGGTTGCGGGCCGAATAGGACACCTCGGGGCGTACCTCCGGTACGAGAGCGTGCTTCCGGACGCCGAGCGGGAGCTGACCATCATCAATACGGCACGCGAGTGGGACTGCGCCTACGAATGGGCGGCGCACGAACCGATAGCCCGAAAGGCCGGAGTCAGGTCGGAGGCTATCGAGGCGGTGGCGACACGGGCGTCCGCGGACGGACTGACGGAGACGGAGAGGGTCATCGTCCTGTACGGCCGTGAGCTACTCCGCGACAACCGCACCACGAAGGCAACGTACGAATCAGCGAAGAACCAATTCGGGGTCCAGGGCGTGATGGAACTGACCGCCATGGTCGGGTACTACAGCATGCTCGCGTGCGTACTGAACGCCTTCGAGGTAACGCCCGGCAACGACGCACCCGAGTTGCCCTGAACGGTCACCGATTTCGACGCATATCGGGGGTGCCCCGTGCAGGCCACCTCCATCGGCCGAGGTCGGATGCTCGTGGTCTGTGCCGCACCTCAGGGGCTGTCCCCGGGTCAAATTCGGGAGGCGACATAGGCGACATGGTACTCCGCGTTCACATGCCTGCGAGCGTGACGTACGCGCAGCAGGTGCCAGCCAGTTACGCGATCCTCTCAGAGCGCAGGATTCTGACGAGCCTCCGTTTGCTTCAATCGCGGTCGCCAAGCCGATCGGCGAGTGCGCCCATCATTTCCCACAGGAGTCCGGTCGCAGAGCGTGTGCCGACCGAGACCGGATCGTACGTGTAGGCGTCGTTCGTTCCATCCCGTTCCTGGTAGTGGAGCAAGCCGTCCACGTGCGGGTTCGGTTCGCAATGGAACCCGCAGTCCAGACCGTCCGGCTCGCTGTAATGGAGAGCGTAGTACGCCCGGATCGGCGTCCGCTCCCAGGTGTCGTTCGCCCGACCGGACGCCTCCGGGCCAGGTGACGGGTTCGGAATCCACGTTACCCGAAGTGACGCACTCTCTACTCCGCGACCGAACCACGACGGATCGAGCGTGGCTCGGAGTTTCCGGTACTCATTCGGTGGTTCCCCCTCGACGGATTGGACGGCGGGGTGTCGCGCTAACTCGCCGCGCAGTTCGCGCAAAATACGGTGGCGATCCCGTCCCGAGTTAGCACCTCCATCGGAGCGGACACGTTCCCTGCGGGACTCAGAAAGAGGACGAGGGCTTCGGTGATAGCCGGTGTCGGGTTGGTTCCCGGGTACGTCCCGCTCGCCGGTCATACCGTGAGCGACGACGGATCAGACGTCCATGTGTCATAGTTCTCGATGGCGTCCTGCACGAGTGAGAGTCGATACCGGGCGAGTTCCCAGTCGCTTGCGATCCGTACGAACTCGTAGGCTCGTTCGACGGAAACGTCGTCAGCAGCCGCTCGCTCGCGCAACGCGTCCGGCGAGTCGACGTCGTACTCGGCCTTCCAGGTCGCGATGTCGCTTTTCAGATCAGCGGCCCGTTCCGAGAGCCCTTGCTTCGTCGTCTCTCGGAGTAACTCTCGAACGTCCCGAAGCCGGGTGTACAGCGGATCGGGATAGTAGCGACGGGCACCGCCCTTTTCGGTCGCCGTCACGACGCCGAGATCGATGAGCCGGCGTAGGTGGTCCCGCGCCGTATTCGGGGAAACGGAAGACTCCTCGGCGATCCACGGGGCGGGCTGCGGCTCCGAGAGCGTCATCGTGACCGACTTCACCCGATCGAACGCCGACGCGTGCTCCTTCCACGTTCCTCCCCACGCGGATTCGTCGTTTGACGCCTCCTCAGGTGACATATCCAACAGCACTCGTTTAAATGTAATAATTCTATCTCAACGCAAATTATTGCGTCCCATCTGGGATCGAGGGGCTGAGATCGTTCGATTTCGCATGGAATCAGCGTATCTGAACACGACCCTCGACTGACGGTCGAGCCGTCCCCGTTCCCGCGAGCGGAGCGGGCGCTTCCATGTGAATTCCCAACTGTCAGTCGCTCTCTCCCCCATTCTCGGGTGTGCGCCCAGCAAGCGGGGTTCGTCACCAGTAAGGCAGGGTTACGGACGCGCGTTCGCTGGCAGGCGGATTCCACGGGACATAACAATATCCGAATGGGGGCAACGTGTGGTCGATGGAAGACCAGACTACGAGCGTATCGCGATCCGGATCTCGGTTCCCGGTGACGCGGCTGTGCTCGAACGCAACTCGACGCAGTAACACCCGAGTACAATGAAACGCCCGTCACTCAAAGACCAGTTGGGAGAGGGCAAGTCACGTATAGACGATCAGATGACGGAGGCGATAGCCGATGCCCTCTCGTCGAACGACAAGGTCATCGAAATCAGGCCCGCGAAACGGTCGAAAGGGATGGGACTGAAAAGACTCCTGCTGTTGGGAGCGGGTGCGATCGCTCTCGCCTACTGGGCCCAGAACTCTCGGAAGCCGGGCGACCTTATCGAGAGTGTGAAAGAGAAGACGGGCAACCGGATCCACCAGGCCGCAGAGACTATCGAAGAGGGGAGCGAGACCGCATCCGAACGGATCGAGGCAGGTTCAGAGCGGGCCGGCGAGGCGGTTCAGGAAGCCGGCGAGAAGGCGGCAGAACAGACGGAGGAAGCCGGCGAGAAGGCAGCAGAACGGACGGAGGAAGCCGGTGAGAAGGCGGCGGACGAAACCGACAGCGTCGCCAGCAGCTCCTCAGAAATGTAATTCCTCCGCGATGCCGAGACTGATCCCAGCCAGTATACCGCCCAAACACCTCGAGCGTCCCACTCCGTGGTGGATACCTGATACCACCAACCCGACTGACGATCGAACTGTCCCGTTCCCGCGAGCGGGAAGTCGAAGGTGGATCGGTGAATATCGATCGAGACATCTCTATAGGTCCTATTCGTTCGAATGAGTCGTTCATTACGCGATCGTCTATGATCTATGACGTGATTTTCGAGCGCAAGCCTCGCCCTTCAGGGCGGGGTCGATCGAAGCGAACGACCTCGGTTGCACGTTCGGATCCAGAAGCGGGCACACTCTCCGTCGTCTTCTCGTGGAAGCGGTTCAGAAACAGGAGAACGGTCTCGCGTTTCTCACTCCTCGACGAGCCGTTCGACCACGGCGTTGGCCAAGACGCCAGCGACGAAGTACGTACCGACTTCGCCGAGAATGTGGACTTCAGGGTCACCGTACGGTGGGAGTATCGTCACTTCGAGCTGGTTGTAGGTCGGTCGAACGAACGGTCGTGCGTCGTCAAACTGTTGGTAAGCCTTGGCAACTTGTCCGAGCATTGTTCCGTTGCGTCGAGACAGAGGAGGTGTGTATATAAATCATTGCTACCCGTTTAGAAAATCGACGAGAAAGCGTCGCAGATCTGTGGTAAGCCCATCCCAAGGACAGAGATCGATCCCTACGAACATTTCTCGCTATTTGACATCCACCTACGCCTGAAGACGTCCTCATAAACCGATGATTTCTGGGGACGGTGCCGAAGCGCCGTTACTCGGTGTTGATGGCTCCCATTACTACCGTCGAGCGGTAATTGGTGAAGCGTATCGTCGGATACATCCTGCGGCTACAGCCGCAGGAATTCTCCTTGCATCTCTATAACAAAATAGCCGTCCACTCAAGCGAGTGGTGATGGCAGACCAAACAGAGAAAGACGAAGCCAAGGAGGTCGGAATGCGAACTGGTCGTGATCCAATGATCATGGCAGCCGTCGGATCGGTACTGCTGGCGTGGTTCCAGTACTACGTCCGCGGGAACAAGGAGCACGGACTGTTCATCGGCCTGTGGGCACCGACACTGTTGGCATTCTCTAACGCCATCCGGATCAACGGAATCGCGGAACAGGTCGAGAGCAGAACTCCGAGTCTGTTCGAGTGGCTGTCCCAGGACTGAAAGCGACGTCCACGCCGTCGCAGCCGGAGGCGAGCAGGAACGTCTCGGCTCGGTTCAAATCCGGGAGGCGGCATCCCGATTCTAGTCGGTTCTCATTCGCACGCAGGCAACGCCTTACGGCGATTTTCCCGCTGATCTCCCGATTAGATTTGACCATGGTTCCACTCGCGCCCCGACGCAGTCAGGCGCTTCGCTCTTATACCAGAACGCACAGATCCACGCTCTCAACGCTGATCCGTACCACTATCACCAGTCTCTCGACGCTGAGGGAAAGCAGTTCGTTCGGGATGTCTCCGCGACGATTGGGGACCGTCTCCGTGCGAGGTCCGGTGATATTGACTACATGGACCGAGTCGCTATCAAACTGCATATCGTCTCGAAGGCGACGGATTATGGTCTTCCCGCCAGTTGTGATTGTTCCACGTGAGGTACACAGGCCGTGCCATCGACCCGACTTCGTTGTTCTGCTGTCTGAGGAACGATTCGGAAGCTGTGAGATCAGCGTGCCCTTCGAACCCGCACGGTCTCCAAACCGTGCAACGGGCGATTAACTAATAGACGTTGTACGGTACTGACGCCGGAATGAATTTTTGGCAGTACATCGACTATTTGTGGGGCCGATCATCCTCGGAGGCCCGAACAGCTCCTCTCCACTATCCGCTTATTGCCGTGTTAGCGATCCTCGTGAGCATCGCTCCGTCGACGTGGTTTATCCCCATAGATTACGGGTATCTGCTTTCGGGCATAACGCTCGCCACGATTATCATTTACGGCGTCGTGTTCACAAGCGTTCGAATCTCGACTGATCCAACGTTTTTCGTACTCTTTGGAGGGTACTACGCGGGGGTAATGGCCCATTACTGGTTTCATGATACACATACAGTGATGTTGTCTTTTCTTCTCAGCACGCCCGTCGCTGTGGTCGCAACGGTCGTCGTCTTACCACAGTTCATCGAAGGGCGACGACGGACGTTCACGATGGGGCTGACAACGGTCGGCGTCGTTCTCGCCGTAATCGGCGTCTGGGTACTCTGGGTAGCGACAACGTCTGATACGAGAGTTCCTGATCACGTCGGGGAGCCAGTCATGGGTCTGTACGCGATCCGAACCGTCTCGGTGTTCATAAACCCCAACCCATATGGGTTTTTTATGATGATCGGGTGTTTGGCCGCGTTGTATACCGTCCTCGTTCGTCGAGGCTTCGTTTGGATCGCAGCGCTTGGAATCTGCCTGCTTGGATTGGTGATGAGCGAAGGCGATGCCGCACTCGTCGGCTTCATCGCCGGCTCGCTCGTCGTACTGTCGGGTCGACACGAGTTCCTTTCACTTCTGGGTATCGGTGTCGGGGTGATCGCGTTGTACGGGATGATCCGAATCGGTCACGTCTCGGCGGTGATGCAGACGACGCTGATGGATCGTGTCGATCGATGGATGCGATCGCTGGAACTCATCGCCGAGAACCCGTTGTGGGGTGTTGGATTCGCGGACGTTGGTTCGGCGATCGGAATCGGAGATGAGTTCGGCTTCTCCGAACTGTTTCCACCGCTCAGCTCCGACACCGGGAGGAGTAGTGGTCCACATAACTCCTATGTGTATCCGCTTCTCAGCACCGGGTTACTTGCTGGTTTACTCTACCTTACCTCGCTGGCTTACACGCTCGGGTGTGGAATCAGGAAGCGCTGGACCCCATGGAACGCGTACGTCGTCGGTACGGCTAGTGCAGTGTACGTGTACATGGTTTTCGAGTCCCACTTTCTCGGCGGTTTGGGCGTCTCATCGGTTGTCTTTGGCCTGTTCATCGGCCTCATGCTCCTGAACGATTCGGACGGATCAGACACGGAGACGAACGGGGCTCACGGCACGTGATGCGCTCACGACCAACGCCGGACATCGATGCAAACACCCTCGTCGCGTGTACAACAGGACTGTCACACGACGCCGATACGAAGGGAGCGGTCCGTTCAACAGGTTTCGTGAGACGACACGAGAAACTGCCCGTTTTCAATCGCTGTTGGAGAAAGGCCGATACAGTGGGCACCGCATCCGTCAACTGTACGACCGCCGGACGAAGCAGCGAGATCACGCCCGAGGTGCACTCGTCCGTGACCGCATCGAACGACCGGCAGGTAGCCAGGGCAACCGCCCCGAGATCGTCCGGACCCCCGTCTTCCGTGATGACGAGAATCTCCGATCCTCGAACCGCGTGACCCCGAGGGTGAAGCCTATCCGATGGGTCCGTCAAATCACGCGACGTAGCGGGGGTAATGAGACACAACCTACTGGTAGTTGGTGTATACTTATTATGTCGTACTATTTAGAATAACTACGTTACCGTTTTCCTATCATGTGCCAAGCAGTCGACTACCGGGTTTGAACTCGAGTACGTATGCCCGAAATCACCGTTCAAGACGTCTTCGCCAGCGGGTCAAGCCTTCAATCCTCCTTTACGTATTCACGAGAACTCCGACAGTACTTCGACGAGGAACCGTTTTACGTCGAGTACGACGTACCGGTTTCCGATGTCCCGGAGGGGATCCTTTCGATTCCAGTCCTTGCTCACCTCTGTCCGGTTGCTTGGGCGACGGGTGCCGACGTCACCGTACCCGTCCTCGACGAGCGGTTTCTGGAATCGATCACGGCCGTGAAGTCGGTGCTGTGCGAGATGTACCCGACGTTCATGGAGGGCGGAGACGTCGTCCCCGAAAACGTCGTCGACACAACCCCCGCCTACGATGAGGCATCGAACGCGGGGGTGCTGTTCACGGGCGGCGTCGACTCCCTATCGACGTACATCACTCACCGCGACGAGAACCCGACACTCATTAACGTCCAAGGGTGGGTCGTGGGAATCGACGAAACGGACCGCTGGAGACGTGTTCAACGTCGGATGGACGACTACGCCGCTCGATTCGGCGTCGACACGCAGCAGGTGCGCTCGAACATGCTCGAATGTCTGGATACGTCGATGTTGAACGCTACCTTCGGGCCCCATCTCGACGGACAGTGGTACAGCGCCGTCGGGGGAGGTCTCGGACTGCTCGGGCTCTGTGCCCCCCTGACCGTCGCACAGGACATGGGGCGGCTCTACATCGGGGCAACGTTCTGGGAACACGCGCCAGCTCCCGACGTGGTCGACCACTGGGACGGTCGTGCGTTTCCGTGGGGGTCACATCCCGACATCGACGGAAACGTCGCATGGGGGCGTACGCGGGCAGCCCACGTCGGGTTCGATCGCAACCGACAGGAACGAATCGAGGTCATCGCGGACTACGTACAAAGGAACGGATTCGATCTCCCGGTTCGGTCGTGCTCGCACTCGCAGGTCGGCGGGAACTGCAATCGGTGTGAGAAATGCATCCGGACGGGACTCGGCATCGCGTTGGCCGGTCTCGACCCGAACGACCACGGGTTCGACCTCGATCGGACGGCGTTCGATCATGCCATCGAACAGTTCGAAAGGGGCGCATGGCTCATCACCCAACACGCCCCGTACTACTGGCAGTACTATCAGCAGCAGATCGACCCTGATCAGGACCTCCCAGTGTCTGGATCCGATAGATTCGTTCGTTGGCTGCAGGATGCCGATTTCGAGTCGATCACGGGGATGCCAAAGCGCGAACAGGTGGTCCATACGATGTTACGGAACACACCGTATCCGTTGTATTCGGGAGTCCGTAGCCTGTATCGCACACTAAAGACACGGAGAACGGCGACTCACGAGATCGGTCGGATGCGACGCACTCGATGACGGAGAGTCAAGGAAAACGCCTCGCGCTTCAGCGCGGGGATGAATCCGACAACTCTTCGCTACTCTACCGTTCGATGGGACGGCAGGATATTTCACGCTGCGTAATCCACACCATCAAGTAAGTTTGTCTACATAGGTTACGTATGGCAAAACAGGTCGTTACGCGCACCTATACTGCTTCCATTCGGAATCAGTCACAGGTGTCCGACGATCTTGATGCCCTCGGGTTCGCAGCCTCAAAACTCTGGAACGTCGGACGGTGGACATGCAGCCGGATTTGGGGCGAGATCGGACACATCCCAAACCACATCGAACCCACCGCGTATCTCAAAAACCACGAACGCTATGATGACCTGCATTCTCAGTCAAGTTCGTTCGAGACGGCGAAGCCGTCTCGTGATGCCAATGAGCTCCGCTCATTGAGCACAGCGAGTCCTTCAAGAACTCGCTGAGGCGTTCAACGGGTGGTACGGCAAACGACGAAACGGAGACTCGACTGCGAAGCCGCCCGGCTACCGCAAACGCAACGACGAACACCCGCGTTCGACGGTGACGTTCAAAGCCGCTGGCTTCACACTCGACACCCAGTACAACCGCGTCCGACTCTCGAAAGGATCGAACCTCAAAGAGTATTGGTCGGACTTCATTCTCTGTACATTCCAAACTCGTCCCGACGTTGACCTCTCTGGCGTGGAGAACGTCCAACAAGTGAAGGCGGTTTGGACAGGCGATACGTGGGAGCTTCACTTCGTCTGTAAGGTTGAGATTGAGGTAGCTGAGTCGCCCGGCGATCAGAGTGTCGGCATCGACCTCGGCATCAATAACTTTGCCGCGTTGGCATACGAAGACGGCCACAGCGAGCTGTACCCGTTGAACTGTCTGAAGCAGGACGACTACTACTTCAGCAAGCGGCTCGCTCAGTGTGACGACTCAAGCTGTGAACAAGCCACGCGGCTGAATCAGAAGAAATCGGGACGGCGCACGCACTACTTCCACACGCTCTCGAAACACATCGTTCAGCGGTGTGTTGAGGAGGACGTTGGAACGATCGTGATCGGGGATCTCTCCGGCATCCGTGAGGACGACGAGACCGATAAGTCGAAGAACTGGGGCACGCACGGCAATCTCGACTTGCACTCGTGAGCATTCGACCGCTTCACAGAGCGGCTCACCTACAAAGCCGAGATGGAGGGTATCGTCGTCGAGGAGGTGTCCGAACGTGACACGTCGAAGTCGTGTTCGTGCTGTGGTCGCAAGCGGGATGGAAACCGTGTCGAGCGCGGACTGTACGTCTGCGACGACTGCGAGACGACGGCGAACGCAGACGTGAACGGAGCCGAGAACATCCGACAAAAAGTATCTCCGAGTTCACCGAGTGTGTCGGTGAATAGGAGTAACGGCTGGTTGGCACAGCCATCGACGTTCCTGTTTGACACGGAAACTGGTGCGTTCGCGCCTCAAGAACGGGTACTGTCCTAAACCACAATATCCCAACTCAGCGGTACGGTGCCGTGGGAATCCTCGTGCTTCAGCGCGGGGAGGATATCAAAGACCAACGATCTTGTAAACTTCATACACTTGCCTTAGGGCGAGGACGGCCACGGCTGCCGCACCGAGATAGAACAGCCGACGGAGCCGGGCTCGCCACCTCGTCTCCACGTGGGGTGGGAAGTAGAACTGCGATACGATCATGCACGTCGCCAGCGCCACGACCAGGAGCGATCCGTGGTCCGCGGGAGTCACCATCGTCTCCCCCCTGACGTCGTCCGTGGTAGAGCAGTGATCACATCGACATACCGATCTTCCGGCCCATTTATTAGTATAACCGCCGTATCCGTAGCCCTGTCTCGGTAGTAACACACTATGACTACCGGCGAAACGGGGCCGAATCCGACCCTGCGATATGCGGATCTTTGGAAGTCGTTCGTCTCGGGCCGGAAGGATCGTGGTGATGCCGAAGCACAGAGGGGTGGAGACGCTGGCGCGCGGATGATTCTTGGACGGTCGGTAATAGCCCTCTACTGTCGGTAATAGCTCGTTATCCGTCGGTAGGAGTACCATAAACCAGGTGCACGTGCCAAAAATCCACGGCTATTGTAGGCGAATATATTATCAGATACTAAACAGTTGCTGGCTATACACAGCTATCGAACAATCATTCATCCGTATCGAACGATTACCAGGTAATTAGACTTTTTAAAGTAAGTCACTCCTACCGGGACGATGGCATCAGGCTACTCCGAAGATGCTGAAGGGAATGAAGACCGTACTGGACGGAAAGACACCGTTACCGAGAAACTGGACGGTAATGATCTACTTACTCGCCGTTCGATGCTCCGAACGACCGGGACGGCTGTGGCGGCAGCGGCGAGCGGCCTGGGGATAGCTTCGACCGGCACCGCGGCGGCCGAATCATCGGACCCCGATATCGACGTCACAATCGGGTTCGACGACTCGTCGTACGCCGATCGGTTCTCTCGACTGTCCACAACGGAAAACAACTCACTCGTCGAGTCGGATCGCGCGGACAGCGACGCGTCGCTGGCAGCACGGTTCGACAGCGGCGACCACTACGGAACCTCCATGCGCTATCGGTTCTACGAGGAGGGATACGAGGAGCCCGAGACGCTCCACTTCCGGTACTACGTCTACTTCCCGACCGACTTCGAGGTCGTCAGGAACGGCGGGAAGCTTCCCGGTCCCGCCGGGACGTACGATACCGCGGGATGGGGTGCCCGCGAGTCCGACGGAACGAACGGGTGGTCGGCACGCATGTCCTTCACCCCCGGCTCTGACTCCGACCACGTCCAGGTCGGATGGTACTGCTATCACGCCGATATGGGTTCTTGGGGTAGCAACTGGGACTGGTCGAACGACGATGCAGGGGACCTGTCGAAAGGCGAGTGGCACCGGATCACCGGCGAGGTGACCATGAACACCCCCGGCGAAAACGACGGCGTACTTCGAGGCTGGGCCAACGGTGATCTCGCGTTCGAGAAGACCGACATCCGGTTCCGAGACACGACCGACCTGAAGGTCCAGGGCTTCTGGTTTAACGCCTACTACGGCGGCTCCTGGTCGTCCCCGTCCGACAACGAGATTCGCTTCGATGACCTGCAGCTGGTGACCGACCCCGACGAGTTCGACTCCGACTCGGGGTCCAAAGAACACACTGAGCTAACGGGTGACGAGAATCTCCTCGCGTTCATCTCCGAGGAGGACAGCTCGGCGGTGACCTACGACTTCACCGCGGAGGGACCGATCGAGTTCACGACTGCGCCGTACGACACTCCCTCGGGACGACCGATCGAAGGGGGGACGTGGTCGGGCGTGGACTACGTCGAAGAGGACGGCGACCGCTGGACGGCAGGCGGCGGGACCGGCGAAGGGTACGGCGACGCCTTCCTGTTCGAGGGACCGATTCACGACGTCACGCTCGACGCTCCCGAGGACATGTGGATCGAGCTCGACGGCGAGGAGGTCACGCCCGAACAGCTCGTGGAACACACTCCCGAGAAACGCCTGGTTGCATTCATCTCCGAGGAAGACAGCTCGGCGGTGACCTACGACTTCACCGCGGAGGGACCGGTCGAGTTCACGACCGCGCCGTACGAAACCCCGTCGGGACGACCGATCGAGGGAGGGACGTGGTCGGGCGTGGACTACGTCGAAGAGGACGGCGACCGCTGGACGGCAGGCGGCGGGACCGGAGAAGGGTACGGCGACGCCTTCCTCGTCGAGGGACCGATCCACGAAGTCACGCTCGACGCCCCGGATGACATGTGGATCGAACTCGACGGCGAGGAGGTCACGCCCGAACAGCTCGTCGAACGCACCACCGAACAGCCCGTGGAACACACTCCCGAGAGCCGCCTGGTAGCGTTCATCTCCGAGGAAGACGGCTCGGCGGTGACCTACGACTTCACCGCGGAGGGGCCGGTCGAGTTCACGACCGCGCCGTACGAAACCCCGTCGGGACGACCGATCGAGGGAGGGACGTGGTCGGGCGTGGACTACGTCGAAGAGGACGGCGACCGCTGGACGGCAGGCGGCGGGACCGGAGAAGGGTACGGCGACGCCTTCCTCGTCGAGGGACCGATCCACGAGGTCACGCTCGACGTCCCGGATGACATGTGGATCGAACTCGACGGCGAGGAGGTCACGCCCGAACAGCTCGTGGAACACACCTCGGTGGACGGGAAAACGGGAGAGTAGGCGGACGAAGACGGGGGAGCGGGCGGACGAAGACGGGGGAGCGGGCGGACGAAGACGGGAGAGTAGGCGGACGAAGACGGGGAATCGGAGACGACGAGGGGACCGCCACGACGACGCTCGTTGACAGGACGGGATCCGACGAGTGTTCCACCTCCACCCCACGAACGTCACCGAAATCACGTCATCGGGATCGACGGTCACGGAACCGACGGGGACCAACTCACAGCCGTCACGATCAGACCTTGTATCCGAGGTCTCGGAGGTTCCGTTCGACGGCCTCGATATCGATCGACGTACGGCCCTCGTCAGGTTCCTCCGCGATGATTCGTCGACGGCGGTCGAACTCGAGGACGTGCCACGGTACGTCGACGAGTTCGCTCGTGTAGAGACCCTCCATGTGTCCGTAGAACCGGACGGGGAGCGGGCGCTCACGCTCGCCGAGGTGTTCCCCGTGGTCCGCCGAGATCACGGTTTTCCCGTCGATGGTGTCCGCGAGTCGCTCGACGGCATCGAGCGCGAGCTGGAGGTTCTCTCGGTATGCCCGGATCACGTCCCGTCGTGAGAGCCCGTTTCGCTCGACCGTCTCGGCAAGGGTCGACCCGAACGTGAGTTTCTCTCCCAGCGGTCCGAGGTACGGCTGGTGTGGCTGCATGTAATGGACGATATGGCGCTTGGTCGGGTACTCGTCGATCGCCTCGATCGCCCTGTCTGTGACCGTCTCGGGCTTGCTCGTCAGACCCTGTACCGCGTCGCGCTCGACGAGAACGAACTCGTGGACTTCCGCGTTGATCTCGTCTTGCAGCTTCGGAAACCACCCGTTAGCTGAGACGTACACTACGTCGTGGAGCCGTCTGTTCGCGAAGTTCCCCCGAACGAACTCGGCGCTCGTCGCTCCCCGGGAGGTCCGACGCCGTAGCGTACCCGAGAGCTCGGACTGTCGCTTGAATTCATCGAACCGGCACGCATCGAGGAGGACGAGCGTGTCCCAGTCCTCCGCGAAGACATCGACACCGTCAGTGTTGTACGCGGAGCCGCGGGTATGGTACCGCCGGTTCAGCTCCGTCAGTATCCGTCCCGGATTCCTGATCGCCCGTCGCAGTAGGGGTAGATGGCGCACGTGTGGCCGGATCCGGTCATTTTCGACTTTAGTATACGCGTGCTACCCTTGACCCAAAGGTGGCCGAGTATCAAGGCCAATACGGCGGTGTCTCGGTGCTCGGTACTCTCGAACTCCGATCGGCGTCCACACCGTTCGGCGGGCCTGACGGCCGGACGAGCGCTCATGGACGGAGTGGTATGGTCTCCTTTCGAGGAGCAGTGGCCGAAACGCAGCGGAACGGTGTGATTACTTTTGTCCCCTGCTCCCGGTCTGTGTTCCTCATGGAAAACCAACAAATCCTGATAACGGGAGGATCCGGATTCATCGGATCGAACCTCGCCAACGAACTGGCGGAGACGAACGATGTCGTCGTCGTCGACAACGGCTACCTCGGTACGACCGAGAACCTCACCGGCGACGTCGAGTTCCACGAGCGGAACGTCCTCGAGGATGACCTCCCGACGGAAGTAGACGTGGTCTACCACTTCGCGGCGCTGTCATCGTACGCTATGCACGAGCAGGACCCACAGGAGGGTACTCGAGTGAACGTCGAGGGGTTCGTGAACGTCGTCGAACAGGCCCGTCGAGACGGATGCGACACCGTCGTCTACGCTTCGACGTCATCGATCTATGGAAGCCGGACGGATCCCTCACCGGAAACCATGGACGTCGTCGCGAACACCGGATACGAGGCCTCAAAGCTCGCCCGCGAAAGCTATGGGGAGTACTTCTCGAACCACTACGACCTATCGATCGCGGGGATGCGCTTCTTTTCCGTTTACCAAGGTTACGGCGGCGCCGAGGAACACAAGGGCGAGTACGCCAACGTGATCGCACAGTTCGCTGACGACATCGCAGCGGGTCGATCGCCGAAAATCTACGGCGACGGAAGTCAAACCCGTGATTTCACCTACGTCGACGATATCGTCCGCGGCCTGGTGTTGGCCGCCGATCACGAGCTGGACGGGATCTACAACCTGGGGACCGGCGAGGCGTACGACTTCGATACCGTCGTGGAGATGATCAACGACGAGCTCGGGACCGACATCGAGCCCGAGTACGTCGAGAACCCGATTCCTGCGGACGTGTACGTCCACGACACGTGCGCGGACTCACGCAGGATCCGCACTGAGACCGGCTGGGAACCGGAGATCGACCTCGGTGAGGGTATCCAGCGAGTCTGTTCACAGTACGACGGACAGTGACTCGCGTCGGTTCTCAGGAACCGTGGACGTAGTAGACGTCGAACTCTCCGTTGTCGTAGACGTGATCGATCGCAGGGTCGCGCTCCAGCCGCTGGAAGTCTTCAGGGGTGAACCGCCAGAACGGCTCGTACTCTGGATACAGCTCCGGGAACTCCTCCCTTCCCAATTCGGTAAGGATCAGGTATCGGTCGTCGTCGTACGCGGCGGCTGCCGAGTCGTTCTCGTCGTAGCCGAAGTGATCGGGTGGTGCAGTCCCACTCTGACGGATGTTCCGTTCCCCGGTGAGAACGACGATGTTGTAGGCCTCATCTCGGGTGATCTCTTCGGCGATGACGCTGTAAAACCGGAACTGCTTGAACCCGATCTCGTCGGTGAGAAGCTCCCGGTCCCGATGCTCGTAGAACCAGTCGGACCCCTCTATCTCCATGCTCGTCACTTGGGCGTTGGAGTCCGTCGTTATCGGCGAGAGGTGGAGGCCAAACACGCTGAGTACGGCCAGCGAGAGGAGACAGATGACGACGATCGCGAACGCGAACCGCCGTAGTGCGGGACGGTCAATACGCTGGTCGACGAATGCGAGACCGACACCGATCAGGATCGGTGCGGTCAGGTACACCGGTCGGGCGAAGCGGTGGTACCTGAACACGAGATCAACGAAGAACGCGGCTGCCGCCACGGTGGTGAAGGTCACGAAGATGGCGGTAAAAGCGACAACGCGCGAATCGATCGGGTCTCCATCCCGTAGCGATCCCAGGAGGTACCAGCCCGTCAGGAACGTAGCGCCGCCACAGAGGAACCCGAGTAGTCCGAACCGCACGATGCCGATGGTGAGGACGTCCACGATGTCCGGTGAGTACGCCGCCGCCACGCCGGCGAGGTGATCGAACTGGCCGCCCTCGCTGCGGCCGAGGAGTGTGGCCAGGATGTTGAAGCCGGTCCTGGCCACCGACGAGAACGAACTGTACCACCAGAGGAACAGGACCGTCGCGAGCAGCAACGTAGGGGATCGGACCGGGCCCGGGACGTCCAACGAGAGCGACCCGACGCGGGTCGCACCGGAGTACACGACCCGCAGTGAAAGGAGGATGGATAACAGGTACAGGAAGGTGAGGGGGTGGAACGGTATCAACGTCAACGTGACCAACACGAAGATGGCCGCATAGGTCCGGAACCGCTCTGCGTCGTGGAGCCTGAAGAACAGGTAGACGACCAACGGGACGAGGAAGAAAGCCGCTGCGGAAGGAGCGGCGTAGATGTGGGCCGTTCCGAAAAGCAGGAGCACCCCGACAGAGAGCGCAAACAGAAACGAAGCAGGTGAGGGTGAGAGTCGGGCGAGCAAGTAGACGAACGAGGCCAGGTAGATCACGGAGAAGACGATCGGAAACAGGCTGATCGCGTCCTTGGGCGCCATCCCAGTGAGCTCGGCCACCATCGCGGCCTGGAAGTGTATGACCGGATACCAGTTCGTCTCCATGATCGTGCCCGTCGCGATGACGTGACGGACGTACCCGATGTGCGTGAGGACGTCGCCGCGACCGTACAGTGTATACCGGACGTGCGGGTGCGTGAGGAGCACGATGTTGACGATCCCGGCGAGTACGACGCCGAGCTTCCAGTACTCCGCTTCCGGATCGAACGCGTTACGGAGGATCAGTAGCTGTCCGAGCGCCAAAGCGGTGACGAGGCCGGCCCAGAAACGGAGGGGATACGCTTGGAAGAAGGAGATCTCGTACCCGGGTGCGGTCGGGTTCGCGGCGATCGTCACGACACAAAAGGCGACAAGGGCCAGACCGACGGCGAACGTCGCTCGTGCCCATTGCGGTAACTCCCGTCCGGTTCGCACGCGATACAATGACCCGGTCGCGGTCTTCATATTGTCTCGAACCCGGTCGCGATTTTCATACTGTCTCGACCTTCCGCTCGTATAGCGATTCGAGGAGGCGGTCGTAACCGGCGAGGAGTCGATCCCAGTCGAACGATTTCCCGGTTTTCGCCGCGTTCTCGCCTATCGACTGTCGGAGGTCAGCGTCCCCCGTGAGCCGTCGGATCGCCCGGGGAAACCCGGAGACCCTCTCGACCACGAGGGCGTCCCGCTCGTCCTCGATGGGGATGCCCTGGGTCCCGACGGGCGTCGTAACGATCGGCAATCCGGCCGCGAGGTAGTCCATCATCTTGAGCTTCGTGCCCGAGCCCATCGTCAGCGGACACAGTGCGACGTCCGCGGCCGAGAGTAGTCCGGGCAGGTCGGAGACGTATCCGGGGGTCTGGACGTTCTCTGGGGTCGAACCCGGTGGGTTCCGCCCGGCGAGGACGAACGTGACGTCGGGAAGCTTCGGTGCGATCTCCTCACAGATGTAGGTGGCGGCCTGTCCGTTCGGTTCGTAATCGTATGCGCCCACGAACAGGCAGACCGTCCCGTCCGTCGGCAGTCCGATCGTTTCGGCGACCCGTTCCGGATCGCCACCGTCGGCGATCCAGTCGTATTCGCAGCCGTTCGGAATCACGTCGACGACCGTGTCCTCGGGGAGATCGTAGTAGTTCACGTCGTCCTCGGACTGGAAGACGGCGGCGTCCGCGGCGTCGATGGCGGACTGTTCGAGGCGTCGGAGACGGTCGACCGCGCGTCGTCGGAGGAACCCGGGCACCCGTCGCGACCGTAGTTGCTGGTCCAACAGCTCGTACATCGAGTTGTGGAAGTTCACGAGAAGCTTCGCGTCGTTATGGTCCGCCAGCCGGCGGCTCGCACGAATCATCTGGGGGCTCTCGCAGACCACGAGGTCGAACGTCGTCGGGTGCTGCACGAGGGTGTCGACCGTCCACTCGGTCTGGTGCTCATCGAAACCGCTCCCGACGGCCAGCCAGGCGTTCCAGAGATAGATCCTGGTGGCTTTCGTCCGCAGGTACGGGTTGCCGATGTCGATCGCCCGGAGGCCGTTTTCGTACACGTAGTCGTTTACGCACGGATGTGCGAACCAGACCGTGCCGTTGTCGGTCAACCGGTCGGCGGTTTTCCAGGTACGGACCTCGCCACCATCGGACGGCGGGTACACCGACTCGCGATGGAGATGGAGTATGTCGAGGTTCATGGAGTCGGTGTAGGTGGTGAACGGCGTCGTTCGTCGGCGAGGACGGCGTCGATCGAGGCGAGCATCTCGGCCCCGATCCGCTCGGGTGCGTTCTCGTGTTCGACCCGTCGGCGGGCCTCGGTTCCGAGCCGCCGTCGGAGATCGGGCTCCGCGAGCAACCGCTGGACAGCGGCGACGATCGCCGCGTTCTCGTCGAGGTCGACGAGGAGTCCGGACCTCCCGTCATCGATCTGCTCGACCATCCCGTGAGCCTCGTTCGCGACGACCGGCAGCTCGGCAGCCTGGGCTTCGAGAACGGCGTTCGGGTACCCGTCGATGTGGGAGACGTACACGAAGACGTCAGCGACGTCGTAGAGGAGCTCGACGTCGTCGACGTATCCCGGGACGTGGATGCGATCGCGCGCTTCCGGGACGGTCTCGTTTATATAGGACCGTAACTCCTGGAGGTAAACACCGCCACCGGCGACGATGTATCCGACCCCCTCCGGGAGCACCGTCCCGATACCGTCGATGATCCGCTTGACGCCCTCGAACTTCCCTTCGTAATTCAGGTTCGTGACAGTTAGGAGGATCCGGTCGTGTTCGGACACGTCGATCGGGAGTTCCGCGTCGTTCGGTGGCGCCACGTCCGGTACCGGATTATGGACGACAGCGATACGCGACTCCGGACAGTTCGTCTCGGACCGGACGATGCGGCCGAGCTCCTCCGAAACGACGAGGAAGGCGTCCGCGCGCGAGTAGGTCAGACGAGTCGCCGTTCCAAGCAGCGAGTACAGGAGGGCAGCGACGTACCGATCACCGTCGCTGAACTCTTCGACTTTCTCGCGGTGCTGGCGGAACACGTCCCCGTTCACCCTGACTAGCACCGCTGCCGAGTAGTACCACCCGAAGAGTAACGAGACGATCCCGAGCACCCCCGTGCCGTTGTAGACGAGGACGACGTCAGGATCGTCCACGGGGTCGCGCAGTCCTCGCTGTATCTGTTCGAACACGCGGACAGGTAAGGACCGCTGGGCGTCGACGTCGACGATCGTCCCCTCGTAGCCGGCTGCCTCGAGAGGCTCGGTCAGCTCGCGTGGTCGAAGCGCCGTGAACCCGAGGATACGGTTCATGGACCGGTCACGATCGTCGGTTCGATCCCCGGACGGGACAGTCGCCGCCCGAGGGAAGATAATCGTACTCGTACCACCATCGGATCCAACGTCCGCGTTGTCACAATTAGTAATGATGTCCAAAACCCCCGTCAAGGCGCCTAGGCAAGATATAACTATCCGCTGATGACCTCTCCGAGGGACATATCGCTACTATGTCTACCGACGACATCACGTCCCGAGCGTTCGTACTCGGTCTCGACGGGGTCCCTTGGGAGTTCATCCGCGACCGTGCCGACCCAGACACGCTTCCGAACTTCGCCCGCCTGTTCGAGGAGGGGGCCACTGGTCCCCTCGAAAGCACGACGCCAGCGACGACGCCTCTGGCCTGGCCCTCCATTGCGACCGGGGTCCGGCCGGGGACACACGGCATATACGGATTCCAGAAGCTGATCGGGGAGTACCGACAGGAGATGTACACGAGCGGTGACCTCCGACAGTCGCCGCTCTGGGAGATCCTCTCTCCGGCGCTGGTCGGGAACGTCCCGATGACCTATCCCGCCACCCCGTTCGACGGGAAGATGATAACCGGGATGACGACTCCGGAACTCGACGAGAGATCGACCCACCCTCCCGAGTTACGGGAGGCGCTCCTTGACCGCGTTCCCGACTACCGGATCGGGCTCGACTGGAACGACTACACCGACTCCCCTGACGAGCTCGTGGCGGATCTCTCGGAGATGGTCGAGTGCCGTCGAGAGGCCATGCGACTCCTGATGGACGCCGGGCCGTGGCGGCTCTTCTTTTTCGTCTACACCGCCCCCGATCGCCTCCAGCACCTGATCTGGGACGATCAAACCCTGATCGAACACTACCGACAGCTCGATGAGATCCTGGGCGAGGTGATGGAGTACGTCGCCGAGAACGACGCGACGCTGTACGTCGTTTCCGACCACGGATTCGGACCGATATCGAAGTTCGTCTCGGTCAACCGCGCTCTCGAAGAGGGCGGACTTCTCGTACGGGCGGAGGGCGAGTCGGCATCCGACGGGCTGGGATTGGTACCGAACCGCACGACCGTGGAGCGACTGATCGAGGCCATCGGGATCGACGCCGACGACATCAGGTCTATCGTGCCGGAGGTGCTGTACCGGAAGATGACTTCGAGGCTGTCGGGAGAGAGTCTCCTCTACGACACCGACTTCAGTCGAACGCAGGCCTTCGTGTTCGGGCCGGGGAACGTCTACGTGAACGACACCGAGCGCTTCGAGGGTGGCTGTGTCGAACCGGAGAATCGGGACGAGATCACGGCCGCGGTTCGGAGCGTGCTCGAAGGACTCGAGGACCCGGAGACCGGTGTCTCGCCGGTGACGGTTCACGACGGTGATGAACTCTTCCCGACCGACGAGGCCGCGCCGGACTTGGTCGTCGACAAGGTGAACGGCTACGAGTGCAAGACCGGACTCGACGATCGCGTGTTCCGTGATCCGGGGAAGAACAAGGCCGGGAACCACCGATCGACCGGTCTGTTCGCCGCGTGGGGGGAACCCATCGAGGCCGGATCGACCGTCGAGGACGCCACCGTCTACGACGTGGCGCCGACACTCCTGCACGCGATGGGCGAGCCGATCCCGGCGGAGACGGATGGTCGGGTGCTCGTGGAAGTCCTCGAGGACGCAGTTTCCGATCGCGAACCCGCGCGGAGATCCTACGCGGTGGACGCCATCGGAAGCGACGGGGACGAGGACTATTCGGACGTGTACGAGCGCCTACAGGGTCTGGGCTACATGGAGTAGCGGGTCCCTCAGACCCGCCGTTGGACACCCAGTCCGATCGTCCGTCGAACGTCCCTGACGAACGGGCGAGGGTCATCACGTGTTAAATAGTCGAACCTCGGGTGCATCGCGATGGACGCAAGCACGGTCCCCGCCGAGCGGACCGCGTCCGGTCGCTCGGCGAGCGGAGAGTCGTGGGTGAGGAGGCTGTACAGGTACCCGACCTCGCCGCGAAGCAGGTGACCCGCAGCCCCCACGTCGTACGACTGGTCTTCGACCGGCTCTCCCGTCGACAGACGGTGGTACTGGTAGGGGAAGTCGACGCCGGCGGCGACGGAGAACGGCAGCGAGGACCAGAACCGTGGGTTGATCTCCATGAGCTTGAACTCGCCGTCGTGGCGCTTGAACTCGACCATCGCCAACCCGTGCCAGTCCAGCCGATCCAAGAGTCGGAGTCCCGCGTCTTCGAGGTCCGGGATGTCTACCGCCTCCCGGAACGCGCTCGGTCCCCCGGAGTACTTATACCCCCGGATCTGGCGGTGCTGGAACGTCGCGACGGGAGACCCGTGATCGAACAGCGCGAAGAACGCGTACTCGGCGGGATCGGACATGTACTCCTGGACCAGCGGTTCGTGACCCATCTCCTCGATGACTGTCTCGGCGTCCGGAGCCTCTCCCGGGGTGTGATATCTCACGGTTGGATACGAGGCGCCATCGTCATCGTCCGAGACGACGATCGTGTACCGGGACTTGATCACTGCCTCCCGATCCCAGTCGTCCCACTCGTTCAACAGTCGCGTCTCGGGGACCCCGACGCCGACCTCCCTAGCGACGTCGAAAAGTCGCTTCCGGTCCTGAACGGTCCGGAGCTGGTCGAAGTCCGGCCACGGAGTTCCGACGTGTTCCGCGAAAGCGTCCTTGTGCTTCGCGAGAAGGTATACGTCCGGCTCCCGAACGGGCACGATCGTCCGGACAGCGGGCCGATGGGCGAGGTCGAGCAAGAGGTCACCGTACCCCTCCAGGTCGTCGGCGGGATCCGGAGCGAGAACGGTCTCGTCACAGTAGCGCGATGCGAATCCCGGTGTGGTCTCGTCCTCCGAGACGACGATCGTCCGGACGTCGCGGGGCCCCAGCGATCGGAGACACGCGACGGTGCTTGGTGCTTCGATTCCCGGAACTACCACCGCGTCCGGGCGGCGTTTAGAACTCTCGACCATGGCGACGTCTTATCGAGACCCGTATTTAGTTACAGACCTCCGATCGCAGGTGTACCGACTCCTACGCGGTATCGTCGGGGTCGTCGAGCCAGACGTGGACGGCGCGGTAGGCGCTCTCGCGATCCGGATCGTCCGGGGGAGAACCTTCGTAAAGGAGGAACACCAGTCGCTCCCCCGTGCGGTCGTCGTCGGTCGGAACCGGATACTCCGTGCGCCACTCGTCGTCCCGTGGAAGGTCGATGTCGTACCGGTCGCGCTCTTCGGATCGGACCTCCGCGTCGCCATCGACCAACTGGTGGTGCACGATGAGCGTGTAGTTCATCGTCCGGTCCTCCCGATTCGTGACCCCGATCAGGATCTCTTCGGTCCCCTCCTCGTCTGATGGATACTCCGCCGCCACCGGTTCGCCTGTCTCGTTCGCGGAGAGGACGTACAGTTCGGTGTACGACTCCCGGTCGTCGACGGAGACCGCGATGAAGGCGCCCCCAGCGACTGCGACCACGACGCTGACAACGATCAGCGATGTGATCGCTCGGTCGATGGTGGATCGACGTACGAACAGTCCGCGGATCGGGGCCGAAGAGCGAATCACCTCCCGGCCGTCGAACCGCACGTCCGGATGGAGTCGGTAGCGTCGGACGGCCGCGACTACACACCCGATCAGCGTGATCGCGGTCAGAACCACACTCGTCGGTCCGGGCTCGATACCGATCCCCGTGAGATGTGAAGCGAACCCCGTGGCCGTCACGATGCCGACGCTCGCCCCGGTAGCAAGGACCAGCCGTTCGGTCAGCGCCATTCCTCCCTCGGAGGCAACGGTCGGCTCGTACCGGTCCCTCCCTGCGGAGCGTGATCGCTGGGGACGTCGGGGCTGGAGCGCCGAAATCAACGCGTACCCAGGAAGGAGAAACATGAACAGGAGCACCAATAGGAGGCTCACGGTGGGAAGGACGCCCGGATCGAGATGAAAGAGTGAGACGCCGGTTAGGGCGACGAGGACGACGACCCACAGGTCGAGCAGTCCCCAGAGCAGGTCCCTGGACGCGTTCTCGGAGGCACGTTCAGGTGACATAGCCTTCGAGTTCGGCCCGAAGTATAAAATAATGCGCCGGATTCCACGTATCGTGGTTACCTAACTCGACGCGGATCGCCCGTTCTCACGTCGTCTGGGGTCGGAGATTCCTCCGATCGTCCCGACGAGACCGGTTCCTGAGGAGAGAGCGGGTACGAGCGATCCGGACAGCGGAACGGACGTTGCGCTTTCGTTGATTCTCGCATAATTAGTTAAAATAACACTGAATAGATCCGTTCAAAATCGATTAGCCCGGCTCCGATCGAGAGCACGGCCCACACGACAACGCCCACAGCGACGACGCCAAACAGCGTCAGAAATCCAGTGATATAACCAAGCAGCAACGACACGACGAACGACATTACGCCCGCAATTACAAGCACACTTCCAATGTGTTTGAGAATAAACCTGACACGGAGATCGAACTCCGTGTGAATAATATACACGTTCGCCAAGGTGTACATGGAGTATGTAACGACGGTGGCGATTGCAGCCCCGACAACTCCTATCAACGGGATGAGAACGACGTTCAATACCACGTTTAGCACTGCCGAAACTCCTTTCACGATCGCTCGCTCTCGTGCACGACCAAGATAATCGAGACCGTTACTCGTGAGCTTGGTTACAGACTGCAGCACTGCATATATTGCCAGCACTTGGACAACCGGAATGGCACCGAAATATTCGGTCCCGAAAACCAGTTCGACCACCGGCTCCGCTACGAGGATCAGTCCAGCCGCCGCAGGAATATAGAACAGTAGGCCATGTGACAGCGCTTCTTCGTATATCCGTGCCGCTGTCTCGGGATTTCCCTTCGCTTGTTGGGCTTCGTACGTCGGCGAAAGCGTGAACCCGAGTGCAGACATCGGCGTTTCGATGAACTCGATGACCTGTTTCCCGATCGTGTAATACGCCACTGCAACCGGACCGATGAAAAAGCCGACCAGAATCGTATCGATTCGCTTATCCAGTACGTTTGCAGTGTTCGTCGCTGTCAATGGGACAGCGTACTCCGCGATACGTCGTTTCAGTCCCGGTTCGAACGCCTCCGTCGTGGAACGTGGGTAGTATCGTCGATACAGATAGGCCAGTCCAACGATCATCGCAAGCAGGTATGCGAGGATGTATCCGACGAGTGCACCGATCGCGCCGTAACCGAGCACGAGGAGTCCCAACGTAAGGATCAGCCGAGAGACGGTGTCGATAACGCGTAAGCCGGCCGTCGCTTTGATCGCCTCGAATCCTTGGAGTGTGACACGCACGAACGTCAGAACCGTTCCAAACGCGATGAAAAACACACCGATGAGGAGAAACGGAGCGAGATCCGGTTCACGGAGCAACTGGGCGATCCACTCGTACGTCACCAAAACCAGCGCACAGACCACCGTGATCGCCACGAGATTGAGCAGAAACCCGAACCGAAGAACGTGCCGGAGCTGACCGGGGTTAGTCTCCTTGTATTCGGCGATGTACCTGGCTGTGGATTTTGCGATCCCGAGCTTACTAAAGAGCATTATCGTACCGAACACGGAGATCGAGAGGAACAAGAGTCCGTATTCGTCGGGATCGAGGAGTCGAGCTAAGGCAACAGCAAGGATCGCCCCTGAGATGACGGAGACGACCCGACCGGCGAACGCAGCCTTGAACCGATCCCCGAGTGTAGATGCGAGACTCACTTCGATCGTGAGTCGTACGTCTCGGACTACTTTCTATCGGTTTCGAAACTATTTTGACTGATCCGTTGTGCTGGTTGACAACTCCTCGAAGGCGTAGATAGCCGACATCCGGTCTTTCGACCACTACCGAGAGCAAAGGGGTTCACACGCTCGTCAGCAGGTACCGCCTCGGAGAACTCCCCTCGAATTTACATAAATTATATTTTACTTACTGATTTCGACGGTGAGTGTAGACTTCATAACTATCCTAAAAGCGGTGGACGTGATGTGTACGGATCTGCCCGGATCGTATGACAAGACCACAAAACCCGATCATGATCGTCTTAGGCACGAGGCCTGAAATAATCAAGCTCTCGCCGGTCGTTCGCGAGTTCGAGGACCGTGACTGGCCGTACACGCTCGTTCATACCGGTCAACACTACTCCGATTCGCTGGACGGGGTCTTCTTCGATCAGCTCGCGATCTCGGAGCCTGATCACCATCTCGGTGTCGGTTCTCGTCCCCACGGTCACCAGACTGGGGAGATGATGATTCGACTCGAACCACTGGTACACTCGGTCGATCCCTCGTTTCTCCTCGTCCAGGGCGACACGAACTCCGCGCTCGCCGGATCACTGGTAGCGGCGAAGGCGGACGTCCCGCAGGGACACGTTGAGGCGGGGTTGCGCAGCGATGACCGCAGGATGCCGGAGGAGGTCAACCGGGTGCTCATCGATCACGCCGCGGAGGTGTTGTTCCCTCCTACTGATGAGGCGCGCGCGCGCCTAGCCCGGGAAGACCTCGACCAGCGGTGTTTCGTCACCGGGAACACTATCGTGGACGCGGTCCGCCAGAACGAGTTGGTGGCAGCGGAGAAGAGTGCGATGCTGGACGAGCTCGGACTCACACCCGGTGAATACGTTCTTTTCACCGCCCACCGGGAGGAGAACGTCGACGCCGCGGACAGGTTCGCGGATATCCTGACCGGGGTCGCGGAGTTCGCGGAGCGGACCGGTCTCGAATGTATCTATCCCGTCCACCCGCGTGCGAGAGAACAGCTCGTCTCGAAGAATCTCACGGTTCCCGACCCGGTCACGCTGGTTGATCCGCTCGACTACCTCGATTTTCTCGCACTCGAGAGCGACGCCGCGATCGTCTTCACCGACTCGGGCGGGGTCCAGGAGGAAACGTGTATCCTCCAGGTTCCATGTGTTACGGTCAGAGAGAACACTGAGAGACCCGAGTCGGTCGAGGTGGGGGCGAACGTGGTCGCTGGAACGTCCCCGGGGGGCATCGTGGCTGCCGGACGTGCACAGCTGGAGGCGACTCCGGAGTGGCCCTGTCCGTTCGGGGACGGAAACGCCGCCGAGCGGATCGTCGACGCGATAGCAGAGTACCTCCTCGAAGGTCCTCGACGGGAGGAATCCCCCCAGGAGAGGACCGTATGAGCGGCAAGACGGTCTGCGTCCACGGCCTCGGGTATATCGGACTCTCGACGGCGACGGTCCTCGCCCATAGCGACAACCAGGTGTACGGGTATGACACCGACGAGTCCCTGCTCCGCGAGCTCGAACACCGAACCGTCTCGCTTGATGAGCCGGGAATGGAACGGCTCGTCGTCGAAGCCATGGATGAGGGGACGTTGACGCCGGTCCGGGAGTGTCGAGCAGCCGACTATCACCTCCTGTGTGTGCCGACTCCGGTCGTGGACCGCAGGGCCGACCTCTCCGCGGTCACCGAGGCGGCAGAGACGGCCACGAGCAACCTCCGTCCCGGCGACGTGGTTGTCCTCGAATCGACGGTTCCGCCCGGAACGACCGTCAAGCGGGTCCTGCCACTGCTTGAGGCCGATGGACCGGATGAGTTCGGGCTCGTTTACGCGCCCGAAACCGTGTTGCCGGGAAGGATCCTGACGGAGGTACGGGAGAACGACCGGCTCGTCGGCGGCGTCGACGCTGCCGCAACGAAGGCCGGCGTCGACCTATACGAGTCGTTCGTGGAGGGTCGACTCCACACGACCGACGCGACGACCGCGGAGTTCGCCAAGCTGGCACAGAACACGTACCGCGACGTGAACATCGCGCTGGCCAACGAGTTCGCGAAGCTGACGCGGGAGCACGACGTCGACCCTCGCCGGGTCATCGAGCTGGGGAACACCAACCCCAGGGTCGACATCCACACGCCCGGACCGGGGCCGGGAGGCCACTGCGTGCCCGTCGACCCGTGGTTCCTCTGTGAAGGGACTTCCCGAGAAACGCTCATCGAGTACGCCCGGCAGCTGAACGACGAGATGGTTTCGTACGTTTGCGAGCTCGTCGGCGAACGGTTCGAGGAGCTGGCCGACCGTCGGATATCCGTCCTCGGCGCTGCGTACAAAGGGGGCGTCGCGGACGCGCGGAACAGTCCGGGGATCCGGCTTGCCGACGAGCTGCGGGATCGTTACGGCGCGAAGGTGCGCCTCCACGACCCGCACGTGAGCAGCCCGAACATGGACTGGACCATCGAGAACGGCTCGGTTCCGGAGTTCGTGGCGGGGTCGGACGCGATCGTCGTCACCACGGACCACGACGAGTATCGCGATCTCCATCCCGGACCGGTCCGGGAGGGTATGCGAACGCTGGTCGCGGTCGATACGAAGGACGTTCTCGACGCCTCGTCGTGGCGGGAGGTCGGGTTCGAAGTCGCGAGGATCTAACGATGAGCGATGACCGCCGCGTCTTGGTGATCTCACAGGCCTTCCCTCCCGAACAGGGTGGGAACGCGTCGCGGATCGGCGACACGACGCGACACCTGGATGACGAGGGGTGGGACGTGACGGTTCTGGCCCCCCACCTGTCGTACCCACACGGACAGTTCGACCGCGACTGGACGCGCAGCTCCGTCGACACCGACGACGGTGTGGCGGTCCACCGTCTCTGGACGTGGCAGCCGACCTCGGCGGATCCGTCGGCGCTCTCACGAGGTCTCTATTACCTGTTATTCGCCGTTCATGCCTCCCTGTGGGTCCTCCTGACTGATCGGCGGTACGACGTCGTGATCACGTCCACCCCACCCGTTTTCACGTCGATACCCGGGTGGGTCGCGCGCCGCCGCTGGCGCGTCTCGGGGGTGGTCGACATCCGGGACCTCTGGATCGAGGCTGCCATCGATCTCGAGCTCCTCTCGCCGGACGGCTTCGTCACGCGGGTAACCGAGCGCTTCCAGCACTGGGCGTTCACGGATGCCGATCGTCTGTTCGTCACGACGACGGTGATGCGTGACCGCATCCTCGATCGCTACCCGGTCGCGGAGGACGATGTCAGGATCGTCCCCAACGGGGTTGATCCCTCCTCGTTCGACCCGGATCGACGGCCCGGCAACGCGGTCGTCTACACCGGTAACCTCGGCCACGCGCAGGACCTCGAGCCGTGTATTCGAGCCATGTCCCACGTCAACTCCGGGCTCCAGCTCCGGATCGTCGGCGAAGGAGACGTGCGCCCCGAGCTCGAGGAGCTCGCCGAACGTGTCGGTGTCGATGACGTCGTCGAGTTCACCGGCCTCGTCGACCGGGAGGAAGTCTCCGAGCAGCTTGCCGACGCGATCGCGGGGCTCGCTCCCATCAAGCCGACGGAAAACCTCCAGTACGCGGTTCCAACGAAGGCCTACGAGTATCTGGCCTGTCGGGTCCCGGTCGTCGCCGTCGGAAACGGAGCGATCGAGTCGTTCTTGGAGCGGTCCGAGGGAGGCGTCCTCGTCGAGAGCGATCCGGTCGAGATAGCACGAACTCTCGACGAACTGGCGCAAACCCCCGAGCGACGATCCTCCCTTGCCAGGGCCGGCCACGAGTACGTCGCGGAGCGGTACGACCGCCGGGTGATCGCGGAGGCGGTGAGCGACGAGCTGTCCACGCTCATCGACCACCCCGAATCGACGAGCGAGATCACCGTTAGCACCTCATCTCATGAATAGTGTCGACCCCGATTCCAACTCCGGCTCCGGCCCCGATTCCAACTCCGGCTCCGGCCCCGACTCCAACTCCGACTCCGGCTCCAACTCCGGCTCCAACTCCAACTCCGGCTCCAACTCCAACTCCGGCTCCAACTCCGACGATGGCCTCGGAGAATCCGTTGAGGAGACGCCAGCGGTAGGGTTCGTCGCAACGACGAAAAACGCCGACGCCGTCGTCCGAGAGGTGGTTCGGGCGGTGCAGGACGACTACGATTGCTTGGTGGCGTATTCAGACCGAGAGGCGGACGAGGCCGTCTCGCTCGCGGAGGACCTCGGTGCGACCATCGTGGGGCCCTTGGACTCGGATCGGCACTCGCGACGGGAGGAACTGGTTGGCGCCGCACGCGCGCTGTCCCACCCCGGAATCGTCCTCGTTCCGCCCGAGACCTCCCCGATCGACTACAGGCGGAGCGCGGAGAAGCTCGCCGAGAGCGACGCGTTCTGCGTTGATTCGGTCCGGCGGTCGGGGAAGGGGCGGTCGTCCCCCAGAGTCGTAGCCATCCCCGCATACAACGAGGTCTCGACCATCGGCGACGTGGTCCGCGAAGCGACCCCTCACGTCGACGAGGTGCTGGTCGTCGACGACGGAAGCAACGACGGTACCGAGGTGGCGGCCCGTGAGGCCGGTGCGACGGTCGTCGAACACGGAACGAACCGTGGATACGGGAGCGCGCTACAATCATCCTTCGCGGAGGCGGCCGCTCGCGATGCAGCGGCCCTAGTGTGTCTCGATGCCGACGGACAACACGACCCCGCCGAGATCCCGACACTGCTTGAGCGTCTGGACGGCTCGGACGCGGAGCTCGTGATCGGAAACCGGTTCGAGGGAGGAACCGATATTCCGCAGTATCGACGGTTCGGGCTCTTCGTTATCAACGTGCTCACGAACCTGAGCATGGGCGTGGTTCGGCGTCGTTCGTGGATCGGGGACACCCAAAGCGGCTTTCGGGCCTACGGGCCGTCGGCGATCGAATCGGTCGCCGAGAGTAACGATATCTCCTATCACATGGGCGCTAGTACCGACCTTCTCCACCATGCACACCAGCACGACTATGGCATCGAGGAGGTAGCCGTGACCGTCGACTACGCGGTCGAGAACCCCAGCAGCCGCGACCCGGTCCGACACGGTCTGACGCTCGTCAGCAACATCCTCAGAACCGTCGAACGGGAACGCCCGATCACCATCATCGGTATCCCCGGGTTCATGCTGGCGTTGGTTGGGCTCGGACTGGGGTATTTCTCGATCGTGAACTATCTCTCGACGGCCACGTTTCCGGGAGGTATCGCCCTTCTGGCGGGCTTCTCCACGCTGATCGGCGTCCTCGCTTGTTTCACCGCGATAATCCTTCACTCGCTAACCGTCCACGTCTCCGAGCTCGGCTGATCCGGACTAGGGTGAAGGGACGCCGGCCGCCGGTCAGTCGTGTTCGGGCTGCTCCGCGTACCGGTCCTGTTTCGTCGTTCTCGATATATCCCCGCCCATCGTCTCGAGGGTCTCTTGAACCTCCGTTCGATCCGGATGTGGAGGTCGCTCGTCGGCGTGCCCCCGACCAGCCACGCGACGCCGACGGTCGCGATGAAGCGGAGGACCGTTCGACCCCCTCGTTTGTCCCTAGCCGTGATCCGGCTCATGTGACGGACGGGTCGGACTCGTTTGGCGACGATTCGGTACCGGTGTACAGGCCGATGGACCAGTGGTACTTCCCGAAGGAACCCAGCCTGAAGTTGACGTTCCCGTCGACCGCACACACCCATTCCTCTCCGGTGTACCAGGCATCGACGTGATGCATCCGACCCGAGTTCCATCCGAACCGTTCCTCGGTCGGCTCGAGAAGGGGCGAGTCCTCGAGTTCGACGTCGTCGTATTCGGACCGGGAGAGTCGTCGGATCCGGAAGGCGCGGACTCGCTTTCCGTACTGGGACGTACAATCCTGGACGAACAGCTCAACGTGGTCGCGACGGACGAGTGGCCTACCGGCCGGCCGGGCTCCTCTCGGTCGGTCAGTCACGACCGGATTCTCCGGGTGTGGCTCCCAGCGGTCGCGTTCGAGTTCGTCGGCGTGGAAGACGGTCATATCGGAGCCGTCACCGGCGACCCCCCACCATCGGTCCCGCCATCGAAACGCGACGAAGTCGTGAAGGGGGCGGTCGGGGGCAACGAGTCGGGCGACCCGGGTCCACTCCTCCGGAAAGGAGTCCGCCCGGTAGAGGTCGATCGGAGCTATGCCCTCGCGGTCCCACTTATCGGGGATCATGTAGTACTCGCCCGCATACCGGAAGACGTATGGAAAGGAGAGATGGTCCGATTCCTCAAGCACGATTCCGTCGTACGACCAGGTGCATCCCTCATCCGTGCTCGTCGCGTGACCGATGGCAGCGGTCGGCGTGCGGTTCCGGTTGAACACCTCGAAGAACATGTGCAGGGTACCGCCTGGATCGCCCATTAGGAACGGGTCAGCGACGAAGTGAGCGTTCCCGAAGTCGGTCACGTCGTCGACCGTTAGGACGGGATTACCCGTGTTTTCCCGCGGACGAACTCCCGTCAGTTCCGAGGAGGTCTCGTCGTACGGGTACGACGGAACCGTCGGTCGGTCGAACGGGACCGACCAACCGGAACCGGAGTCGCCGTGACTCCTCGATCGGTTGCACGGTGCGCGGTCGCTCTCCGTTTGTTCGTCCCGTGAGTGGTCGATTTCCGACGGCGTGTTCGAGACGGGTCTTCGATGCAACCGCTCGCCGAACCGCCACAACGTGTCCGTCGCCCATTCGTCAAGGGATGATCGATATTCTTCGAGCATAGAATTGAACAGTTGGTTTTCCCCCGGTTTCTCGTCGCTTTTGCCAAGTGGGGGACGGGTTAAGAGTATAGAGTGGTTATCAGGACCGGCAGGTCGTCTGGTTCCCTGCGGTACGGACCGAAGGCGGACATCCCTGTTCCCGTTCTACGGGAAGCTCCGGGGAGTGATCCCGGAGCAGTTTACAGAGATACGAGGAGGAAGCCCACGGCTTTGTCGTGGGAGGAATCCGACTCGGCGGCATCACGGGCGACTCGTTCGGCCTCTCGGTGATACCCGAACTGATCGAACGGGTGTGTTCGCCATCGTCGTACCGGCGCTCCGTGTCCCGCACTCGTACCGGCCCGATTTCGGTGGGTCTACTCGTCTCCGTTTTCGTCCCCGCCCTCACTACTGTCGGTGTCGCCGTCGGCATCGCTGCCGTTTTCTGGATCCTGATTCGCCTCGAGTCCCGCCCACTCGACGCGGCCTGTATCGAGGATCGATTCGGGTTCCAGGTTCGGATCGGTCAACACCACTCGCGAGAAACCGACCGGGCCAGTTCGCGGCGGTGGTAGATCCTCGGCCGCCGACGTCTCGAAGGCCGTCTCGGACTTCGTGCCGACGACGACGCGCATCGCCATGCCGAACCCTTCGTGTGGAGCACACTCGAGGTCGTATACGCCGGGCGTCTCGAACGCGTAGAGCCACGTGCTCGGTGTCGGAGCGCTCATCGCGTCCGCGTCGTCGCCATCGCCGTTCTCGGCCGCCTCGTCACCACCGTGCTCGGCGGGAGGCATGTCGATGTCGTCGGGCAACGATCGCGGATCCCACCCCAGGATCGGGGACGAGAACGGGTCGACGCCCGGCGGCACCCGCCGCTGCATGCCGAACGCGGGGTGGTACGACGTCACCGTGTGGTCGGGCGTCTCGAAGACGAACTTGATCACGTCTCCCGGTTCGACGTGGAGCCCGGTCGGCTGGAAGAAGAAGTCCGCCGGTCGCTCCGGACTCGTGGACTCCCTGATGAGCGTTCGTACGACGTGAACGGTCCCGGTCCCCTCCATCGAGGGGTCCCCTTCGTCATCGGGGTACTCGCCGTCGTCGGACGTCTCGTCCTCCTCGTGTCCCTCGGCGCTGGCCACTCCACCGAACATTCCGGCTGCGGCACCGACCCCGAGGACCTTCATCACGTCGCGTCTGTACGATCCGGTCGCCGTCGAACGTTGTCCGTCTCTCATACGAGATCCCCGTCGACGCCGTCGAATATTGTAATGCTCCACGTGCCGATCGACGGCCGTCCGTACCGATCGATAACGGGACGCTTTCGGCGAGAACAGTGTTCGCCCGAAATAGGGGGTCGTCACCCGGTACAGTGACCGTATCGACCGCTACTTCCATCACGTCGACACTGTACGGCCGCTCGTCGGCCCGACCGCCGATACCGTCATCGCGGTCGTCGCCGTCACTCGCCAAGTCGTGCGTCGTGGCCGGTTCCGTCGGTCGCCTCGGAACGGAGGCGAGGACCGCTACCGTCCTCGAAGTTTCCCGAGAACCGCGTCCGGGAGGTGTTCGGGGCCAAGCTCGACCTCGTTGGGATCGGCATCGGTGTCGAACTCGGCCGGCTCGGCGGGCGGACCGCCGCGGTCTTCGGGCGCTGCGTGCGCGAAAATGCTCTCTCGGTGGGGATAAAGCCAGACGTGCATCATCCACGGTGTTCGGCACGGGAACTCCGCCCTTCCGTGGTACGCCTTCCGATACTTCCACCACGAGTACCGACCGGGGAACCCGACGTGTGCGTGCCACGGCGTACACGCACCGCCGTCGCCGTCGTCCACGTAGCTCGACGGCGGCGGGTCCACGGGCTCGCCGTCGTCGGTGGCGACGAACATCACGCCGATCGGTCGCCACCACGTGTGGTCGACGAGCACCGACTCGGGGCGTTCGGGATCCAGTACCGAGTCGTCGCGGATGAACTCCGGATTGATCCAGTGGGACCAATTCCCTTCGGCGAAGAAATCGAAGTAGGGAACGAACCCCGCATCGATCAGCGCCCCGACGGTCGGAAACTGCTCCTCGACGGCCGCCCGTACGTCCGCCTGTAGCGCCTGGGTCGCCGGATGGTCGTCGGAACACACCGCGTGCATCGAGTCGTCGTAGTGGACCATCCCCGGTTCGAGGGTCGGCTTCGGACAGCGCCCCCCGCCGCCGTCGTCGCCATCGTCGCGGTCCGAACCGTGGGCTGTGACCGAAGTCGATCCCAGTCCGAGGAGACCGAGTGCGCCGCCGGATCCACACAGGAGACGGCGTCGGGAGATACCGAACTCGTCCGATTGATTGAATTTGGACATACGTAGTTCCTTGCTGGCGAATCGGACCATGGAAACCGCACGCAAAAGTATAAACTCCGTAGCAGTCACGCGTGATGGTCCCATCGATTTTGGATCGGCTTACCACGGAACTATCGATGCGGTTCCACCCCATAGTAATACCATTCCCCACCGATATCCACCGTTCACTGTCTCAGAGATCCGCCAGATCCCACCCGACGAACTCCGCTTCGAGGTCGACCGACAGCGCCTGTAGCAATCGGGCGAGACCGAGGTAACACCCCGTGAGCATTCCGATCCCGAGTATCGTCTCCTCGTCGTAGTAGTCGGCCAGCGACTCGTGTGTGGCGTCGTCGACCGTTCCGTTGACGAACGCTTCGGCGTACTCGACGAGTACCGCGTACTCCGGCGCGAGCCGATCCGTCTCCCCGTTCGATATCGCGACGATATGCTCCGTGGACATTCCCTCGTCGAGTGCGACGCGGACGTGTTGTTGCCACTCGTACTCCGTTCCGGCGTGGACCGCCGTCGCCAGAATGACCGTCTCCCGCTGATGCGGGGAGAGCCCGCCGTCCGCCCAGACCGAGGTACCGTACTCCCGGAACGCCTCGAGGAGCGCGACGTTCCGACCCATCGTCCGATACACGTTCAGGGTGCCTCCTTCGAGCGAGTGGCTGCGTTCACCGTCGTGGTCGTCGACGTCGTCTCTCCCGTCGTGGTCGTCGTCCTCCGAGAGCGTGTCGAGAAGCGGACGTTTCTCGGGCGGTAGATCCTCCGGATCGGCGTACTCGATTCGCGCCATGGTCGGTGGTCACAGCCGATTCCAATAAGTGCCGCCGGCCGTGGACCGTCGGCGATGACGCACGTTCCTCGGTCACGCTCGCCGTTGTTTGAGCCGGACTCACAACCCTTATCCACCACACGATCGTTCGGAAACACGCAATGGCAGAAGGCGAAGTTGACTTCTTCAACGACACTGGCGGCTACGGTTTCATTTCGACTGACGACGCGGACGATGACGTGTTCTTCCACATGGAAGACGTCGGCGGTCCGGACCTCGAAGAGGGTCAGGAACTCGAATTCGATATCGAGTCCTCGCCCAAGGGCCCGCGGGCGACCAACGTCGTTCGACATTGACATCCTCCCCGTGCTAAAGCGCGAGGATTCCTCCGTTGGGGGTTCGGCTACCGGCCCACGGAGGCAACTTGCGGGTTCGTGCGCACTTCTTTGGGACTTTCATGAGGGTCTGGTTTCCCCGACCAATCGTGGTCGTCCCACTCGAATCGCACGGGCCGTGCCATCGGCCTGATTTCGCAATCGCTGTTTACTCGAAGGAACGTCTCTGACGCCGTGAGGTCGGCGTGCCCCTCGAATCCACACGGACACGTCAGCGTATCCCCGTGGCGAACCGTCTTCTCGTGGTCGCCACACTCGGGACACGTCTGACTCGTCCACACCTCCGACTCGGCTTCGAGGCTGATTCCGTATTCCTCACAGACGCATGCTAGACGGTGGATGAACTTCTTGAACGCCCAGAAGTTGTGCGTCTTCTCGTTCACCCTGACCGACCAGTGCGTTTCCAGCACGTCGGTTAAATCGCCCACGTACACCGTCGCAACACCTTCGTTGTACAGCCGTTCAACGAGGTCGCGCACGAGCGTGTTCTGTGCGTGGTCACGGCGTTTCGTCCGCTGTCGGTACAGCCGTCGAATCCGATTCGAGGAGTATCGCCCCTCTCGGAGTTTCGACTGTAGGCGGGCGATTTCGCCGGTCGTCTCGCGGAACCGTCCGAACAACTCTCGACCGTCGTAGAGGTACTGGTTCCCAGTAGTCGTGGAACAGGCGACGAGGTTGTTCGCGCCAACGTCGAGGGCGGCTTCGTGAGAAGCCAGTGGTGAATCCAGTCGAGAATCAGGTACGGTGACTGGTTGGAAAGCCCTAAACGTGTCGCTAACCTCGTCGTATTCGAGTTCCAGACGACCCTGTTTGCCGTCCCACTTCGGATTGCCTCGGAGTTCGAGGCGGAGTCGTTCGTGGTAGCCGAGTCCGTATTCGTCTTTCAGTTCTTGCCCGACAGGGATTTCGAGGCGGCTACGCTTGCCCCACTGAATCGTGTACTGGTTGCATCGGATGTAGGTACGGAGTTCTCGTCCGTCCTCCTCGTTGCCCCAGTACGATGGTGGGTTGGCGTACTCGCCTTTCTCCTTGAGGGCGAAGAACGACCGCCACGCTTCGCTGTTCTTGCGCGTGACCTGTTGGACGGTCGCGCTTCCGATGACGCCGTTGTAGCGCCCTCGGTACTCGGAGGTGTCCCACACGTCGCCGTCACCGAAGTAGTTCTGACGACGTTCGTAGGTCAGTTCGTTCCACAGGGAGGCGGAGGCGTCGAGTAGCCGTAGAAGGCACTCTTTGTCTTTCTCGGTCTGTGGAACCACCTCGAAGGTGTTGACGCGCTTCATTCGTCGTCCCCTTCCTGTTCAGCGATGTACTGTTCGACAGCGCCCTTCGAGGCACTACCTGCCGTACCGACGTAGTACGAGCGAGTCCACTTCACGCGGTCGTCGTAGCGTTGGTTGTACTTGCGGGCGGAGATGCCCTTGACCCAATTGACGATGAGTGACGGGGCGTTCTTCGGTGGACTCCCGATGAACAGGTGTACGTGGTCGGGCATGACCTCGGCCTCGGCCAGTTCGAGGTCTTTGTCCTCACAGATTTCCGCGAAGATGGTTTCGAGACGTTCCTTCGTCTTCCCCGTCAGGTGCGAACGCCGATATTTCGGCACGAACACTATGTGGTAGTAGAGTTCGTATTTCGCGTGACGGGTACTCTTCACCATCTGTGCATACTATCACGGTCAGATGCGTTAAAGGTTGCGTTGGAACCCCGTCTATGCCATCGACGGCGGTTGAATACTGTTAGTCGGCTTCATCCCCGCCCTGAAGGGCGAGGCTTTCGCCTCGAATTTTCCGTAACACCGTTTCGCGGTAGCGGGTCGACCGGCGTTACGCCGTTTGCGGCTCTGACACACGAAAGCGCGAATCTTCGACCCCGTCGGACTCACGTCCGACGCGGGGACGGTATCAACTCGACGAGCGACGGCGTCGAGACGGTGCTCACGCTCTCGAAGCCGTCACATATGCTGTCCCCAGAGACCACGGCCCTTGGTGACCTCGACGTCGCCCTCGACGCGGGTCTGACACGCGAGCCGAACGTCGTGGCTCGGATGGTGTGGCGGGAACCACAGCCGGGCCGCCTCCTTTCGACTCGGGTCGCTCACCTCGCCGTCGACCGTGACGGCGCAGGTTCCACAGGACCCCATTCCTCGACAGTTGAACTGCTCGGCCTTGCCGTTGTACACGGAGAGACCCGCGTCCCGGAGCACGTCGCGCAACACGTCACCCTCCTCACACTCGATCTCCTCGCCCTGATAGTACACGGTCGGCATGAGTCGTGTGAACGTACACGACCGAACACCATAGGTGCTGGTGTCCGAACACCATAGGTGCTGGTGTCCGAACACCATAGGTGCCGGTGTCTCGTCGTTGTCGCCGACGGGTCGTTTTTTACGTTCGGACGCCGGAGGGGGTGATAATGGGACTTAGGTGTCTGCTCGGGCACGATTTCGACGAGCCCGCGCTCGAGCGCGAACGCGAGGAGGACGGCAACGAGGTCGTCACCACTGTCCGGGAGGTGAAAACCTGCGCTCGCTGCGGCGAGACGCAGATCGTGAGCGAGAACACGGAGGTCACGACTATCGAGCAGCTCGCCGATCAGGCGTCCGCAGCCGACCCGGACGAGCCGGAGCCAGCATCCGTCGATTCCGCCGCGAGCGCCGAGGCCACCGACACCGCCGAAGCCGTTGACTCGGCGGTCTCGACCACCGCCTCGACCGGCTCCGCGCACGGATCCGGAGACGAGGAGGTCGGGCGACCCGAGGACGCGACCGGTGACGAGACGGCGGTGTCCGACGCATCGATCGGGAGCGGTTCCGACGACGGTGCGGAGATCATCGACGCGGGGACGGACGATGCGGGCGATGCGGGCGACGCGGGTGCCGCGGACGACGGGGCCAACGCGGACGATACGGATGGGGTCGCCGATGACGGCTCGGTCACGATCGACGAGGATGTCGACGTCGCCGAGGGACGCCCCGATGACGACACGGCGTCCAGCGTGATCGATGACGGCACTGCGAGCGACGACGGTTCCGGTCCCGCGACTGCCCGATCTCCCGGAGCGTCGACTGACGCGAGCGTCGAGGAGACCGCGGAGCCGGACGACGGCGTGATCCTCGACGACGACGATTCCTCCGACGAGCCGGACCGAGACCACGGTGCGTGGCCGTCGGTCGAGGCGGACGACGCTCGGGACGACGAGCCGACGCCGTGGCCCGAACATCACGCCGAGGACGAGGGGTACGACGCCGAGGTCGGCACCGGGGGAGACAGCGGCGTCGAGTTCGGCGGCGGGCTGACTCCGGAGTCGAGCGACGCGGTTCCCGAGGGCGATGCGGCTCCCGAGGACGACGCGGAGTTCATCGAGGCACCGGACGCCGGTGCATCCGAGGGGCGGATCGACGCGGGGACCGAGAGAGACGGATCGGCGACGATGGACACGGGGATCGCCCGCGGCGAGAGCCCTGAGCTTCAAACGTCGACGGAGGAGGAGACGACCGAGTACTACTGTCCGGCCTGTGAGATGACGCGGAGCGCGGACGGAAACTCGATGCGTGCGGGCGACATCTGCCCCGAGTGCAAGCGCGGCTACGTCGACGAGCGACCCATCTGACGGTCGGGACTCTCACGAGCCCTGCTCCGTCTGCGAGGCCGCCACGAACGGCGACGTGTCACCCAACTGCGGCCGTTGATCCGTGACGAAACTGGTTTACGCACCCCTATCGAACGGTCGCGGCATGAAAGAGTACAAGATGCGCCGCGGCGAGCATCTGGACGATCGCATGCCGGACCTGAAGGGCTCGATCGAGGAGTACTTCGGCGAGATCACGGGAACCGAGGAGTGGAACGGCCACGAGCTGTACGTCGTGGGCGACCCCGACAATCCCGTGTTCGAGCGCATTCTCGCAGGAGCCGCCGAGTACGGCGGCAAGAAGGACAAGCTCGCCGTCCACTTCGAGGAGCGCCCGGCGGAGGACGTCATCGCGGAGGGGAACGCGGACGCCGCCGCCGACGCCGTCGACGCGAAAAACGAGTTCCTCCTGGAGGCGACGGGCCGAGACGCGAAGTCCCGTCGGGACTCGCTGAAACGCGACGTCGAGGACGACGCGCCGGAGTACTGAGCGACCGGGCCGTATCGACGAGCGCGCCTCCAAGCTACGTGATCATTCGTGTGTACAGCAGCAGCAGCACCGACACGAGCGAGACGAACACCAGCCAGCCGACGATGATGATCCCGATCTGACGGGTCGTGAGATCCTGACCGCTGAGGAGGTCGCTGATTCCCATGCTCCGATACGTCGATAGGGGCGTATAAATAGGTTAACCGATCGGTGTCCCGCGGTCGTTCCCGAACCGAAGATACCTGGAATCGACGTTGCGATCGCGGTCGGCGGTGTCGCGTGCTCAGCCGGGAACGACGATCACGACGCTCCGACGGACGGTTCGGTCCGGTTCGACCAGTTGGACGTCGAACGCGACGGCGACGACGGTCGGTTCTCCCGCCCGTTCCTGTATTACGACGCCGCCGTGTACGGTCGGTTCGTCGAAGTCGGCGGTGACTCCCGTCCGCCAGTCCCCCTCGACGACCCACTCGTTCGCCACGTCGGGTGCGTATTCGATCGTGGCGGCTCTTCCCTCCTCGACCCGCGCAGTTTCCACCCGATCGACGTCGTCGCGGATCGATCGTCGGAACGTCGTTGCGGCCGCCTCCGGACTCGCGTGTCCGCCGTGCGCCACGTCGCTCGCGGCGGATTGAACGGACTGTTCGATCGCGAGATCGATCTCGCTCCCGGGCGCGGGACCGGTCGGCTCCGCGGCGACGTCGCCCGCATAGCCGAGCTGTAAGTACGCCAGGACGAGCGGGAACAGCGCCAGTGCGATCGCCGCGGCGGCGACGAGCACCAACTGGCCTCGATCGTCGTCGCCCCCGAACTCGAAGCGGTGGCTCACGCGTACCACACCTCCACTATCACCTCTCCGGCCGGCGTGACGACCGTCGCACGACCGATCGTCGTGCCGCGTGGGGGATCGAAGCCGACGCTCCCACCCGGCGTCGTGACGCGATACAGCAGGTTATCCGGTAGGATCCGATCGACGCGCCGGTCGAGCGCGTCCCGCTCGCGATCGAACGCCTCCGCGTCGGCCACCTCCACTACCCGTGTCGCATCACCGTGTCTGGGCGGTTCGTTCGCCATCACCGTCGTCGTGTCGGACGCGTAGGCGTCGAGCTGTGCCTCGGTCGTCCCCGGATCCGGAAGCGCGATCCCGAAGCTCGCGGCGACGGTTAACACGAACACGACCCCGACGGCGGCTTCGACCAGCGAGAGCGACAGCTGTGCGCGCTCCGAGCTGGAACCGCCCGCATCCGCTGCCAACGCCGACGGCATCCGTCCGGATGTCGACGCCGTTCGGTCAGACGTCGGCCCCGTTCGGTCAGACGTCGACGCCGTTCGGTCAGACGTCGACGCCGCTCGGTCAGACATCGACGGTCACCGCCACGATGGCCTTCTCCGTGGTCTCCGGGAACGCGTGGACGGCGACGGTGCCTCCGTTCCCGTCGGCCGCCGCCGTGAGCGTCTCGTACCGGCTCGTCTCGACTCTCACCGGCACCGCGTCGTCGTCGATTCCGTTCGGGTCGTGGACGACGACTCGGTCGTTGACGCGGACCGTCCGTACGTCGCCGTCGATATCGATCCGGAGGGATCCGGTCCGTCTCGGTATCGTCAGTTCGTCGTCTGGTTCCGTGCTCGTCGTTCCCCGCCACGTGTCGGTCTCGGCGACGAGTGCGATCCGACGGACCGTGGTTCCACCGTCGGGGTTCCCCCGTTCGACGACCGTCTCGTCGCCGACGCGGATTCGCACGTCGGCACCGTCCGTTTCCGGTGCGAGCGTCGTCACGTCCGCGGGCGTGAACTCGGCGAGCGCCGCCGCGTCCAGCACGTTCCCACGGCGCGTGTGATCCGCGTCGGCCGCGACGAATCGATCGGCGGCCGAGACGGTCACCCCACGCTCGTTCGCGTCCCGTTCGGCGCTCAGATACGCTCCCTCGGCCATCGCGAGCGTCATTCCCGTGACCGCCGTGAGGACGACGAGCGCGACCGCGAGCACCGGAAGGTTCGTCTGCCCTCGGGACCCGGTCGCTCTTTCCGTCGTTCGTCGTTCTCGCGTCCCGGTCGTTCGTCCGCCATCGGTTCCGTTCATTCGTCGTCCTCCAATCTGACGATCACTCCGTCCCCGTCGGACGCCGTCCGAACCACGATACGTCCGTCACCCCCGGACCACTCGCCTCGTACGTCGACCACGTACTCCGGGAGCGCGAGCGCGTACGACCCGCCGACGGCCGAGTGCGGATGATCGAGTTCGATCCGGGGCCGATCCCGTGTCGCATTCGTCGTTCCCGGTCCGATCTCGGGTCCCGTGGCGACGATCCGATAGCGCTCGGACCGGATCGCCGTCGGCAGATCGACGCGTGCTTGCACGTGGACGCGCTCGGCGTCGGGCGGGATCGCGCTTTCGATCTCGTTTCCGGCGGCGACGACGGTTCGATCTCCGATGTCGGCCGCCGTCGCGGAGCGGTAGTCCGGGACGACGCCCGCGTACAGTCCGGTGGTGATGACGCCGATAAACAGCACGACGATGCCGGCCTCGAGGGTTTTGGCTATCATCGGCGTCACTGCGCGCTCCGTCGACCGCCCGCCTGCTCGCCCTCGATCACCCATCTCGGACCTCCGTGTCGATCCGATGGACGACGACGTGTGCCGTGCGTTCCCCCTCGAACGTCGCGACGACGCTCGGGTGGTCGTCGCCGTCGAACCGTCCCGTCTCGACGGTCGCTCCGGCCTCCTCGAACGCACGGACCCACGGATCCGGGAGCGGTGTTTCGACGGCCATCGTCCATTCGCCCGTCCGATCCTCGATGACTCGTTCGTGGCTCACGTCGCTGACGAGCGTGTGCGTGTTCGGCCCCGACCCACCGACGGAACGCGGCTCGACGGCGAGGTCGACGACGCCGAGCACGACGATGTCGTCGGACGCCGACACCGATGGACCGCTCGCTATCGATCGGCTTCCGGCGTGATCGCGGACGATCGCACCGCCGACCGCGGTGACGCTGTACTCGCCACGGTCATACACGAGCGCGTCCGTCACCCGGCTCACGGCGAGATCGTCCCCGTGGAAGACGCGGATCGTTCGCGTCTCCGCTCGCAGCGTCCCGTCGGTGTACGTGACGTGGCCAGTGTGGGTCCCCGTCCCCTCGACCTGCTCGATCGCATCGTCGAGGTCCGTCGCGACGCGATCGACGTCGCCGACCGCCGCGTTGCTGTCGACGACCGTGCCGACCGTGGCGGTGAGCGCACCGAGACTCACCATCGTCAGTCCGATCAGCAGCGCGACGCCGATGACGTGTGACTGCCCCCGAGCGACGTTGCCGCCCGTCATACCATCCCACTCCCCACGAACACCACGTAACAGGTCGCGACGAGCAGCCCCGAGTGTAACAGCGCCTCGTACGGGCCGCGGGAGGCGGTTCCGGCGAACCAGCCGGACGCGAGCATCGTCGCCTGCGTCACGACGTAAAACCGGAATCGTTCCCGGTCGGGCTGGACGGCACCCGCATCGAGCGCGAATCCCGACGTCTCAGAGAGCTCCGACAGCTGTGCGAACCCGTCGATCACCTGCGTGTTGACGGCGACGACGATCCCGACGACCAGCAGGGCGGTCGTCCACCCCACCGCGACGTACACGAGCATCGCCGATCGAAGCGCCTGCTTCTCGTGATACAGCCGCCCGATCTCGGTCTGGAGCGTCTCGAAGACGGGCTCGGCGTCGCTTCCGGCGTTCAACGCACCGGTCACCAGTCCGACCGACTGCTCCGCCAGCGGCGTCCCGACCCGCTCGACGAAGCGATCGAGAGCGGCCGTCCGCAGATCGGCGGCGGTATTCGTCCCGTTCGACCCGCTGACGGGCCCCGAGACGGCCCCGTTCTCGGCGGGGTCCGAACGAGGCTCTGCCGCCGTCGTCAACGAGAGGTTGAAGGCGAGATCGGCGACGTCGTCGTTCAGCGCGCCGAGGTCGACGTCCCGAGCGACCGCGTCGACCGCCTCCGGGAACGGGCGACCGAGCGAGACGTGCTCGGAGACGGCGTGGACGAAGTCTTTGATCTCTCGGTCCTTCGCGTCGTCGATCCTCGCCCGTCGGACGGCGACGCTCCCGACCGGAACCGTGAACGCGACGTACGCGAGCAGTCCGGCGTTCACGGGCGAGACGTCGGCGAGCGCGAGTCCGACGCCGACGGCGAGCGCCGGCACCGCGAGCACGACCCCCGCACTCGCCGGGTTGGATGGGACCGACGTCACCACCTCGACGACGGTGTCCGGGAGGTCGTATCCGACGCGCTGGTCGGCCGGACGCAGGTTCTCCACCGTCATCGCTCCCGCAACCCCGACGACGACGACGAACGCTGCCGACCCGTATACGACGATGACCCGCGTCGAGACGGATCCGAGCGGCGTCGTCACCGGGCGGGATAGTCCCGGTGCGAGCACGCTCATCACGGTCAACACGATCACTAACAGCGCCGGGAGAACCAACACGACGATGAACAGCTCTGCGAGCAGTTCGAGGTACCCCTCCGCCCGCTTGCGTGCGCGCTCCTGTCGGTAGCGAAGCATCCGACCCTCCATACGGAGGTAGTTCGAGAGGGCGTCTTCCCCCTGATTGGCGTGTTCGCGGAACTTCAACAGGAACGGTGCAAGCAGGTTCCGAGAGGGCGTGTCGCGGGCGACCCGACGGAGTCCCTCGTCGAGGCTCCCCGTGAGTCGAGCCGTGTTGAGCGCCTTCCGGAGCGACACCGCAGTCGCTCCGTACGCGTCGCTTGCGGCGGTCTTCGCTATCATCTCGCGGGCGTCGTCGCTGCCCGACGAGAGGGCGTTGAGATATCGAACCGCGCCGGGAAGCGTCCGCTCGATCGCTGTCCGACGCGCCGATGCGAGCCATCGGAGGTAGATCCCGCCCAACCGGACCGTCGCGTGTTTGGCGGCGATCGCGGCGACGCCGCCGACGGCGGCCCCGACCCAGAGCCGGGGGACCTCGTCGAGGCCGACCGTACGAACCGGGAGCGCCGCGGCGAGGGCGGCGTCGACGAACGCGACGACGCTCGGCGAGAGCGCGGACACGACGAGGAGCGCCGGGACGAACACGACCAGATACACCACCCACGAGACGCCGTACGTCCGCGCGAGGAACACGTCGAAGCTCATCCGGAGATCCGTCCCGCGGTACCGCTTTCGGTCGGCCGCGTGACGCCGTTCGTCGGCGTGGCGAGCGAACAGCGCGTACAGCCCCCGATCGAGCACTGAGAGGTCGTCGTTCCCGCCGAAAACGCCGGCGGTCGCGTTTCGGGACGACGACCCGGGCGATGACCCGGACGACGATCCGGCCGTCGTCGCTCCCGATCCGGTGGTCACCGTTGCCCCTCCGCGTTCATCGTCCGCGCGGCGCGTTCGACGGTCGCGGCCTCGTCCGTCCGGAGGTCCGCGAGGAACTCGAACAGCTCGTCGAAGTCGGTGACGCCGTCACGGACGAGGTACTGTACGTACCGGTGTTTCCGGTCGAACTCCGTCTCGACGTCGGAGACGTCCCGATCGGTCCGATCGGCGAGGCGAGCGAGCGTGTGTAGCCGATCGGGACGGTCGCCGTTTGCTCCCCCTGTCGCCTCTGCGGTCCCCCTCGTGGATGCATCGTCGGACAGCCGTCCGGCCAGGCGGAACGTCCCGTCCGTGTCACGCCACGCGACCGTGTTGTAGTGCACGGACGCGCCACCTTTCTCCACGACACCGGCTCCGCCGTGTTTCGGGTTCCCCGTGGCGCTCCGCTTCGCCTCCGGCGCGAGCGACTCGTACTCGCTCGCCGAGAGCAGTTCGATGACCTGTGCGACGTACCGCTCGCCGCCGACGTGGTGCGGGAAGACCACGAGATCGAGTTCTCGGAGGAGATACGGCGGTAGTCCCTGTTCGATCACGCGGTTGACGAGGGTCTCGACGTCCTCTGCGTGCGTCGTTCCCACGATCCCGTGGCCCGTGTTCAGACTTTCGCCGAACGTCTCGAAGCTGGCGGGAGTGTTGATCTCCGCTATCACCTCGACGTCGGGATTGAGGTAGTTCGTCTCCGTCATCAGCTCAGCCATCGTTACGGCTTTGTACTCGTTTTCGTGCTCGCGAGTCGTGAGCGAGACGCCGGTCTCGTGCGGGAGTCGCACCTCCCGTGACCCCTCGTCGATCGAAATCGGCCGGTCGTCGAACGGGATGAATGGCATGTGGGCGTTCATCAGCGTGGTCTTCCCGACCCCGGTCGGTCCCGAGAAGAGGACGACGCCGTGGTGTTCGTACAGCAGCCACAGCAGCGTGACGAGCTCCGTCGAGAGCGCATTCCGCTCGATCAGGTCGACGGGCGTCATCGCGTCGGGGGCCTGCTTTCGGATGGAGACGTGCGGTCCGCCCTCGGAGATGACCGGGAGCGCGACCGCACACCGGATCGTCTCGGCGACGCCGTCGACGTCGAGGTTCACCTTCGCGGACGGCGTCGACGCGTTGAGCTCGGTCCCGTCGTGTGCGGCCAGCTGCGTCACGACGTTGATAAACGACGTCTCGTCGTCGAACGTGAGGTTGGTCGGTACCCGTTCGTCGATACCGCCGAGGCCACCGACCGCGCCGTCGGTCTCCGATCGACGCTGCTCGCCGTCGCTTTCGAGGATCGACGCTCGGGGAACGACTTTCACGCGCTCGCCGACGCGGTTCGCCTCGATGTCCTCCAAGTGCGGATCCCGGATCGGAACCGTGAGTATGCCCTCGCCGACGAGGTCGCGGAGGACGTAGTACACCAAGTCGTCGAGCCGGTCGCGGGCGTACCGGGAATCGACGGGGGGAACCGCCAGATCGTACTCGGAGAGCAGGGACCGGGCACGGACGCGGGTGGCGTCCAGCCACGCCCGCGTGTTCCGGGCGGTGAGCCGCCGCGAGAGGAACCGCCGCGCTCGGTCGTCGACGAACGCCTCGCGGTCGTCGACCACGTCGTCGACCGTGCTCTCCCAGATCCGCTCTTTGCACTCGCGGATCAGCTCCTCGTCGCCGGGGAGCAGATCGGGCTCGCGTACGGCGTACTTGGTCGTGAACTGATCGGAGCCGAGCAGTCGCTCGCGGTACACAACGATCTCGACCTCGAACCCGGCGAACTCGACGGTGTGTCGGGTCACCCGCTCGCCGGCGACGTGTTCGACGTACGGTGCGTTGGTGTCGATCCCCGTTTCGAGCGGCGCGAACGACTCCGTGTGGACGATGAGCTGTTCGTCGTCGCCGACGTCGGCCACCTCGATCCGGTCGTCGAGCGCGATCGGCGTGAGATCGTCCAACAGCCGAAGCTCGCTCAGCGCGTGGTAGCTGATCCGGCGGCGTGCGGCGGGCGTTACCTCCAGCAGTCGGTCGAGCGCGCGTTCGTACTTCGGCTCGAATCCCGCTTCGGCGCGCTCGACGACCCCGGCTCGCGTCAGCGGTCGTCGGTGTCGCACCGTCGAGAAGTGGTCACGGACGGTGTCGAGTGCCCGATCGTCCGCCGCCGACAGCGGGGGTTCCCGGATGTCGTACGCGAACCGTCCGTCATCGTACTCGCGGACCGTCGCGACGACCCCCGGCTCGGGCGTGTACTGCGCGCGCGTCCGCGGGGCGTACCACGCCTCCGGGTCGTCGGGCGGCACCGGAGCCGGCACCGATCCGTCCCGTTCGCTCGTTCCGTCGCCGATCCGCAAGGTAGGTCCGTCGGTCACGTCAGGTCACTCGGCGTCAACCCGGGTTGTCTCGCGATCGGGTTTAAGGGTTTACTTCTCCCTCCGCGTAGTTTCAAAAAACACAAACAAACGGGGGCGACCCGACCGGCGCGTTCTCGCTCACGGAGTCGGACGAATCGGGCTCGACCTCCGGGTCGGCCGGACCAGATCTGACTTCTGAGCAGGAGTGGAGAACGCGGACGCTGCGTTTCCGGTGGATCACCCTGACTTCCGCAGGTGCGGTGGATCACCCTGACTTCCGCAGGTGCGGTGGATCCCCTGACTCACGGTCGACGCGTGCCGGAACCGTTACCAACCGTCCCCACACGTATTGAGACAACTCGAATGCGACTCCCGGAACGACAGCTCGCGGTCCTCGAAGCCGCGAGCGCGACGGACGAACGGACGATAGCAGCGATCGCCGCAGAGACCGGGCTCAAACCCGAGACGGTGACGGGTGCCGTCTTCGATCTGCGTGACGAGGGACTGCTCGCGGTCACCGAGGCGACCGACGAGCGCGCCGAGCTCACCGAGGAGGGGCGACGCTACGTCGACGACGAGCTCCCGGAGACGCGGCTGTACCGCGCCGCGCTCGCCGCCGGAGCGGACGACGACCCCGCCCCCATGGGGCAGGTCATCGGCGGAGCCGACCTGGAGGGTCCCGAGGTCGACATCGCGCTCTCGAACTTCCCGCGCAAGGGATTCGGCGCGATCGACTCCGGCGAGCTCTCGATCGATCCCGACGCCGATCCGGACGCCGACCCGGAGGCCGCGGCGCTCGCGGCGCTCGCGGCCGGTGACGACGACGGCACGGCGGCGCTCGCGGACGTCGAGGAGGGGACGATCGACCGGCTCGCCTCTCGGGGGCTCGTCGACCTCGCCGAGCGAACGACCCGATCGGTCACGCTCACCGACGCGGGCGTCGACGCGCTGATGGCGGGCGTCGAAGCCGCCGAAACGGTCGGCGAGCTGACGCCGGAGCTGCTCGCCAGCGGCGAGTGGCGCGACGTCGACTTCTCCGAGTACAACGTCGAGGCCGATGCCCCGGCCGCGCAGGGCGGGCGGAAACACGTCCTCCGGGGAACCGCGGATCGCGTGAAAGACGTGCTGGTCGGTATGGGCTTCCAGGAGATGGAGGGCCCGCACGCCGACAGCGACTTCTGGATCAACGACTGCCTGTTCATGCCGCAGGACCACCCGGCGCGGACCCACTGGGACCGGTTCGCGCTGGACGTCGATCCGATGGAGTCGATCCCGGACGAGCTGATCCGGCGGGTCGAGGCGGCCCACCGCGACGGGTGGGGGATCGACGGCGACGGCTACCACTCGCCGTGGTCCGAGGAGTTCGCACGCGAGATCGCCTTGCGCGGCCACACGACGTCGCTGTCGATGCGGTACCTCTCCGGTATCGCCGGAGCCGAACTGGAGCCGCCCCAGCGCTACTTCTCCGTCGAGAAGGTGTACCGAAACGACACGCTGGACCCGACGCACCTCCTCGAGTTCTTCCAGATCGAGGGATGGGTGATGGCGGAGGACCTCTCCGTGCGCGACCTGATGGGCACCTTCGAGGAGTTCTACCGTCAGTTCGGCATCGAGGGGATCCGATTTAAACCGCACTACAACCCGTATACTGAGCCGTCCTTCGAGCTGTTCGGCGAACACCCGGAGACGGGCGAGGAGATAGAGATCGGCAACTCCGGCATCTTCCGCGAGGAGGTGACCGGCCCGCTCGGCGTCGACTGCGACGTGATGGCGTGGGGGCTCGCTCTCGAACGGCTCGCGATGCTCACGACGGGCGCGGAGGACATCCGCGACCTCCACGGGACGCTGGCCGACATCGACTTCCTGCGGAACGCGGAGGTGACGTACTGATGCCCGTCGTCGACATCGACCCCGACGAGCTGCGCCAGCTGGTCGGTCACGACGAGAAGGACGACGCGGAGCTGAAAGCGGACCTGTTCGGACTCGGACTGGAGTTCGAGGGCGAGACGGACGACGGCGACCTCCAGTTCGAGTTCGCTCCCGACCGCCTCGACCGTCTGAGCGTCGAGGGGGTCGCCCGCTCGCTCCGGTACCACTACGGCGACGCCCGCGGCGTGTACGTCCCCGAGACGAACGACGCCGAGTGGACTATCGAGGTCGACGAGTCGGTGCCCGACGAGCGACCGTACGTCACCGGCGCGGTGATCCGCGGCGTCGATCTGGACGAGAACGCGCTCGATTCGCTGATCCAGCTCCAGGAGAAGCTCCACGCGACGATGGGCCGCGGCCGCGCGAAGGGCGCGATCGGGATCCACGACCTCGCGATGATCAAGGGTGCGCCCATGCAGGAGGGGACGGAGCGATCGATCACCTACCGCGGCGTCGATCCCGAGGGAGACACGTTCGTCCCGCTCGACTCGAACGACGAGTTGACGCCGGCGGACGTCCTCGTCGAGCACGACACCGGGACGACGTACGCCGACCTCGTGAGCGAGTACGACCGCTACCCGGCGATCTACGACGAGCTGGGACTGTTCTCGTTCCCGCCCGTTATCAACGGCAAGCGAACCGAGGTGACGACGGGCTCTCGGGAGCTGTTCGTCGAGCTCACCGGCACCGACCAGTGGACGATCGACAAGATGTGTACGATCATCTGTTACGCGCTCTCGGCCCGCGGCGCGACGATCGAGGAGGTCGACGTGGCGTACGCCGACGGCGCGACACACCCCTCGGAGTACGGGGCCGAACTCGTCCGCCCGAACCTCGACACCGTCGAGAAGTCGGTGACCCACGACCGGATCGAGACGCTGCTCGGCGTCGACCTCGACCGCGAGGAGGTCGTCGACTGCTTCGAGCGCTCCGGGCTCGACGCGAGCTACGCGCTCGACGAGGAGACGACCTACGAGGTGACGATTCCGCCGTACCGCGTCGACGTGCTTCACCCGCTGGATCTGATCGACGACGTCGGCCGCGCGTACGGTTTCGACCGCCTGGAGCCGCGCTACCCCGACGTCGGGACGGTCGGCGGCCGACACGAGCGCTCCCGCCTGGAGGACGCGGTTCGGACGAGCCTGATCGGGCTCGGATCCGAGGACCTGTTGAACTTCCATATGATATCCGGTGTGGAGAACTACGACCGGATGCGGATCGAGGCCGGGACCGACGTCCTCGGCGGGGGCGACCCCGTCGAGATCACGGAGCCGTACAGCGAGGATTACACCCAACTGCGGACGTGGGCGCTGCCCTCGCTGACGATGCTGCTCGAACGCAACACCCACAACGCGTACCCGCAGGACGTCGCCGAGGTCGGATTCGTCGCCGAGCGCGACGACGCGGAGAACACGAACGTCGCCGAACGCCGGCACGTCGCCGCCGCGCTCGCCCGCCGTGACGCCTCCTACGAGGCTGCGAAGGGGCGGCTCCAGGCGCTGTGTAACGCCTTCGGCGTTGAACTGGAGACGCCACGGACCGAGCATCCGTCGTTCATCGAGGGGCGCGCTGCGAGCGTGGTCATCGAGGGCGAGTCGGTGGGAGTCATCGGCGAACTCCATCCGGCGGTGCTCGTCGAACACGACCTCGAACTGCCGGTCGCCGCCTTCGAGTTCCACCTCGACGCGCTGGCGTAACTCCACTTCGCGTCCGAACCATCCCCGAACCATCCCCGAACCATCCCCGAACACCCGCATGAGTGACCGTCCGACCTTCGAGAGATGGGGCCGTGGAAGCCGGCTGTACCGTCGCTACACCGAGAACGCGACGACGCTGCTCGAAACCGACGAGGCGGTGCGACGAGCCCACGAGAAGTGGCTCCGGTTCTTCGTCGCGAGCCATGGGGACGTCCTCACGGATCTTCCGGGCGAGGCTCCGGAGGTCGAACTGTTCGTCGACTCGCTGTATTTCGATCTCGTCGTCGACCGGCTTCTCGAGTTCGCGGAGCGGACGTTCGGGTTCGCGCTCGCCAACCGGGAGCCGCGCGCCAACACCGACGCGCTCTCCGTTCGGTTCCGGCCGCTCCACGAGCGCGTCGTCGACCTCGACGCGGTCACGGAGGAGCTCGAGGCGCACCTCTCTGCGGATGCGCTCCGTGCGGCCGACGCCGACGCTATCCGGTCCCTTTACGAGTCGATCGTCCCGCGAGAGATCCGGCTCGAACTCGGCGAGTACTACACGCCTCGGGGAGTCGCCGAGCTCGCCGTCGGTGCGATGGACGTCGATACCTTTTCACTGGGGGCGGACGCCGGCGCGTTCGATGGCGGGGCGGACGCCGGCGCGACGGTCGAGGACCACACTGCCACGACCGGCGTCTCGTTTCTCGATCCCGGCTGTGGCTCCGGCGTGTTCCTCTCGGTCTGTATCGATCGCCTGCTCGCCGCGACGCCGGAGTCGACCGATCCGGCCGACGTCGTGTCCCGGATCACGTCGTCGGTGGCCGGTATCGATCTGAACCCGGTCGCGGTGACGAGCGCGAAGCTCGCCTACGTGCTGGCGCTGCTGCCGGCCCTCAAACGGGCGGACGCTGACGCCGTCGAGATTCCGGTGTTCCTGACCGACGCGCTCGGGATCACGTGCGAGGAACCGATGACGTTCCGCGGCGAGCCGTTCGAGCCGTCGGTGACCCATCTCGTCGGTAACCCGCCGTGGATCACGTGGGGACGGCTCCCGGACGCGGTCAAGCGTCGGTGGCGCGAGACATACGTCGACCGACTGGACCTGTTTCCGCACGACGGGATCGAGTCGCGGCTGGGACACGCCAACGACGACGTCTCCGTGCCGTTCGTCTGGGTCTGCATCGACCGCTATCTGCGCGAGGGCGGGCAGGCCAGCTTCGTGTTGAAACGCAACCTCTCGAAGGGGCCGGCTGGCACTCTGTTCCGAACGCTCGCGGTCGGCGACCGCTCGCTCGACGTGACGCACGTCCACGACTTCAACGATCTCCACCCGTTCGGCGACCAGGTCAACGCGAACGCCGCCGTGTACACGCTGGCTGCGGACGCTCACTCGACGTTTCCGATCGACACGACCTCGTGGACGCCGGCGTGTCCGAACCTCGCGGAGAGCGGCGGACGTCCCGAATGCACTGTCTCTTCCGGCGAGACCGCCCCCGACAAGGCCGCCCCCGACGAGACCGCCCCCGACGAGACCGCCCCCGACGAGACCGCCCCCGACAAGACCGTCCCCGACTTCTCGGACGCGTCGGCCGTTCGGGCGACGCTGACCGCGGCGGACACCGAGCTCCTGCCGCTCGATCCGGACGACGACGCCTCCACGTGGGTCAGACGGGACGCGGAGCGCGCCGCGCTCGGCGCGTGTGACCACGACGTGCGACACGGCGTGAAAGACGACGCACAGGACGTGTTCTCGATCGACCGCGAGACGCTCTCGGAGCTGGAGCCGGACCTCGTATATCCGTACATCAAATCGCGACACGTCGTGAAGTACGGCCTGTTCGGTCACGAGCTTCGGCTCGTTCCGATCCGGAAGGTCGACGAGGACAACGAGGCCGAGCTGCGGGCCGGATTCCCGAACACGTACGAGTACCTCTCCGATCGCCGAGAGGCGCTCGCGGCTCGGTCGTCGTCGTGGCTCCAACAGGGGCCGTTCTACAACGTGTTCGGGCTCGGTGAGTACACGTGGGCCGACTACAAGGTCGTGTGGTGCCGGCTCGGGTTCAAACCGCACTTCGCGGTCGTATCGACCGTCGACGACGAGGACCTCGGCACGAAGCAGGTCGTGCCCGGCGACCACTTCATGTTCATCGCGACGGACGACGAGCGGGAGGCGCACTTCCTCTGTGCGCTGTTGAACTCCGCGGTCTACCAGCGGTCCCTGACCGCGATCGCGTCGGACGGGAAAGCCAGCCTCTCGAAGGCGGTCGTCTCCGAACTCCGACTCCCGGAATGGCGGGAGACGGCGGACGCCAGGCGGCTCGCGGAGCTCTCCGTGCGAGCCCACGGGATCGTCCCCGAACACACGGACACGAGCAAGCGGGCCTACAACGGGACCACGATCGACGAACTGGAGCGCGTCCAAGCGGAGATCGACCGGATCGTCGAGCGGCTGGTAGCCGACGACACGACGTTCCTGTGAGCGCCCCGCCGAACGCCAGCGGCTGAGCCGCGATCGCCGAACGCCAGCGATTTGACTCGCCGTCGCGGACCGACGGGTATGACCGACGATTCCGACGTCGACACCGTCGACACGCTCGTCGAGACGGTTCACGCGCGGGGCCACGAGAACGTCACGGCCGAGCACGCGAGCACGTTCGAGTTCACGACCGACGACTGGCTCACGCCGGCCGGCGACTGCATTCTCGCGGTCGACGCCGACCGGACGCCCCGCGAGTTCGATCCGGCGTTCAAGGCGGCGTGCCGGAACGCGGACGCGACGATCACGGCGACGATCGTCGTCGAGGGGACTGACGGGACCCACGAGGCGACGATCGCCGGCCGTGGCGATCCCGACCTGACGCTCCTCGACGATCGGACGATGGTCGGCCGCACCAGCGAGTACACCGACGACGAGCGGACGATCCTCGTCGACGCCGATGCGGCCGCGGTCGATCTCGACCGTGACCTCGTCGCTGCGCTCGCCGACGGTGCGGCCGCGACGCTCCGGCTCGAAGTCGATCTCCCGTAACTGGCAGCGACCTAGGCGTTGCGGTCGACGAACGTCTGGTACTTCAGGTCGTCCTCGCGGATCTCCTCGACGATCCGCTCGACTATCACCTCGCGTGGACGATGGAGTCCGGAGACGCGGTCGGAGAGGGCCTCGAAGCTCTCGAAGGGGCCCCGCTTGCGCTCGTCGAGAACGTTGTTCCGGAGCTTCTTGCCGATCCCCGGCAGGAGGTTGAGCTGGTGGAGCCGAAGGGTCATCGGCCCCGCCTCGTTATAGAAGTCGACGAAGCGCCGCTCCTCGGCGTCGACGATATCGCTGACCGCGTACTCGATCTCGGCGGCCGCGTTCCGGGTAAGGTCGTCGAACTCGACCGCCCGGTACCGGGTCACGTCGTCGTTGTCGTCGAGCGGGATCCGGTCGCTCACGGCGAGGTCAGCCTCGTCGGAGAGCGCGAGTTCGTACAGGAGAAACGAGTCGGTTTCGAGCCCGTACGCGATCGGGGACTTCTGGTAGTTCGGCCGATCGTCGTCCGGTCGCCCGTTCGGGAGCACGTCGAGTAAGACGACCGAGGACCGCTCGTCACCGGCGGCCGCCGAGTCGTCGGTCGAACCCGACTCGTCCACGTCGTCGGGCCCCTCCGCGGTCGCGTCGGCCTCGTTATCGCTCATACTCTCGTGTACGCGTCTCGACGGTTAAAAACCGATGCCGCGAACAGTGCCGACACGCCGTCGCCGAGACGCCACGTCGCCGTCGATCCGGCGACGGTTCGGCGTCGTCAGGCGTATTTGGCGACGACGTTCAACACGTCGTCGAGCTCGTCGCCGGACAGCGAGTACCGTTCCTGGGCGAAGACGGCCCGGAGCTCCGTGCGGTCCTCCGGAAGCAAGTCCGTGATCTTGATCGCGGTCGGTACGTCTATCTGGTCGAACTCGGCGAGCTCCTCGACCAGCTCTCGCGACTCCTCGGCGTCGAGGAATGCGAAGCGGTTGACGTGTTCGATGGCGCGGGCCAGTTCGTAGCGCAACTCGCGCTCCTCGTCGGCCGCACGCGCGTCCTCGATCTCGACGAGGACCTCCTTCGCCTCGGAGGTCGTTATGTACTCCTCGTCGATTTTTTCCTTGAATATCGTCATCTCAGTTCTGCTGTGCGCTCATGTGAGCGGCACGGACGATGAGCGTCTTCGTCTTGCCGCCGTCACCGATCTCTACTTTGAACGCCGCCCCCTGTTTCCCGACAACGGTACCGGTCCGGCCGTCGAAACGGGGGTGGAACCGACCGTCCTGCACGCTCGGGTCGATCTTGAGGTGGACCTGCGTCCCCTCGTCGAACTCCTGGATCGCACGCTGCGGCGGCGACGTACCGCGGTCTCGTGGCTTGTTGGACAGCTTGTCGCGGGTCGCCTTCTGGGGCCCATTGGAACTCGGCATAGTCGTGTGACCCCATTCCGCTGCCGCAGTTATAAATCGTGCGTTACGGTCCTCCGAGCGAGGACGTGTCCCACACGTTTCCGGTCGATCGCGGCCCGCCGATCATCTTTGTACGCTGCGGTTCCAACCGATCGTATGGCCGACGAGCCCGCGGAGAACATCAGCGGCGGCACGGACGGCGGCGGCGAGTTCGACGAGTTCGCCCCCGGCGAGAGCGACACCCGCGCGGAGGCGGTGGTCGATCGGCTCGGCGAGACGTACTGGCAGAAGGCGTACGGCGGACAGGACGGCTTCGAATGTCTCGTCCGGACGATCCTCTCACAGAACACCTCGGATACGGCGAGCCAGCCCGCACACGACTCGCTGATGGCGCGTTACGGACCCGCCGCGGGGCTCGCCGAGTCGCTCGCCGACGCCGACCGCGACGAACTGGCGGAGACGATCGCCTCGGCCGGCCTGTACAACCGGAAGTCAGAGGTGATCGGGAACGCCGCCGAGTGGGCGCTCGACGAGTTCGGTTCGACGAGCGCGTTCGACGGTTACGTCACCGAGTCGGACCCGATCGAGGTGCGCGAGACGCTGCTGTCGGTCGACGGCGTCGGGCCGAAGACCGCCGACTGCGTCCTGCTGTTCGCCGGCGGCCGCGGCGGCGTCTTTCCCGTCGACACCCACGTCCATCGGATCGCCCGGCGGATGGGTCTCGCGCCGGCCGACGCCGACCACGAGACGGTCCGCGAGGCGATCGAGGCCGCGGTTCCGCCGGAGAAGTGCGGCTTCGGCCACACCGCGATGATCCAGTTCGGTCGCGAGTACTGCACTGCCCGGAAGCCGGCCTGCCTCGACGGACCCGAGGCGTGTCCCCTATACGATCTGTGTGACCGCGTCGGGATCGACGAGATCGACGGCGAGTTCGTCGATCCCGCGATGGACTGAGTCGGCCGCCCTCACGGGTCGCCATTGACCACGTCGATCCCGTCCGGTCCCACGAGGAGACGGTACTCGTCTCTGCCGGCCTCGACGGCGGTCTCGTGGACCGTCTCCTGTTCGGTGCCGACCAACACCTCGACGAACACGTCCGCGCGGTCGGCTCCACGAAAGAGGTCGTCCTCGACCCGAACGCTCTCGTCCGGATCGAGCGTCACCCGTTCCTGAAAGGAGACGATGTCTCCCTCCTCGAACCGGACGACGAAGGTTCGTTCGGCGTCGTATCGGCTCTCCACGACGAGCACCGCCTCGGTTCGGTCTCCGGTCGGCCCGATACAACCGGACACGACGGGGAAAGTCCCGCCGAGGAGACCGAGCAAACGACGTCGGTACACGATCCTCGGTGTCGGAGCCACGACCAAGTGTCTTCGGGGAAGTGTCTTCGGGGCGGTGTGGGTCGCTCCGGCGGTGACCGTCACCGCGCGGCCGACGGCGGCCTGACGCCGCTCAACACGGGACTGTCCCGGCCGCCGCCGACACCGGCGGGCGGTCCTCGGCGTAGCTCGACTCGTCGATCGCGCCGTCGAACATCGGAAGCCGGAGTTCGTAGGTGTACAGGAGGTCGAACGCGGCGAACGGGTTCACGCCGGTCGCGACCAGTCCCGCTCGGCTCAGCCGGACGCCCGCGGCGAGCGTCACGATCCGGTCGTCGCCGAGCGTGCCGGCCAGTTCGACGCCGAACTCGCCGCCGTTGTCGGGATCGGTCACCACGGAGAGATGGACGACCGAATCGATCGTGGCCGGTGGGTCGCCGATCACGAGCGGATACCCCTCGCCCGCGAAACACTGCGTGATCGGCTCGACCGTCGCTCCGTCGCCCTCGTCGCCCGGGTCGCTTCCGGCGACGGTGGCCGGGTCGCTCGCGACCGCAACGCCGCTTACGACTCCTGCCATCAGCAGGACTCCGGCGAGGCCGATCGCGATCCAGCGCCCCCGCGACGACTGCGTCATCGACTCGACCGAGGCGGGTCGGTAACATAACTCCGGCGGGCGGGTTCTCCGTTCTGATACGCGGCGGCAACGCGACGTTCACGCGGGAGCGATGCGCGCACGCCTCGTTCGTTCACTCGTCGTCGAGGAGCCTCTCCACGAGAAGGCCCTCGACGAGCAGCTCCGCGGACGCCTCGTTCGTCGCCAGCGGGACGTCCTTCACGTCACAGACGCGCAACAGCGCGGAGATGTCCGGTTCGTGCGGCTGTGCAGTCAGGGGATCACGCAGGAACACAACGCCGTGTATTCGGTCGTTCGCGATCATCGCGCCGATCTGGAGGTCACCGCCGAGCGGTCCCGACGACTGCCGGTTCACCGTCAGTCCCGTCTCGTCGGCGATACGCGTTCCCGTCGTCCCGGTCGTGATCAGCTCACACTCCTCGAGGACGTCGGCGTACGTCTCCACGAACTCGACCATCTCGTCTTTCAACTCGTCGTGTGCGATGAGCGCGATGCGCATACACGGCTATCCCGGCGACGGCGCTTAAAAGGTCACGCGGCCGTGCTTATTTAAACCGGAACGTCTCCAGGTTCTTCGGGGCGAACGTCCGCATGTTGTAGTCGTGGTACAGCGCGGACGAGAGGTCCTGGACGGAGCGTTCGTCGCCGTGGACACACAGCACCTTCTCGGGGCGGGGGTTCATCGTCTTCACGAAGTTCTCGAGCCCCTGTCGGTCGGCGTGACCGGAGAAGCCGTCGACGGTCTCCGTGCCCATCTCAAGCTGGAGGGTGTCGCCGCGGCCGCCGTTGCCCCAGTCGGAGATCGGGATCTCGTCCCACCCGTTCTGGATCCGACGACCGAGCGTCCCCTGTGCCTGGTAGCCGACGAACACGAGGTTCGACTTCGGGTCGGGGCCGATGTGACGGAGCCACGACATGATCGGGCCGCCCTCGATCATCCCGGACGTCGAGAGGACGATACACTGGTCGCCGTCGGCGACCTCCTGCCGTTCGTCCTCGCCGGCGTCGATGTGGTTGAACTCGTCGGCGAGGAACGGGTTCTCGTCCTCGTGGAAGATCCGCTCTTGCAGGTCGTCACGAAGGTACTCGGGGTACGTCGTGTGGATCGCCGTCGCCTCCCATATCATCCCGTCGAGGTGGACGGGCATCGACGGGATGTCGCCGTTTCGCATCGCCTCCTCCAACACGAGCATGATCTCCTGTGAGCGGCCGACCGCGAACGCGGGTATGAGGACCTTGCCGCCCTGCTCGTACGTCTCGTTGATGACGCGTTTGAGCGCCTCCTCGGAGTCGTCCTGGTCGGTCTGGTAGTCGTTTCGGCCGCCGTACGTGGACTCCAACACGAGCGTCTCGACGCGCGGGAAGTCGTTGACTGCGCCGTTGAACAGCCGCGTGTCCTCGTAGTGAATGTCGCCGGAGAAGGCGACGTTGTAGAGGCCGTCGCCGATGTGGAAATGCGTCACCGCGCTACCGAGGATATGCCCCGCGTTGTGGAAGGTGAGCTTGATGTCCGGCGCGATGTCCGTCACGTCGCCGTACTCCAGCGGGATCGTGTGTTTGATCGTCTCCCGGACCTGTGCGGACTCGTACGGTGGCGTCCGCCCCTCCTTGGCGGCGACGTCGAGGTAATCGAGCGTGAGCAGTCCCATCAGGTCGCGGCTCGGCTCGGTCGTGTACACCGGCCCGTCGTAGCCGTACTTGAAGATGAGCGGCAGGAGCGCGGAGTGATCGAGGTGGGCGTGGGTCAACACGACGGCGTCGAGCGTGGCCGCGCCCGCGCCGAGCGCTTCGGGGACTTGGAGGTACGGCACCTCTCCTTCGGCTCCGGGCTTGTCCCCGCAGTCGATGAGGATCCGAGTTTCCGGCGTCGAGAGGATGAACGCGGCGCGTCCGACCTCGCGACAGCAGCCGAGCGTCGTGATCCGGACCCACTCGTCGTCGGACATCTCCTCGCGGTGGATCTGACGACCGACGCGTTCGAGGATATCGCGGCGCTCCTCGCGCTCGTTTTTCAGGAAGCTCCGGACGTTCGAGACGGTCGACGACTCGATCGGCGGCGTCCGCACGACCTCCGGGGTCCATCCGACTTTCTTCGTGATCTCCCGGAGCGTTGAGCCGCGTCGGCCGATCACCATCCCCGGCTTCTGGGCCTCGATGACGACCTCGCCGGTGTCCTCGTGGAAGTCGAGGTCGGTCACGCCCGCCTCCTCGGGGATCACGGACCGAACCTGCGCTTCCGCCTGGTTCGGCGGGGACAGCGAGGCCGGGTCCGGGCGGATCGTGATCCGTTTCCGGAGCTTGGACGCGAGCCGCCGGATCAGGTCGCCGTCGCCGGCGAACCGCTTGGGATCGCGGGTGTATACGACCAGCTCCGGACCCTCGTACTTGACGTCCGTAACCGTGATGTCGTTCGGGATCTCCTGTTCGATCTCGTCTTTCAGATTCTCGAGTTGCTTATCGACTTGACTCATATCTCACTGCGGGCCGTGGATGCCGACGTCGACGGCGAAGCGCCGATTCGCGTGACGATCCGGGACTCGTCGTCGAACGGTCGACCGTGACGGAGTAGGCATAGTGGAAGTACTGTCCGTAGTTGATGCCGTGCGGGAACAGCCAGCGAAAACCCGCTTGGATGAACGTAATCCCCGGTTGTTATAAAAGCCTTCGCAAAACGCAAGCCTCGGCGCTCCCAACTCGGCCGCATGCACGTCACCCCCGACGTCGTCGCCGAGGAACACGGATGGGTCCGCGACCGAGCCGCCGTCGTCGTCCCGATCCTCAACGACACCCGGTCTCGGCTCGGAGACCTGTTCGACACGGAGGTCGACGCCGTCGACGCGGAGACGTATCGCCGGGAGGTCGATGTCGTCTTCGCGGACGGCGAGGTCGCCGTCAACGTGGCCGGATACGCTCGTCTGCTCCGTGAGCTCGACGTCGAGAACGACTACCCCGGGTTCGTCGTCGACGAGGTCCTCGGCCGCGAGCTCGCCGCGACGATCGCGGGGGGACAGCCCCTCTCGCTGCTCGCACAGGCGACCTTTCACGTCGCGGACGTCCACGTCGACGGCGACGCGACCGCCGAGGGAGCCGGGACGGCGGGTGCCGACGACCTCGACGCGGCGCTCGCCGCCGGGTTCCAGACGCGCCTCCCCGGGTGGGACTGGCGGGAGGGAGAGAGTCCGTTCGCGGTCGATCCGGACCGGACCCTCAGCGGATGAACTTCCCGACGGCGTCGAACAGCGCGTCGCGAACCGAGTCCGGGAGGAACCGCGCGAGCACGCCGACCCGGGCGACCGTTCCCGGCTGCACGCGGGCGGGCGGTTTCGTCGCGCTCGCCGCGTTGAGGATCTCCTCGGCGACCAGCTCCGGTTCGACGGATCCGGGACCGTCACCGCCGACCGTCTGCGTGTCCTCGAACAGCGCGTAGAAGTCGTCGTACGCGCCGGACCGCTCGATCCCGTCCACCTCCCCGGGATCCGTCGCCCGCTCCGCCCGCGTCGAGAAGTTCGTTTTCACCGGTCCCGGCTGGACGACGACCACGTCGATCCCGAACTCCCGGACCTCGTTGCGGAGCGCGTCGGACATCGCCTCGATCGCGAACTTCGAGCCACAGTAGACGCCGCCGCCGGGGAACGACACCCGTCCGGCGACGGACGAGACGTTGATGATCGTTCCGTCGCGCTCGCGGCGCATCCCCGGGAGAACCGCCCTGATAAGGCGATGAGGGCCGTACACGTTGACGTCGAACTGCTCGTGGACTCGATCGGTCGTCACGTCCTCCATCGGGCCGAACTGGCCGTACCCGGCGTTGTTGACGAGAGCGTCGATCGCGCCCTCCTCGTCGAGGATCCGGTCGACGACTCGATCGACGTCGTCGGGATCGGTGACGTCGAGCGTCGCCAGCTCACAGCCCTGCTCGCCGAGCGTCTGGATGTCCGCCGGATTGCGGGCGGTGGCGTACACCGTCCACCCTTCGTCGTTGAACGCGCGGGCGGCGGCGCGGCCGATACCGGACGAACAGCCGGTGATGAGTACCGTCTTCTGCACGTCTCCGCCGTCGGTCGCCGTCGGCATAACTCTCCCGACCGACGCCGCTCGACTGCGTCGACGACGTGGTCCGACGGCGTCTGCAAGGTGTTTCCCGAGCGAGAACGGGACGGGCCGGGACCGGTCCCTAGTCGTCGGGTTTCGGACGGACGAGGTCCGCCAGCGCCACGAGTACGCCGAGGAACCAGCCGAGCGGGACGGAGATGCCGACCCACATCAGCACGTACCCCAGCCCGGGCAGTCCCCACTGCTCGCCGAACGTCTCCAGATCGAACGCGCCGCGGAGCGTGTCGTTGATCCCTCCGACGGCGAGGAACGTGTCGAGGATCCAGCGGGCGAGATCGTAGCTCGGCGGGAGGATGAGCTGTTCGAGCGACGGGGTCACCAGCGCGGCGACGACCGGCGGGAGGAAGATCGCGGTCATCGCGAACGGGTACGCGAACAGGACGCTCACGAAGCGCCCACCGACCTTCGAGAAGCCCGCCGCGAGCGCCGCGGAGACGATCGCCACGACGCTTGCAGCGCCGACCGCGATCACGTCGTCGAACGGGAGTTGCAGGTGCGTCACCAGGGTGAGCGAGCCCCACAGAACGGTCGCGACGAGCACTGCGCCGACGACGCCGAAGCGCGCGACCGCGGAGTCGAGCTTCGCGGCGTAAAAACGGGTGGCGAATCCGACGAGCAAAAGCGGATACGTGACTGCCACTAGCGGGGCCCCGAGTGCGGCCCACAGGTAGTACGCGATCGTTTCTGGCGTCGTCTCCGGCCGCCATTTCCCCAACACCGTGCTCGGATCGAGCTGTCTCGGGAAGACGAGCTCCATCCACGTTTCGTGGAGACGGACGACGTCGAGAAGTAGCGCCTCCAGCAGTCCTATCTGCCCTCGTCGTTCCATCCTCCACAACTCACAGGCGCGGTGACGTGAACTTTGTGCCTTTGTCCCGGCCGTCAGACGTGCGTCGTCGGTCGTCTCCCGTCGTCGGCCGGGCGGTTCCTCCGTCGTCGGCCGGGCGGTTCCTCCGTCGTCGGCCGGGCGGTTCCTCCGTCGTCGGCCGAACGGTTCCGAACCGTTCAATGCGGGCGACGCGCAGTTCCGCACATGGGAACGCCGCACGCCGACCGGGAGGCACAGGTCGCCGAGGTCCTCGACCGACTGTACGAGGAGTACCCCGATTCGACGATCTCGCTGAACTACTCGAACCGCCTCGAACTGCTGATCGCCGTGATCCTCTCGGCGCAGTGCACCGACGAGCGCGTGAACTCGGTCTGTGCGGAGCTGTTCGAGACGTATCGCACGCCCGAGGAGTACGCGAACGCACCACAGGAGGAGCTCGCGGAGGCGATAAACTCCATCACCTACTACAACAACAAGGCGACGTACATCCGCTCGGCGTGTGCCGACATCGCCGAGAAACACGACGGCGACGTCCCGGACACGATGTCCGAACTCACCGATCTGGCGGGAGTCGGCCGAAAGACCGCGAACGTCGTCCTCCAGCACGGACACGACGTCGTAGAGGGGATCGTCGTCGACACGCACGTCCAGCGCATCTCGCGCCGACTCGGGATCACCGAGGAGACGCGCCCGAAGGCGATCGAGACGGACCTTCTCGATATCGTCCCCGAGGACGACTGGCAGCAGTACACCCACCTGTTCATCGACCACGGCCGCGCGACGTGTACCGCGATCAACCCGGACTGTTCCGACTGCGTGTTGGAGGACCTGTGTCCCTCCTCGAAGCTCGACTCCGCGGTCGACCTCGCGAGCGGCGAGGAGTGGTAAGCGGGCGATGAGCGGTAAGCGGGCGATGAGCGGTAAGCGGGCGATGAGCGGTAAGCGGGTGAGGAGCGGTAAGCGGGTGAGGAGCGGTAAGCGGGTGAGGAGCGATAAGCGGGTGAGGAGCGATAAGCGGGCGGGAAACGGTAAGCGGACGGCGTCGACGTCCGCGTCGACGTCACGACGCGCCGGGTCGTCTCACTTCTCGATGATGCTCTCCTCGACGGCCTCGCCGAAGTGTCGCGCCACGTCCTCGTAGTAGACGAGCACCTCGTCGCCGACGTTGAGGTCGGTGACGGCGGTGCGTCCCTCGCTGGTCGCGACCTTCACCGTCTCGGCGTTCTGGATGAGCGTCTCGATGCGGTCGATCCCGTCGTCCGTCTCCACCTCGGCCTGGAGCCGGAACATCGGGCGCTTCTCGATCTTCACGCGACCGACGATCGCCTCGCGGGTGTGTCCCGCGGTGTCGACGATCTGCACCTCGTCGCCGCTCGACAGCTCCGCGAGGTAGTTCGTCCCGCCCTCGGCGTTGCGGACGTACGCGTGAACCGCGCCCGCGTTCACGCGGAACGGCCGCGACTCGACGTACGGCGACTCGGCGGTCTCGGCGTGGACGAAAAAGAGCCCGCGCGACATCGATCCGACGAGCATCCCCTCGTCGTCGTCCATCAGCGAGCCGGTGTCGATACAGACGCGGTCGGCCATCCCGGTCCGTTCGACCGCCGTTACCTCCGCGTGGCGGAGATCGAGCGTCTCCCGGTCGGCGGCGTCGCGCGCGTCGACCGCACCGCGGATCTCGTCGGGGTCGTCGGCGTCGAGCAGCACGCCGTCCGCGCCGATCTCCAGCGTTTCGAACGCCGTCCGGGCCTCCGCCGCCGTCGTCGCACCCGCGATCAGGTGCGTCTCGTCGCCGACGCGCGCGATGAGGTTCTCCAAGGGGATGATCGACCAGTCCTCGCCGACGATCACGGTGTAGTCGGCGTCCTCCGCGGCCGCCTCCGCGAACGCCTCGTACTCCGTCCCGAGCACGCGGACGTACGCGCCCTGTGCGCGGTCGTCGCGTCGGCGGAGCGTGGTGAGGTCCGCGGAGCCGGACAGGTCGTCCGGCATGTCGATCGTACCGTCCCCCTCGCCGTCCTTGCCGACGAAGTAGGCGTCCGCCTCGGCGTCCTCGCCGTCGCCGTCGACGACGTCCGCCTCCGAGCGGAACGCGGCGACGTTCACGTCTCCCAGTTCGCGGACCCGTCCGACGTCGCCCTCGTCGACGAGTACCCAGTCGGCTCCGGCCTCGATCGCCGTCGTGACCCGTCGCTTCCGCGTCTCCCAGTCGCCGACGCTCGCGTCGGCTTTGATCCAGACCGTGCGTGTCATTACCCGACGGTTGCGGCGACGCGGCTTGAAAACTGCGAAAGCCGCAGGGACCGAGTTCGCCGGCCGCCACTCGCCGCGATCGCTCACCTACCGCCCGTGAACGCGCAGCCGCACCGACCCGTCGGGCCGGAGGTTCGCGCTCGGCGCGAACGAGAGCTCCCCGGTCACGGGTTCGAACCGATACCGCGAGAGCAGGGTTGCCAGGACGAGTCGAAGCTCCAGCCGCGCGAATCGAGCTCCGATGCAGGCGCGCGGTCCGCCCCCGAACGGGAAGTACGCGTACTCGGGGCGGTCCGACCCACCGACCCAGCGCCCGGGGCGGAACGCGTCGGGCTCGTCCCACCAGCGCGGGTCGCGCTGGCACGTCCAGGGCGACAGCGAGAGCGTGCTCCCGGCGGGAATCCGGTGGCCGCGTATCTCGACGTCCTCGACCGGCTCGCGAAAGAAGATGTAAACGGGCGGGTACAGCCGGAGCGCCTCGTCGATGACGCGGTCGATCGCCTCGAGGGCGTCGCGTTCGCTCGCGGCCGCGGGATCGGCGGCCGGATCGCCGAACGCCGCAACGCGATCGGCCGCCGTCGCCTGCTCGTCGGGATGCGTCGCCAGAGCGTGGAGCGCGCACGCGAGGGCGATCGCGGAGGTCTCGTGGCCGGCGAACAGGAAGGTGACGAGGTTGTCCCGGAGCGTGTCGTCGTCCATCCCTCCCTCGTCGGTCGCGGTCACGAGGATGGAGAGGAGGTCGGTTCCGGGGAGTTCGCCGGCCTCGACCGCCGCGCGACGCTCCGCGATGATCTCGTCCAGCCGCGCCCGGAGGTCACCCATCGCCCGACGGTAGCGCACGTTCGTCGGCGTCGGGAGCCAGTCGGGGAGAAAGGAGGCGACCCGGCGGGAGTCGAATCGAGTCGCGATCGCCTCCGCCGCGCGGGCGACGAGCTCGCGGTCCTCGCCGGGCGACAACCCGAACAGGGCCTCCACGAGCACGCCCAGGGTGAGGTCCCGCGCTGCGGCCGCGACGTCGACGACCTCGCCGTCCTCCCAGCCGGCCGCCGTCGACGCGGCGTGGTCGACCATGACGTCGCCGTAGGCGGCCACCTGCTCGCGGTAGAAGGCGGGCTGCATCGTCGTCCGCTGACCTCGCCAGTCGTCGCCCTCGGCGAGGAAGATCCCCTTCCCGAGCAGCGTTCCGGTCTGTCGGCGGATCATCGACCCCTTGCGGAAGGCGTCGTCGCGGTCGACGAGCACCGTTCGAACCGCGTCGGGGTGAACGACGACGTGGGCGCGATCGCGGAGGACGCGATAGCCCATCAGGTCCCCGTACTCGCGCGCCTCCCCGAGGAACTCGAGGGGGTCGTGCGCGATCCGATGAACGCTCCCGAGAAGCGGGACCCCCGACCGGTCGACCGTCGACGCCCGCGTGTCCCGTCTCATGGCGAATCGTCCCTCATGACGGATCGTACGGGGAGACGTGGAATCGCCGTTTGGCCGGATGCGTCCGGCTATTTATATAGTCGGTTCGTAGGCGGGACCATGCGGTCGTTCACGTTGACGATCACGATCCCGTCTACGGACCAGCACCCCATGCACGCGCTCATCGACGAACATCCGGCGGTCCATCGGAGCGAGATGCTCCAGTGGAACACGGCCGACCCGACGTCGGTGGCGGTCCTCTTTCGCGTCCTCGCCGCGAGGGAGCCGTACGAGGCCGCCCTCCACGGCACGGACACGATCGACGAATACGAGCTCGTCGACGGCGATCCGGGCGAGCTTTATTTATACGTCCGCGAGGCTGCAACCCCGAGCCATCGGGCGTTCGTCGACCCGTTCTCCGACACCGACCTGATCGCGGTGCCGCCGGTCACCTACCTTCCGGACCGGCGCGTGACGGTGCGGTTCCTCGGGCGCACCGCCGACGTCGACGCGGCGCTGTCCGCGCTTCCCGACGGCTACGACGTCGAATTACGGACGGTCACCGGGATGGGGCCGCCGGACCGTCGCGGGGCCCTCACGAAACGACAGCGCGAGGCGCTGCGCGCGGCCGACCGCGTCGGGTACTACGAGGTGCCGCGGGAGGGGTCAGTCGCGGCGGTCGCCGCCGAGCTGGGCCTTTCGACGAGCGCCGCCGGCGAACACCTCCGGAAGGCCGAGGCTGCGCTGGTCGGGAGCCATCTCGACGGACGGATGTGAACTACCCTACCCTACACGTCGGCGACGTCGGACGGTCCGAGCCGACGAGAAACGCGGTCCGAGCCGACGAGAAACGCGTTACGCCTCAAGGAACCCGCCGGCGCGGAGCGCCGAATCGACGTCGGCGTCGTCGTGGACGATGGCGGAGACGGCGCTCGCGATCCCCTCGGGGTCGTCGTGCTGGAAGATCGATCGCCCCATCGAGACGCCGGCCGCGCCGCCGTCCATCGCGCCGCGGACCATCTCGACGGTCTCGCGGTCGGTTCCCTTCGAGCCGCCGGCGATGACGACCGGGAGCCGGGTCGACTCGGTGACGCGCGTAAAGGAGTCGCCGTCGCCGGAGTACCCCGTCTTCACGACGTCCGCACCGAGCTCCTCGGCGAGTCGGACGGCGTGACCGAGCGATTCGGGGTCCGTGGAGTCGACGCCCGGGCCGCGCGCGTACGCCATCGCGAGGACCGGGAGCCCGAGTCGCGTCGCGTCGTCGGTCAGCTCCGCGAGCTCCTCGATCTGGTCGGGCTCGTGATCGGAGCCGACGTTGATGTGGAAGGAGACGGCGTCAGCGCCCGCCCGGATCGCCTCCTCCGCGGTGGCGGTGACGCGTTTGTCGTTCTCGTCCGGTCCGATCGTCGTCGAGGCGTTGACGTGGACGATGTAGCCCGCGCCGTTCTTGTTGTCGTGAACGCGAGGCGCGACCCCTTTCTGCGTGAGGACGGCGTCGGCACCGCCGTTCGTGACGCCGTCGATGGTCGACTCGATGTCGACGAGTCCCTTCACGGCACCCATCGTGATCCCGTGGTCCATCGGGACGATGAGGTAGCGGTCGTTCGTGGAGATGCGGTCGAGTCGTGCGGCGAGTCCTGCTGTCATGTGGAATGGCTCGTTGTGTGAGAGTGTGGCAATCAACGGTAAGTGGGTTTCGTTCGGGGACGTATTGACTCGGACCGGCGGTGACCGGTCGCTCCGGGAGTGAGCTACCGGGCGTCGCCGGCGCTCGCCCGGGTCGCGTACCCGCGCTCGGCCCCCGCCTTCAACTCGCGCGAGAGCGCTTCGAGGTCGTCGGCGACGTCGGCCGCCGATCGCCCCTCGTCGACGCCGTCGGCCACGATGTCGACGAGCGCCGAGCCGACGATGATCCCGTCCGCTCCGGCCGACACGATGCGCTCGGCGTGCTCGCCCGTCGAGATCCCGAATCCGACCGCCTTGGGCACGTCGTACTCGCGGAGTCGATCGAGACTCGTCGTCGTCTGGTCGGAGACGTCCGACTTCGCGCCGGTCGTGCCGAGGCGCGCCTGCACGTACACGTATCCGGACACGCGGCTCATGATCCGATCGAGGCGGTCCCCCTCCGTCGTCGGCGCGACGATGAACACGAGATCGAGCCCGAACTCGTCGCACGCCTCGCGCAGGGGGTCGGCCTCTTCGGCGGGCAGATCGGGGACGACGAACCCTTCCAGCCCGACCTCGGCGGCGCGCTCGACGAACGACCGGGGACCGTCGCTGTCTCCCCACTGGTAGATCAGGTTGTAGTAGGTCATACAGACGAGCGGTGCGTCGACGTCGACGTCCTCGACGAACTCGAAGAAGCGGTCCGGGGTCATCCCTCCCTCCAGCGCGCGGACGACCGCGCCCTGAATGGTCGGTCCCTCCGCGATCGGCTCCGAGAAGGGCAAACCGAGCTCGATGACGTCCGCGCCGCCGCGGTCGAGCGCCTCGACGTACGCGATCGACGACTCGTAGTCGGGGTCGCCGACCGCGAGGTACGGGATGTACGCGGGGCCGTCGGCGAACGCCTCGGCGATCGCGTCCGAGTTGCCGGTCGACGTCATCTCAGATCCCCTCCGTGAACATCGACATGTCCGGCGCTTCCTCGATGTCGCGCGCGTCCGTCTCCTCGATGGCGGCGTCGAGGTCCTTGTCCCCGCGGCCCGACACCGTCACGACCACGCGCTCGCCGAGATCGTCGGCGTGTTCCTCCAGGAACCCGAACGCGTGTGCGGACTCCAGCGCGGGGATGATCCCCTCCGTCGCGGAGAGGCGATGGAACCCCTCCAGTGCGTCGTCGTCGTCGACGGCGACCGGACTCACCCGCCCCTCGTCGACGAGGTACGCGAGCTCGGGACCGACGCCGGCGTAGTCGAGCCCGGAGGAGATCGAGTGGCTCTCCATGATCTGGCCGTGTGAGTCCTGGAGTAGCTTCGTGCGCGCGCCGTGGAGGACGCCCTCCTCGCCCGCATAGAGGGACGCGGAGTTCGGCGCGACGCCCGCCTCCTCGTCGACCTCCAGCGTGGTGCCGCCGGCCTCGACGGCGTGGAGCGCCACCGATTCGTCGTCGACGAACGCCGCGAACGACCCCATCGTGTTGGAGCCGCCGCCCGCGCAGGCGACGACGTCGGTCGGGAGCTGCCCGAATCTCTCGATCGACTGCTCGCGGGCCTCCTCGGAGATGACCGCCTGAAAGTCCCGGACCATCACCGGGAACGGGTGCGGGCCGACGACCGATCCGATGACGTAGTGGGTGTCCTCCACCGTGGCGGCCCAGTCGCGCATCGTCTCCGAGATGGCCTCCTTCAGCGTGCCGCGGCCCGCGGTAACCGGCTTGACGTCCGAGCCGTTGAGCTTCATCCGGAACACGTTGGGTCGCTGGCGGTTGATGTCGCGCTCGCCCATGTAGATCGTACAGGGCATATCGAGGTGGGCGGCCGCCATCGCGGTCGCGGTGCCGTGCTGTCCGGCCCCGGTCTCCGCGATGATCCGCTCTTTGCCCATGTACTTCGCTAACAGCACCTGGCCGAGGGCGTTGTTCAGCTTGTGTGCGCCGCCGTGGAGCAGGTCCTCGCGTTTGAGGTAGACGTCGCGGTCGTAGCGCTCGGAGAGCCGGTCCGCGCGCTGGAGCGGCGTCGGACGGCCGCCGAAGTCGGCGAGCCGCTCGCGGAACTCGTCCATGAATCCGTCCTCGTTGGCGAGGACGTAGCGCTCGTAGGCGTCGGTCAGCTCCTCGATCGCAGGCATCAGCGCCTCCGGGACGTACTGGCCGCCGTAGCGGCCGAACTTCCCGTCCTCGCGGCCGCGCTTCCGGCCCGGTCGCGTCGTCGTGTCCGTCGTCGTGGGTTCGGTTTCGCTCATGTGGGTGTGGTGTCTCGTGTTGGTGCGTCGTCCGTGGGCGTCTCGTCCGTCGGTCCCTCATCGTCGGCGGCTCGGGTCAGCTCCCTCGTGTTCGCCTCGACGTCGCCGGCCATGATCGCCGAGCCGACGAGCAGCGCGTCCGCGCCCGCCGCGCGCATCCGGCGGACGTCGGCCGGCGTCGACACGCCGCTTTCGGCGATCAGCGTGACCTCGTCCGGGACGTGGGGCGCGACCGACTCGAAGGTTCCGAGGTCGACCTGCAGTTTCGACAGGTCGCGGTTGTTCACGCCGATCACGTCCGCGCCGGCGTCGATCGCGCGGTCCAGCTCCTCGCGGTCGTGAACCTCCACGAGCACCTGGAAGCCGCGGTCGCGGGCGGCCGCGAGCAACTCGGCGAGGTCGTCGCCCACGAACCGTGCGATCAGCAGGACGACGTCGCTCTCGACGGCGTCGAGCTGCTCCTCGCGGAGGAGGAAGTCCTTTCGGAGGACGGGGACGTCGACCGCCTCCCGGACGCGTTCGAGCGTGTCCACGCTTCCGCCGAAATGCGCCGGCTCGGTGAGCACGCTCAGTGCGGCCGCACCGCCCGCGACCATCGCCTCGGCGAGTTCGACCGGGTCGTCCTCGCGGGTCCCCTCCGTCGTCGGACTCGTCGGCTTCACCTCGGCGACGATCGGGACGCGACCGTCGGACTCCGCACGGTCGAACGCGGCCGTCAGATCGCGCGGGTCGACGTCGACCGACTCGGGCTCCGCTCCGTCGTCGACCCCGATCTCCGCGTCGTCGCCGACTTCGGATTTGCTCTCGGCCGCCTCGACTCCGCTCTCGGCCTCCCCGCGCCGCCCGGACCGCTCCCGAGCCGCGGACAGGATGGACCGAACCGCCGGGGCCAGCTCGTCTGGATCGTCCATTACTGTACACTAATGTACGTATCTGTTCATAAGGCTTGCGGGGTCGGGGCGCTCACGCGGGTCGTCCCTTTTAACCCTCATCGTACCGCAGTCGAAGCATGGTGAGCATGGGTACGTCAGGCGTGTTCGCACGGGCGTACGACGAACTGGACCTCGCCGTCGAGGTCGGCTTCGCCGGGGGACGGGTGATCGCGGTGTCGTTCCCGGAGCGCGTCCCCGAGGACGCGGACGACGACCACGCGCTGCTCGACCGGATCGGGGAGTACCTCCGCGGCGAGCCCGACGATTTCGCCGACGTCGCCGTCGGACTGACGGTGCCGACGGATCGACGCGGGGTGCTGGAGGCGCTTCGCGAGGTCCGATACGGCGAGGAGGTGTCGGTGAGCCGGTTGACGCGACTGGCCGCGCTCGACGACAACGACCCGGACGACCTCGAACTCGTGAGTCGGTCGCTCCGCGGGAACCCGATCCCGATCCTGATCCCGGAGCATCGGGTGCAGGGCGGTCCGTACGCGACTCCCGCGAGCGTCCACGAGACGGTCCGGCGGCTCGAGGGCCTGTGAAAAAGCGGACGGTCGGTGCTCGTCTCGGCTACTCGTCGATGGCCACTTCGTCGGCGTCGACGTCGACGGCGGCCTCCTCCTCGGCGGCGACCTCCGCGGGACGCGCCTCGAGGGTCAGCTTCTGGACCTCGACGCGGCGCAGCGGGTAGATGGTCTTCGCCTCGCCGTAGATGGCCGACGAGAGGTTCCCGTCGACGATCGCGTCGACGAACGCCTCGAACGTGCGGTCCTCGGCGGCGGCGTGGACCTTATCGATCATGACGCGGCGGATCGCCTTCTCCTGGGAGCGGTCCGCCTTCTTCGTCGTCAGCGCGACCGGCTGGACGCGGATGCGGTAGTCGTCCGTCGTCAGCACGGTGATCGACGCCTCGACCTTCGACGCGCCGCGGCGGACGAGCGAGCGCAGGTAATCGCGCGTCAGCTCGTACTTGACGAACTCGGTGTACGCCGTGTCGCTGCCGACGTCGGTGATCTTGAAGGTGAGCTTCGTGTTGTTCGCGCCGGAGTCACCGGTGAGATCGCCGAGCGTGGTCGTGATCGTGCGGCCGATCACCTGATCGGGCTCCTCGGCGAGCGTCTCGCCGAGAACCGCACGGTCGAACTGTTCCGGTGCCAGTACGTCGTACCAGCGCTTCTCTCCTCTACTCTTGGATACTGATCGTTCGCTCATGTGTTGATGTCGGATTCGTCCGTGTGGGGTCGATCCCCGTGATTCGTATCGGATCGGGTCCCGGAATCCGTTCGGGACCGATCGTCGTCGTCCGCGCGGAGCCGATCCCCGCGGGACGTGGTCGTGTCGCGATACGCTCGTGTCCGTTCGATGACGCGGTCCGCGACCTGCAGGTTCACGACGTAGTCGTCCACCGTCGATCGGAGCCCGCCCGTCGTCTCCCGCTCGACGGTACACTCGATCGCGTCGCCGTCGACGCGAGTCACCATCGAGTCGGTGTCGTCGGGTCCGAGCGCGGCGGCCACGAGTTCGGCGTCGGCGTGAGTCGTCCGGACGGTCGCCGTCCGGTACGTCTTCCCGTCGAAGCGCCCGGCGTCAGGCCCGATCGCGTCGGGATCGCCGCTCATAGCGCCCCCCGGAGCGCTGCGAGCGCATCCGTCGTCCCGCCGTCCACGCTGACGCCGCCGCGCGCCGCGGAGCCCCAGCCGTCCCCGTCGAACTCGACGGCGACGTCCCGGCAGGCGGCTCCGAGCCCGACCGATTCGGTCGCGGCGGCGGCGATCGCTCCCGCCGCCTCGTCGACGGCGATCGCGACCGGCTCGGGCGACCGGAAGTCGCGGACGAGCCGGGCGATCGTCGGAAGCGTGCTCTCGGGCGCGTCGACGCGAGCGACGACGCAGCCGTCGTATCGGCCGGTCGTCGCCACATCGAGCGCGCGATGGACGGCGAGCCCGTGGGTTCGCCAGACGTCCAGCGCCGCGGTCCGAACGGGCTCGCTCGGCTCGTCGGTGAGCGCGAGCGCGACGCCCGTTCCGGGCTGCTCGCGTGCGAGCGCGTCGAGGACGTCGGCGTAGCCGCCGACCGTCTCGAACGCCGCCGCGGTGTCGTCCGTGGCGTACGGCCGGAGCGCGCGTTCCACCGATGCGGCGGCCCGCTCGCTCGCCGACTCGGCGGCGGCGACGTCGACGGCGACCAGCGACGCGAGCCGCCGGTGATCGTCGTCGTCGAGTTCCATCGGAAGGTCGAGTGCCGCGAGCGCGGCGCGCGCCGCTTCCGGGTCGCCCGAGTACGGGGCACGGATCAGCGTCGACGCCGAGAGGCCGTCCGCGAGGTCCGCTGTCGGGATCGCGACGCCGGGCCGTCGTCGGACTCGTTCCGTCCGCTCGGCGGCCGCCAGTGCATCGCCGGAGCCGTCGGTGCCGGGCACCGAGCCCGCGGCGACGACGCCGGCCAGCGCGAGCACCGGATCGGGGTCATCCCCGAGCTCGCGTGCGACCGCGAACGCGGTCGTGCTCGCCGGGCGCTCGGTTCCGGGCACGGCGTGTTCGCCCGTCGACGCGCCGAGCGTCACCGTCACTGCGTCCGCCTCGTCGTCGGGGACCGGATCGCGCGCGACGCGGACCTGGAACGGGGTTCCGACGGTCCGGAGCGCTCGTGCGAGCAGTCCCGCGGCTGCCAGCGCGTCGCCGTCGTCGGTCGCGACGAGTCGAACGAACGACGCGTCGGCGACGACGCTGGCGAGCGCGTCGGGAGCGGGCGTGGCGGTGGCGGTTTCGGTCACGGGTCGGGTCGTTTGTGGGTCGTTTGTGGGTCGTCTCGTGGCGATCGGTCGTGTGTCCTGTCGGTCGCGGGTCCTGGTCGCTACGCTTCGAGCAGCTCGGCCGCGTTCTCGTAGGTGTACGTGAACTCCTCGTCGATCGCGTCGCCGCGGTAGTAGTTCACGAGGCGGCGGATCTTCGACTCCGTGTTCTGGAGCGCTCGCTTGTTCTGGTAGTCCTGTCCGTTCTCCTCCATGTGCTCGCGCAGGCGAACCGCGCGGGCCATGAGGTTCCGCAGGTCCTCGGGGAGATCCGAGTCGGCGTCGTTCTCCGCGAGGATCTCGGTGAGCTTCTTTCCGGTCGCCAGTTTGACGTCCGGGATCGGGGTCCCTTTGACGCCCTCGTCACGGAGTTTGAGTCCGATGACGCTGGGGTCGTGACCCTGTTCCGCAAGTTCGACGACGCGGGACTCGATGTCCTCGGCGTCGACGTCGCTCCACTCCGGGTTCTCGTCCGTCGCCGGCTTGTCCGAACCGGACGAACCGCGACGGCGCGTGTGCATTCGTGCCATTGTCTGAAATTGGAACGGCACAACCGCAAAACGTGACCGCGACTCCGCGCGACGCGGCTCCCGAGCGAACCGCCTGTCGGCGGTCCGAGCGGCCGCGACGCCGGAGGCGTCGGTGCACTGCTACATTCCCAAGCCGTGGGCGAGCGCCCCGGCGAGTCGGATCTGCAGCTGTGCTGTTCCCGTTCGTGGGGTCGCCGTCGCCCCTCTTAAGGGTGTTCTTGTCGTCGCGTCCGGCGATCCGGGGCCAAACGGGCCGACGGACACGCAAGGCGGCTCACTCGTCCGGGTACTTCGGTTCCCGACGCTCCGCGCGTTCGGTCGCGCGCTCGATGACCTGACGGACCGTCTCGCCGCCGTCGGCCTCACGATACACGTCGCCGTGGCCCGGGTACATCGCGGAGATGGCGTCGGGGAGCCGGTCGAGGATCTCGTGAAGGCTCTCGATCACTCGCTCGCGGGACTGTCCGGCCATGTCGGTACGGCCGAACGAGCCGTCCTCGAACGCGCCGTCGTTGTACACGACGACGTCCCCGCTGTACAGTCGCTCCCCGCCGAGCAGCGAGACGTGATCGGGCGCGTGGCCGGGCGTGTACACGACCTCACACGACTCGTCGCCGACGAGGATCTCGTCGCCGTCCTCGATCGCGACGTCTCGGCGGGGGTGGTCCGCGTACGCGAACAGGGTCGCGTCGAAGCGGTCGAGCACGGCGTCGAGCTCCGCGACGTGGTCGCCGTGTTGGTGCGTCAGGACGACCCGGTCCAGCTCCTCGACGTGGTCGCCGACGACGTCCTCGACGCCCGGCATCGTTCCGACGTCGACGAGCGTCGTCGCCTCGCCGTCGGCGAGGTACGCGTTGCAGGTGAACGCCTCGGCGTCCGCGGTGACGTTGATCGGCTCCATATGGTCCCTCACGCCGTCGCCGGTGAAAAAGGTGGAGTCACCCGCCGAACGGGACTAACGTGGGGAGGGCCGGCATCATCGTCCCGTGAGAAAGAACGATACATCATCGTCCCGTGAGAACGAATGGTGTGAGAAACGCACTCGTCCGTAGCTTTATCCGTCACGATCCCTAATGCGCAGACGACTATGGGCTTCGGGAGCTACGATGAATCCGAACAGGAGAATCAGGACCTCGACGCGGACTTCGACGACGAGGACGGCGTCCGCGCTGCTCAGGAGACCCATCACGGGTCCGTCGAGTACGAGCCCGGCGCGTCGAACGACGAGCTGCTCGATCGCCTCCAGGAGATCAAAACAGAGGAGACGTAGTGCGCTCGGGGAGTCGAACGCTGGGGATCGCCTTTTCGGACGCCGAATCGACGAGCTACGTCGCCGGCGCGGTCGTCCGGACCGACGGCACGCTCGACGGGTTGGCGTTCGACTCCTGTACGATCGGCGGGACGGACGCGACGGACGCGATACTGGCCCTTTTCGACGGTCTCGGACGTGAGGACGTCCGTCGCGTGGTGTGTGCGGGGATCGCTCCCGCGTGGTTCAACGTCGTCGACCTCCACCGACTCCACGCGGAGCTGGACCGTCCCGTCCTCTCCGTGAGCTACGAGGCCAGCCCCGGGCTCGAACCCGCCCTCCGTCGCGAGTTCGACGGCGAGGCGCTCTTCGATCGGCTCACCGCGTACCGGTCGCTTCCGCCACGTCGTCGTGTCCGTCGGGACGGTCCTGCCGAAGACGACTCCGCCGAGAACGACGGATCGCCCGAGCGTGCCCCCCTGTTCGTCCGGTCGGTCGGGATCGACGACGACCGCGCGCGCGACGTCGTTCGGCGGCTCACGCGGGAGGGATTCCGACGACCGGAGCCGCTCCGGGTCGCGTCGATAGCCGCGGGCGCTCATCGTCGGGTTGTCGGGGGATGAAGTCGGAGAACACGAGGGATGCGTCGGGGGCGTTCGGAATGTGGCTCTCGGCGCGTTCAGGTGTCAGCGCCCTCGGCGAGCCCGGTGATGAGCCTGGAGGGGTTCTTGGTGAACACCCGCCGCATCAGGTCCTCGGAGACGTCGAGGGTCAGCACCTCCATCACGCCGACGTTCGGGTGGACGTCGGGCGCACCGGAGCCGAACAGCACCCGGTCGGGATGTTCCAACACGCCGCGTTCCAACACCTCGCGGTACCGGACGGCGCTCGTGTCGACGTACAGTCGGTCGTGTTCCTCGAGTAAGTCGAGCGTGCGATTCATCAGCTCCGCGTCCAGCGGATAGCCGCCGAAGCTCGCGAGCACGACGGGGAAATCGTACACGAGCAGTTCCTGCTCGACCATGCTCGGCGGAAACCGCTTGCCTGCGTGGACGAGGACGGGGAGGTCCGCGGTCTCCAGCCGTTCGAGAACGTCCTCGTTCGGGAGACCGTCGTACGGCGGCACCAGGGTGAACCCGTGGTACCGGTCGTCGTAGGAGTACTGTTCGACGTCGTCGGGACGCGTGTGGTGGTCGCCGCGCTCCGCACGCAGGTTCCGGAGCCTGGCGAGGGGGTGGTCACGCGGATCGCGCGGTCCGTTGAGTCGGGCGAACGCGAGAAACGGACGGTCCACCGAGAGGCGCGCGACGGCGTTGTTCGCGCGCAGGTAGCTCCGCCCCGACGCGCGCCGACCGGGGCTCGCGATCGCGCGGACGACGCCCGCCTGGTGCATCTCCCGTTCCAACCGCTCCGGGGTGATGTCACGTCCGTGGGCGGCGACGGACGCCTCGTCGGGGTCGAGAGCGGTGTGCACGTCGACGATCCGGAAGTCGTGTTCCAACCCCAGCATTGACTCGTTCGTCCAGTCCATCACGCATGTGCCTGTCGGTCCGAGACACGCGATCGATCACCCCGAACGGAATACGGTGCCGCGGTTTGATTTACTGGTGACCGCTTCGCTTTCGGCTGATTTCGTCGATACGGATCGGAACAAATATATAGAACCGCAAACTATCTCTCCGATTGAGCATGTCGTCTCGTATGCAACAACCCATGTACGTTCTCTCGGAGGACAGCACCCGAACGCGCGGTCGGGCCGCGCAGGACTCGAACGTGGCCGCCGGCAAGGCCGTCGCCGAGGCGGTACGCACCACGCTCGGTCCCCGAGGAATGGACAAGATGCTGGTCGACTCCACCGGCGACGTCGTGATCACGAACGACGGCGCGACGATCCTCCAGGAGATGGACATCGACCACCCCGCGGCACAGATGATAGTGGAGGTCGCGGAGTCACAGGAGGACGTCGTCGGGGACGGAACGACCACCGCGGCGGTGCTCGTCGGCGAACTCCTCGCACGCGCCGAGGACCTCATCGACGACGACGTCCATCCGACCGTCATCGTCGAGGGATACGCCGAGGCGGCGCGACTCGCGAACGAGGCGATCGACGAACTGCTGGTCGACGACGACCTCGACGCGGACCTGCTCGCCGCGGTCGCCGAGTCCTCAATGACCGGCAAGGGAACCGGCGACGTGGCGGCTCGCGACCTCGCCGCACTGGTCGTCGAGGCGGTCGAACGCGTCGTCGACGAGGCGGACGGGGAGGCGACCGTCGACCGTGACCGTATCCACGTCCACCCGCGGACGGGGGCCGCCTCCTCGGCGACCGAACTCGTCGAGGGCGTGATCGTCGACGAGGAGCCCGCCCACGACGGCATGCCCCGGAGCGTCGATGACGCTACCGTCGCGATCCTCGATACGAAACTGGAGGTTCGCCAGGGCGACGTCGACGCCGAGTACTCCATCACCTCGGTGGAGGGACTCAACGCCGCGATCGAGGCGGAGGACGCTGAGCTCCGCGGCTACGCGGAGACGCTTGCTGCGGCGGGCGTCGACGTTCTCTTCTGTCGGAAATCGATCGACGACCGCGTCGCCGGGTTCCTCGCGGACGCCGGAATCGTCGCCTTCGAGAGCGTCAGCTCCGCGGACGCGAGCGACGTCGCGGACGTCACCGGCGCGAAGCGGCTCGGAACGCTCGACGACATCGAGGCCGACGACCTCGGGCACGTCGAGTCGATCGACGTGGAGACGTACGGCGACGACGACCTCGCGTTCGTCCGCGGCGGCGACGCCTCGCGTGCGGTGACGCTCCTCGTCCGCGGTTCCACGGACCACGTCGTCGACGAGTTGGAGCGCGCGATGCACGACGCCGTCGACGTCGTCGTCGCGGCACTCGACGCCGGCGGAGTCGTCCCCGGTGCGGGCGCGACGGAGATCGCCATCGCCTCGCACGTCCGCGGGGCGTCCGCGGGCGTCGAGGGGCGAAAACAGCTCGCTATCGAGGCGTTCGCGGACGCCGTCGACGCCCTCCCGCGCACCCTCGCGGAGAACACGGGCGCGGACCCGATCGACACGCTCGTCGACCTCCGCTCGCGACACGACCGCGAGGGGATCGCGGGCGTCATCGCCGAGGGCCGGTCCGCACGAGTCGGCGACCCGCTGGCGGCCGGGATCGTCGACCCCGCCGCGGTCAAACGCGAAGCGATCGACTCCGCGACCGAGGCGGCGACGATGCTCCTCCGTATCGACGACGTCATCGCTGCGGAGTAGCCGTCCGCCATCCGCTCGTCGGGAGACACGCTTTCTGCGGTGTTACCGATCGCTTCGCACGTGATCGCAGTCCGTCCGTCTCGCCGACATCCCCGTAGAACGGCCGTGACGATCCACTTCGGGAGTGAGTATTGCAGTCCGCCGGTCGTGCTGCGGTATTTAAACGACCGTGAGCGACGTTGATGGTTATTTATAAAGAACGCATGCGGTGGCGTGCGCCCGTGAGCGGCCGTCAGGCCGCGAACGGCGTCGCGCGAGGGAGTCAGAGGCGGTCGCCGAGCGGTTCCGGCGACCGCCCCTGACGAGGCTGGGGAGGCGTGAGGTGCGGTCGCGGTGCTGTGCGGGGTGGGACTCAAAGGGGCAGCCGCGAGGACGAAGCCCGCCGCAGCAAGCACCGCACCGGGCTGTGTGGAGAGGGGCGGCGCGCAGCAAGGCGCGCGAGTCGTCGCGGCTGGGGCTTTGCAGGCGGTCATCGTCGATCCGATCGAGACCACTTATAAATAGTCGACAGCAACACCGCATTCCCACGTATAAACAACCAGACCACCGATCTGCGTCACGTACTCCCGTTATCGATCAAGTAGCGTCGCAGCGGGCGGCCGGCTCCTGCGAAGTCGCCGAACTCCCCGTTCAATCCGTCGGGAACTCCGTCGTCGCTCCCGTCGGGAGCGACGGCGGGTCCCGAACCGCCTCGAAGAAGCGACCGGAGACGAACTCCTCGACGACGTCCGACAGCGACTCGTCGTCGGACACCGTCGTGAGGATCCCCAGCGGTACCTGTGCGCCGGCCATGTTCGCGTGTCCGCCGGCGGAGCCGACGGCGTCTAACGCCTCCCGGAGCAGCTCCCCGATGTCGACGTCGGTCCCTCGCGATCTCGCGGAGGCGTAGATGACACCGTCCATGTAGCCGTACACGAACGTGACGGTGACCTCCTCGGAGTCGAGCAGCTGCTCCGCGGCCTGTGCGAGCGCGTCCCTGTCGGTTATCTCTCCGACGCAGGACGCGACCGTCGATCCCCGCACGTCACGGTTCTCGATCGCGCGGGCGAGCACGCGCAACGTCTCCGGACTCACGCTCGGGCTCTCGATCCGTTCGAGGACGGTCTCGTCGGCGTGCGGTGTCAGCGACGCCGCGGCCTCGAAGTCGGGGATCGACACCTCCCGCGTGAAGTCCCGCGTGTCGATCCGGATCCCGTACAACAACGCGGTCGCCAGCGTCCGGTCCGGTTGGATGCCGAGCCGTGAGAGGTACTCCTCGATCAGCGTGCTCGTCGCGCCGATCTCCGGCCTGATGTCGACGAACTCCCCCTGCACCGGTCCTCGCGGCGGATGGTGGTCGACGACGATATCGACCGTGTGGCCCTCGGGGAGGCTGTCGTTGATCCCCGCCCTGGAGTGATCGACGAGGGCGACGCCGGCGTACTCCTCGACGTCGGTCTCCTCGAACGTCCGGAGCCGCAACTCGAGGAGGTTCACCAGCGCACGGTTCTCCTGATGAGCGATCTCGCCGCCGTAACAGACGTCCGCGGGGACGCCGACGAGCTCCGCGACGCGGACGATTCCGAGCGCGCTCGCGATGGCGTCGGGGTCCGGATTGTCGTGTGTGACGACCAAGAGCGGCCCGGTGAGCCGTCTGACGGTGCGGAGCAGCCGAACCGGCCGCTCCTGTGCGTCCGCCCCGACCGCCTCCATCGCGCGTCCCGCGATCGCCCGGATCGGGTCAACGACGCGGTCCGCGGCGGCGTCGAGGACCGTCCGCTGGTCGTCGGTCGGGTCCTCGCCGACGTGGGCAACGATCATCGCGTCCGGATAGCGCTCCCGTGCCGCTCGGGCGGCGGCGGCGTTACACTCGGGGTCGTCGCTTGCGACCAGCACGACCGACGTCTCGTCCGGATACGAGGACGGGTCCGTCGGATCGCCTTCCACGGTCGAGACGTTGCCGTCGCGGAGCGCCGACGCCCAGCCGGAGTCGTCGGTGATCGCGTACAGTTCGCCGCGCCCCTCGCGTGCCCGCTCGACGAGCGTGTACCCGACCGAGCTACAGCCGAGGAGCAGGCGTCGCACCATGCGGTCACCTGCGGGACGACGACTCAAAACGCTGCCGTCTGCTTCAGTCGATCGACGAGGGGTCGCGTGCGGCCGCGACGACGTCGATCGCGGCGCGGTTCTCGGCGACGTCGTGGACCCGCACGATGTCCGCACCGTTGGCGGTCGCGACGGCGGTTCCCGCGACCGTCGCGTGCTCCCGCTCGTCGGGGCCACACCCGACCGCGCCGAACAGCGACTTGTAGGAGTGGCCGATCAGGACGGGGCAGTCGAGCGCCGCGAACTCCCCGGTTCGCCCGAGCAGCTCGAAGCTCTCCGCCGCCGACTTCCCGAAGCCGAGACCGGGATCGACGATCACGCGTTCGCGATCGATACCGGCCTTCTCGGCGAGCAACAGTCGCTCTTGGAGGTCGGCGATCACGTCGGTGACCACGTCGCCGTACTCGGGCTCGTTGTCGGGATCGACCGGCGCGTCGACGCTGTGCATGACGACGACGGGACAGCCGGCCGCCGCGACGACCTCCCGCATCCGCGGGTCCTCGAGCCCGGTCACGTCGTTGATCACGTCCGCGCCCGCGTCGAGGGCGGCCGCCGCGACGGCCGCCTTCCGCGTGTCGATCGAGACGAGCACGTCGCCCGCGGCGACCGCCGGGACCTCGTTGACCGCCTCGACGACCGGAACGACGCGGTCGATCTCCTCGTCGACCGGAACCGTCTCCGCGCCCGGCCGCGTCGACTCGCCCCCGACGTCGATGACGTCGACGCCGGCCTCGACCATCCGTTCCGCGCCCGAGACGGCGTCCGCGAACGCCTCGTGGCGGCCGCCGTCGTGGAACGAATCGGGGGTCACGTTGAGCACGCCCATCACGGCGGTCCCGCTCGTCCAGGGGTACTCGTCCGGCTCGTCGTTGCTCTCGGCGCTCTCGTCGTCGCTCTCGGCGCTCTCGGCATCCGGCCCCGCGATCCCGATTCGGTCCGCGAGATCGTCGGCGACCCTGTGGAGGCCGTCGCCCGCGGCCGATAGCCGGTCCCCGAGCGCCCGGTACTCCGCGACCGTCCCGGCGAGCGTCACCGGGACGAGCTCGCCGCTCTCGACGCCCGCGCCGCCGACCGCGCACTCGCCCCCGACGGCCCGCGTCATCGATTCGACGCGGCGGGCCGTACCGGCTCGGAGCCGAAGCGTCACGACCCGGTGGTCCACGCCGTCGCGGAGGTCGGCTGCCGTCTCCGGATCGACGCGTGCGGCGTCGAGGACGCGTGCGGCGTCGCCGTCGTCGCCGATCGACTTCGGCGTCACGGTTCGGGTGTACGTCGCCCGGGCCTCGGCGACGGAGAACAGCGACCCGACGAGGAGCACGCAGTCCTCGGCCGCGGCGCGGGAGAACGCGCTCGTGAACGCGTCCGCGACGTCGTCGCCGGCAAGCACGTCGTCGATACCCACGCGACGGGCCGCCGCGGCCAACACCTCCGGGTCCTCCGCGCGGTCGAGGTCGGGACGACAGGTGATCGCGGTGGCGGCGTCGGGGAGCGCGTCGAGCGCTCCCGCGTGGTCCTTGTCGTGCATCGCCGCATACACGAGATGGAGGTCCTCGTAGTCGTACTCGGCGAGCGTCCCGGCGAGCGTCTCGCAGGCGGCGGGGTTGTGTGCGCCGTCGAGGACGACGAGCGGCTCCGTGCCCATCACCTCGAAGCGACCCGGCCACGTCGCCCGCGCGAGTCCGTCGGCGACCGCGCGATCGTCGAGGCGGTCGCCGTGCAGCGACTCGGCGGTCCGGTCCGCCAGCGCGGTCGCGACCGCGGCGTTGGTCGCCTGATGCTCGCCGACCAGTGGGATCCGGTAGGTCCCCTCGCGCGCTCCGGAGAACCCCACAGCCGCGTCGGTCGGGCTCACTCGTCCCTCGTAGGTCGCGATGAGGTCCGGTCGCGGGCGATCGTCGCTGGCGGCGCGCTCGACGCCCGGCCCGGCGACGGTCGTCACGGGGGCGTCGAACGACGCGGCGACCTCGCGGACGACGTCCAGCGCCTCGCCGTCGCAGGCGGTGACGAGCGGTGCGCCGCCCGCGGTGATCCGCGACTTCGTGCGGGCGATCTCTGCGATCGAGTCGCCGAGGACGGCGGTGTGCTCGAGCGAGACGTTCGTCACCGCGGTCGCGACGGGGTCGACCGCGCTCGTGGCGTCGTACTCGCCGCCGAGACCGACTTCGAGGACGGCGACGTCGGCCTCGCGCCGTGCGAAGTCTCGGATCGCCATGGCGGTGACGACCTCGAAGAAGGTGAGCGGGTCGCCCTCGGCGGCCCTGTCGATGAGCCACGGCTTCGTCTCCGCGACGAACGACGCGACCGCCTCGTCGGGTATCGGCCGTCCGTCCACCCGGATCCGCTCCGCGAGCGATTCGAGGTGCGGGGAGGTGTACAGCCCGACCGACAGCCCCGACTCCCGGAGGATCGACTCGACCATGCGCGCGGTGCTCCCCTTTCCGTTCGAGCCGGCGACCTGCACGAACGGGAGGTCGTCCTCGGGGTTCCCGAGGTGATCGAGCAGCGCCTCGATTCCCTCGGTCCCCGGACTGACGGAGAAGCGGCGGAGGTCGAACAGGAACCTCGCCGCCTCGTGATAGTGCATACGGCGTGGGTCGGCACGGCATCGCTTAGGCGTAACGGACCGGTGGCCGTTCCGCCGGGTGTCTTCCTCGATATGGTGGCCAACCGATACGATGTGTTCATACCCCTCGATCGCACCCGGCGGGGATCGTCGGGGTGGACGGACGGATCGGTGGAGTATATAAACACACAGATACATGACTGCCGTCACCTACTCTCACGATTGACTCGACTACTGAAGACCGTCCCATTCGTATTTAAACCATCACCGCGCGTAGTCGAACGTTGATGGGTACGCTCAACGAGATGTTCGACCCGGACCGGGTCGCAGTCGTCGGCGCAACGGCCAGAGAGGGGGCCGTCGGTCGCGCCGTCACGTCGAACCTGCTCGACGACTTCGACGGCGACACGGTTCCAGTCAACCCGAACTACGACGAGGTGCTCGGAACGCCGTGCGTCGACTCGATCGACGAGGCCGACGCCGACGTGGCGGTCATCGTCGTTCCGCCGTCGATCGTGTTGGACGCCATCGAGGCGTCCGGCGAGGCGGGCGTCGAGAACGTCGTCGTGATCACGGCCGGGTTCGGCGAGACCGGCGAGGAGGGAGCGACCCGCGAGCAGCGGCTCGCCGAGATAGCCGACGAGTACGATCTGAACCTCGTCGGCCCCAACAGCCTCGGCATCATGTCGACCCCGTCGGGCATGAACGCCACGTTCGGCCCGGAGAACGCGCTCCCCGGCGGCCTCTCCTTTATGAGTCAGTCTGGCGCGTTCGTCACCGCCGTCCTCGACTGGGCGAACGACAACGGCGTCGGGTTCAAGGACGTCGTCTCGCTCGGCAACAAGGCCGTCCTCGACGAGACCGACTTCGTCGACCACTGGGGATCGGACGACGGCACCGAGGTGATAATCGGCTACCTCGAGGGGATCGAGAACGGTCGCGAGTTCATCGAGACCGCCCGCGAGACGACCCGTGACACGCCGATCGTCGCCGTGAAATCTGGCCGCACGAGCGCCGGCGCGCAGGCGGCCTCCTCGCACACCGGCACGCTCGCCGGCTCCGAGAAGGCGTACGAGGCCGGCCTCGATCAGGCGGGCGTCATCCGCGCGGAGTCAGTCGACGAACTATTCGACGCCGCCGGCATCCTGGGGAGCCAGCCGCTGCCCGACACCGACAGCGTGGCGATCGTCACGAACGCCGGCGGCCCCGGCGTGATGGCAACCGACGCCGTCGGCGACGCGGCCCTCGACATGGCGTCGTTCTCCGCGGAGACGACCGACGCGCTCCGCGAGTCGATGCCGGACGAGGCGAACGTTCACAACCCCGTCGACGTCATCGGCGACGCCGACGTCGAACGGTTCCGCGAGGCGCTGGAGATCACCGTCGCGGACGAGAACGTCGGGGCGGCCCTCGTGCTCGCCGCGCCGACGGCCACGATCGATTTCGACGACCTCGCCGATGCCATCAGCGAGGTCAGCGAGGAGATGGACGCGCCGGTCGCCGCCTGTCTGATGGGCGGCGACCGGACCCGGAAGCCGAAACAGCAGCTGCAGGCGCAGGGGATCCCCTGTTACTTCGATCCCGCACGCGGGATCGAGAGCCTCGCGACGCTGGGGCGCTATCGCGATATCCGCGACCGCGAGTACGCGGAGCCGATGTCGTTCGACGTCGACCGCGAGCGCGCCCACGAGATCCTCTCCGCGGTCCGCGACCGCGACGACAACCGCCTCGGCGTCGAGGCGATGGAGCTGCTCGACGCCTACGGCATCCCGACGCCGGCGGGGGCGATCGTCGACTCGCCCGACCGCGCCAGCGAGGTCGCTGCGGGGATCGACGGCGACGTCGTGATGAAGATCGTCTCGCCGGACATCCTCCACAAGTCGGACATCGGCGGCGTCGCGGTCGGCGTTTCCGACGAGGACGTCGCGGACACCTACGAGGACCTGGTCACGCGCGCCCGAAACTACCAGCCTGACGCGACGCTTCTGGGCGTGCAGGTCCAGGAGATGGTCGATCTCGACGCCGGCGTCGAGACGATCGTCGGGATGAACCGCGACCCGCAGTTCGGCCCGCTCCTGATGTTCGGGCTGGGCGGCATCTTCGTGGAGGTGATGGAGGACACCACGTTCCGCGTCGCGCCCGTCTCCGAGCCCGAGGCCCGCGAGATGACCGAGGAGATCCAGTCCGCGCCGCTGTTGCGCGGCGCTCGCGGCCGCGACCCGGTCGACATCGACGCCGTCATCGAGACGATCGGCCGCCTCTCACAGCTCGTCACCGACTTCCCGGCGATCCTGGAACTCGACATCAATCCGCTCGTCGCACTGCCCGACGCCGACGGAGCGAACGCCGCCGCCGTCGACGTGAGACTCACCGTCGACCCCGAACGACTCGACGAGGAATCGCCGACTCCCGACACCGATCCCATCCAGACCAATGACTGACACCACTACCACGCTCGTCACCGCGACCGGAGAACACGCCGGAAAGACCGCCATCACGCTCGCGCTCGCGCGCCTCGCCGCCGAGCGCGACGAATCCGTCGGCTACATGAAGCCGAAGGGCACGCGCCTGCAGTCGAACGTCGGGAAGACGCTCGATCAGGACCCGATGCTCGCGCGCGAGGTGCTCGGGCTCGACGCCGAGATGCACCAGATGGAACCCGTCGTCTACTCCCCGACGTTCATCGAGGGCGCGATCCGCGGCACCGAGGACAGCGCCGCGCTCCACGACCGGGTCCGCGAGGAGTTCGACGGGCTGGCCGCCGACCGCGACCACATGTTCTTGGAGGGCGGTGGCGACTGGACCACGGGCGGGGTCGTCGACCTGACCGACGTCGACGTGGCCGAACTGCTCGACGCGCGGGTCGTGCTCGTCGCCGGCTACGAGACCCCGAGCGACCTCGACGAGGTCATCGCGGCCGCCGAGGCGTTCGGCGACCGCCTCGCGGGCGTCGTGTTCAACAAGGTCACCGAGACCGCGTTCGACTCCCTCGATCAGGACGGGATCCCGTTTCTCGAATCGCACGGCATCCCCGTGCTCGGTGCGATCCCGCGCCAACAGGAGCTTGCGGGCGTCTCCGTCGGTGACCTCGCCGACGAGCTCGGTGCGGACCTCCTCACGGACGCGCCGACCGACGCGTTCATCGAGCGGTTCCTCGTCGGTGCGATGGGCGGCGACGAGGCGCTTCGCCACTTCCGTCGAGCCCGTGACGCCGCCGTGATCACCGGCGGCGACCGCGCGGACGTCCAGGCCGCCGCGATCGACGCCTCCGGCGTGAAATGTCTCGTGTTAACCGGCGGACACCGACCGTCCGGCGCGGTGCTGGGCAAGGCCGCGGAGGCGGGGAAACCCGTCCTCGCGGTGAACACCGATACGGTCACCACGATCGACCGCGCCGAGGCCGTCGTCAGCGGCGGCCGGACCCGCGACGCACGGACCGTCGAGACGATGTCCGGACTGCTCGCCGACCACGTCGACATCGACGCGATCCTCTGAGGGTTCGATGTGACTCCTGAGGGTCCAACGCGGCCCTCTGCGGGTCCGCCTCCATACGCCGTGGCGATCGACGTCGACACCCCTCCGACGGCGTGTTGCGGAAATATTTGGGGGTATTCTTATCCGGACGTTTCGAGTAGGTCCCGATGGGGCCGAGGCACACGGCATCCAGTGCGAGCGTCGTCGACACGACGACGGCGCGTTGCTGTCGATCGCCGACCAACGGGTTCGTTTCGACCGGCGCGGTCGCTTCGCGTTCGCTACTGGCGAGTCACGTCCGACAGCGCCGGCGCTATCGTCTCCGGGTCGACCTCGCGTAACGGCGGTCGAACCCGACCGTCGCCGATCACGTCACGCTCACACAGCGCGGCCTTCGTCGCCGGCGCGAACCCGTGGTCGAGGCAGGCGTCGAACAGCCCACCGATGGCCTCGTGGATCCCGTCCGCCCGTTCGGTGGCGTCCTCGTCTACGGCCCGGTAGAGCTCCGCGAACGCCTCCGGAACGACGTTCGAGAGGGCGTGGACGCCACCCGTCGCGCCCATCCGGAGCGACGGTAAGAGGAGGGCGTCGAACCCCTGGAGGAGGACGAACTCCTCGGGCGTTTCACGGAGGAGCCGGCAGAAGCCGGTGAAGTCGCCGCTGGAGTCCTTCGCACCGACGACGTTCGGATGCTCGGCGAGCGCCGCGACGGTGTCGACCGAGAGGGGGTTTCCCGTACACGAGGGGATGTCGTACACGAACACCGGCAGCGGGGAGCCGTCGGCGACCCGTTCGAGGAACGCCCGATTGCCGCCCGCTCCGGACTCGGCGTGGAAGTACGGCGGGGTCGCGACGACCGCGTCGGCACCGGCGTCGGCGGCGCGGTCCGCGTGCGACAGCACGTCCGGAACGGCGGTGTCGGCGACTCCGGCGAGCACCGGGCGTCCGTCGGCGTTCGCGACGGTCGTCTCGACGACCGCCTCGCGTTCCGCCGCGGTCAGGCTCGCGAACTCGCCGGTGGTTCCGTTGGGAAAGAGTCCGACGACGCCCCCCTCGACCGCGTGCGCGACGACGTCGGCCAGCGCGTCGTGGTCGACGGTCTCCCCCTCGGTCCCCGTAAACGGTGTCACGAGCGGCGGTGTAACGCCGCGGAGCTCCCGTGTGAAGTCCATGCAGGTTCGTCCGACGCCACCCACCTATCCGTTTCCCTCCCGGCGAAGCGGTTCGATCGCTCGCTGTACTCCGACATCGCCACCGGGCCGACCGACGGCTATCGCCAGCCGTGATCGGTCGTGTTGAGCCGCGTCGAGCCGTCCTCGGTGACGACGAGGAGGTCCTCGATCCGGCAGCCGTACTCGCCGTCGAGGTAGATTCCCGGCTCGACGGAGAACACCATTCCCGGCTCCAGATCGCGGTCGTTGCCGGCGACGACGTACGGTTCCTCGTGGACGTCGAGTCCGACACCGTGTCCGGTGCGGTGGACGAACGCCTCGCCGTAGCCCGCGTCCTCGATCACCTCGCGGGCGGCGCGGTCGACCGCCTCGACCGGCGTGCCGGGTTCGACCGCGTCGACCGCGGCGGCGTGGGCGTCTCGCACGACCCCGTGGATCCGCTCGTATCCCGCGGACGGTTCCCCGTCGAACACGAGCGTTCGGGTCTGATCCGAGGGGTAGCCGTCGACGCGCGTTCCGAAGTCGAGCACGACCGGATCGCCTGCACGGACCGTCCGGTCGCTCGGGTGATGGTGAGGCTTCGCGCCGTTCGCGCCCGCGGCGACGATCGTCTCGAAGGCGACGCCGTCGCCGCCGCGGTCGGCCAGCCGGTCGTCGATCCACCCCGCGAGCTCCGCCTCGGTTCTCCCGACCGCATCGGCCCCCAACTCGCGGAGGTCCTCGACGACGGCGTCCGCGATCGCGGCGGCCGCCCGCAGGGCGGCGAGCTCGGTATCGTCCTTCCGGATCCGGAGTTCCGCGAGCGCCTCGCTCGCCAGTCCCCACGTCGCGTCCGGCGCGGCGGCACGGAGGTCGTGGGTAAACCGCGCCCACATCGTGTCGTCGACGAGGAGGCGTCCGTCGCGGACGCCGCGGTCCTCGAGCAGTTCGCGAACGGAGGCGATCGGGTCGTCACCGTCTCCCCACGTTCGGACGTCGGCGACCGACGTCGTCTCGCGCACCTGCGCCCCGGACAGTTCCGGGACCAGGAAACACGGATCCCCGTCGGCAGGCACGACGAACAGGAAGTGTCGTTCGCTCGGCTCCTCGACGATCCCCGTCAGATACTGGAGGTTCCGGCTCGGGACGCAGACGGCGGCGTCCGCCCCGAGCGCACGGAGCCGGTCCGCCGTGCGGTCGCGTCGGCGCTCGTGGACGTCATCGCTCATACGCGGCGTCGGGGCGGGACCGATATATAAATCGAGGTGTCGACGGTGGCCGACAGGCGGCGCTTAACTATATGTGGACGCCTGCTACTTCGTCTCATGGCCATCGAGGAATCCTCGACGTTCGACTGTCCGAACTGTGGAACGACGGCTCCGTCGGCGTCGGTCCCGTACGACACGCTCGGGTACGCCGTCTGTCCGATCTGTGCGTTCGTGTCGGGGCCCGCGGACGACCGCTGAGCGGGTGCGAACCGTCGCGGTCGGAACCGGGCTCTTTTCTCACGGTCGGAACCGCGCTCTTTTACCCGCGGCGACGGCCCTCTCGTGTATGGACTGGACGCTCTCGCGGGAGGACGACGTCGTGACGGAATGGGAGCGATCGGACGGGTACGCGACGGTTCGACTCCGCGAGCGCGGGGACGGGACGTTCGTCGTCCGACTCGACGTGATGGAGCAGGCCGTCGACGGTCGCGTGTACGAGCGCGAGCGCTACGACACCCGCGAGGCCGCCGCGGACCGAGCCGCGGCGTGGCGGGCGGCGTACTCGCCCGAGGAGTGACTTCTCCCACGACGGCTCTGTTGAAATCCTCAACTGCTGATATGCTCTCGCCGGTGTGCTGAATATGGAGGATGTATGCAGCACAGCGATCACGTTCATTCCGGCTCTGATCTACCGAATCGCCTGTGCTCTTCGAACTACGTATTGACAGAGTCACTCCGAAAATCCGGATTCCAAGGGTGTGCGGTCGAGGCCGACAGTGTCGTAGTCCTGCTCGGTCGAAAGAACACACTCCTCGCCGGTCGTGACGAGTCCGGCATGAAGTGCGTCAAATGGTGTGAGATCGTACTCATCGAGGAACGCTGCGGCGGCCAGAACCGCGTCCTCGTGTTCTTTCGGGACGATCGGAACTAGTTCGAGCAGGTTGGTGATCGCCCGTGGTGCGTCGATCTCATACTCGGCAGTTTCACGGTCGTAGAACAGCACCAGCACCTCGGCATATGCAAGTATCGATGTGTGAATGTCATCGCGCTCGTCGAGGGCGCGGATTGCGGGCTCCTGAAGCCAGTCATCATCCTTTACCAACGCTGTGAGAAAATCAGTTTCGACGTACACAGGTCACTCCTCACCGGCCTGTGACCGGGCTTCTGCTTCCTCACGAACTTCTCGAGAGATCGCCTCACGCGCGTCTGTTTTCAGATCGGCGGCTTCCGTCTCTACGAACGCATCGCCAACGGCAGCTCGGAGCCCCGCTATCGGGTCCTCGTCGACAGGGAAGAGAGCGACATGACTCGGGAGTTCGACGATGCGGTACTGGTTACCGAACCTTTCTCGGACGTCTTTTGGGAGGTAAATCCGCCCTCGTTCGTCCGTCGATTTTGACATGGTGTACTATCGTGTTGTACGGGAAGATTCAAAAATATTCCCGTGATTGTACTATATTTCACGTCTACTTTCCCGTCTCTACCTGTACTGAGCGATCCGTACTTCAGCTTTCTTGATCGATAGCGGGAGTGGGTGTACCAGATCGGTGGCGCGAGTATTTATACGTGGAAATGCGGTTTTGCTGTCGACTATTTATAAAGAATCTCGCTCGGATCGACGATGAACGCCTGCAAAGCCCCAGCCGATCGCTTATAAGCGGTCCTACTCAGATCGACGGTACACACCTGCAAAGCCCCAGCCGCGACGGCTCGCGCGCCTTGCTGCGCGCCTCGCTCGCGTGGCTCGCTGTGGTGCTTGCTGCGGCGAGCTTCGCCCCACCGGGAGACTCCGTCTCCCGAGCCCCCGCTCACTCCGTTCGCGGGGATCACGGCTGCCCCTTTGAGTCCCCCCCACACAGCACCGCACCCGCGCCTCACGCCTCCCCAGCCTCGTCAGGGGCGGTCGCCGGAACCGCTCGGCGACCGCCCCTGACTCCCTCGCACGCGCTCCTCGCGCCCGGTGGGCGCTCGGAGGCGCGCGCCACCGCATCAGCTCTTTATAAGTAGCCATCGCCGTCACTACGGCCATTTAAATAGTAGATCGCGACCGGCAAACTACAATACTCACTCCCGCTATCGATCGTCGCTGTGTCCGTACTGGCCGGACGGGATCGTGATTACTGCTCGTCGTTGATCGGTTCGACGATGACCGTTCCGTCCCCGAGCACGGTGACCTCGTAGTCGGCATGAACGAACGAGACCGTGATCGCCTCGGAGTCCGGCTTGCCGCCCGTACAGAGGGCGTCGAGCCCGTCGGTGTCGATCGTGTCGTTCAGCGTTGGCAGGTCGATCGGGTCACGACCGGTCGCATCGCTCAGCGTCTCGACGACCGCAACTGACGGTGGCACCACTGACCAATCATAGCGACGGATCGTCGGATCGGAGACCTCGTTCATGCCGGCACTCCCTGTCCCGGAGCGAGTGATTCGGGACGGTGACCATCGGACTGTACGACGGTGTGGGAGGCAACGATCATCTGATATCCTCCGTTGTTCGAGGACCGACTTTTAAGTTCTGGTTCGTCGTGCTCGCCCGCTCTGCAAGATCCGTGGGTCGAGACACGTCCCGACGAACAGGGCGTCAGGATCCGGGACCGCGCGTGATCGGCGTTCGCGTCCTCCGTGGCGTTTCGGGACTCGCGGTAAGCGATTCGGTGCCCTCGACGAACACGCGCTCGACGGTCGGTACCGGGTCCGGATCCACGAGGAGCACGTCCGCGCGTGCGCCGACCTCGATCCGTCCCCTGTCGTGGAGACCGACCGCCTCCGCGGGGTTCCGCGTGACGCGGTTGATTCGAACCGGAAGCGGCTCGCCGGTGTCGACGAACGGAGCCGTGAGCAGTGACGGCGGGTGGTAGTCCGAGCACAGCACGTCGACGAGTCCGTCGTCGATCGCCGACCGAACTGAGAGGTTGTCCCACAGACTCCCGCCTCTGACGAGGTTCGGTGCGCCCATCGCGGTCGTCATCCCTCGCTCGGTCGCGTGTCCGGCCGCGTCGTGCGTGAGTGGATACTCACTGATCGACGCCCCGTGTCCGAGCATGCGGTCGACGTCAGCGGGCGTCTCGTCGTCGTGCGAGGCGAGCGGGACGCCGGCGGTCGCGGCCAGACCGGCGATCCGCGCCGACAACGACTCGCGGTCCGACGCCGAGAGCAGTTCGCGTTCGGCGGCCGCCTCCGCGACGCGCTCCGTGGGCCAGTTCCGGTCCTCGACGTAGTGTCGCTCGAACTCATCGCGGTCGAACTGGCCGTCTCCCGGCGCGTGATGCATCACCGAAACGAGATCGACGTCCACGTCGCTCCGCACCCGCTCGACCGCGTCGACGCTCGCCTCGGACAGCTCGCACCGAGCGTGCAGCCGGTTGTCCCCGAGGCAATCGGTCGCGGTCGCGACCTCTCGAGCGAGTTCGTTCGCGTCCGCGAACGTTCGGCCGTCGTCCGGCGAGTCCTCGAACGCAATGGCGTGGAACTTCGTCGTCACGCCGGTCAGTACGTTCACGCGATCCGCCATTGAGAGCGCCTGCCGGACGTCTACCCGGGCGTTCGACCGGGGATAGAGGTGTTGTTCGATGTCGTCGCCGTGAAGGTCGACGAGGCCGGGCATCACCACGCGTCCGTCCGCGTCGATGGTCTTCGAGCGGGGCAACGAGGTTCGTCCCGTCTCGCTCACGTCCGCAATGCGGTCGTCGATGAGAACGACTCGACCGTCGTCGATGACCTCCGTCGGCGTGACGACGCGTCCGTTCCTGATCTCGGTGAGTCCCGTCATGGGTCCGAACGGATCGCGGTGTTTCGTGGAGTGGTAAGCCGGCCCGAACGGGAGGCGGTCCGGTTCGAGGTCGGTTCCGTCGTCGTCGGAGCGGGGACGGTCAAGCGAGGGATCATAGACGCGACCCTACCGACAGTGTCCGCTTTGTTAATCACACCCAATAGATCGACGAGCGGACGGCTCCGGGGGGAGTATGAAGCCGCTACTCGTTCCGGGGTGGGTACATGGCTCCTACTAATACGTGCCAACGAGGTAACCGATCGCGTATGGACGACCAGTTCCCTGACTACGTTGGCGTCGACTACGACGCCGGCTTCGACGAGAGCGTCGACTCGTACCCGACGCTCGAATCGAAGGTCCGGCGGGCGACCGACGTCACCCGAACCGCCCTTGACCGGTACCGGAACCCGGCGCTGTTGTGGACCGGTGGCAAGGACTCCACGCTCGCGCTGTCCATCGCGGTCCGTATCGCCGACGAGGACGGTGTCGATCCGCCGACTGCGGTGTTTCTCGATCACCTCCAGCAGTTCACCGAGATCCGTACGTTCGTCGAGTGTTGGGCGGACGAGTGGGGACTCGACCTCGTCGTCGCTCGAAACGACAGTGTGGCAAGCGTCGTTCGGGATCGGGGCCTCAAACCGGGCGAATCGGTCCCGATCGATGACCTGACCGATCGAAACAAGTGGCACGTTCGGCGGATACTCGGGTTCGAAGAGGAGACGTTTCCGTTCCTGCTCGGAACCACCGTCGCCGACCATCTCCTGACGGAACTTCCGATCAACGACGTCCTGGACGAACACGATATCGACGGCCTCATCACGGGGACTCGCTGGGACGACGGAGGGATACGGGGCGACGACGTGACGCGGGACAACGGTACGACGCCGGACGAAGAGCGGACGCAGGGTGAAGAACGGACCTCGGACGAAGCGAACGGGCACGGCGACGAGCGGTTCTTCTCGCCGCGCCACGACTCGGACCGCTTCCCGCCACACGACCGGATCCATCCGCTCCTCCCGTTCACGGAACAGGACGTGTGGGGTTCGTTCTTCACGCACGTGTTTCCGGACGTCGTCGACGGCTATCCAGTCGGCCACGTTCCGGACTCTCCCGAGGACCTTCCGGACGGGATCGAACCGGCATCCGTTCCGGTCCCGTCGCTGTACTTCGACGGATTCCGATCGGTCGGGAACGAGGTGCCGACGTCGCGACCCGGCGATACGCCCGCGTGGACCCAGGCGTCGCACGAAACGACGCAGGACTCGCAGGGAACGGCACGGCGGGTCGGTCGGGGACGAGAGGACGCTGAGCTCACGGAACAGCTCGATCAACAGGGGTCGCTCTGAGATGGTCGGAACGACACACGAGACGTCCCTCGAGACCCCGACGCTGTTCGGAACGAGCGGGGTTCGCGGTCGCGTCGGCGTCGACGTCACCGCCGAGACGGCGTTGGCGATCGGTCGCGCCGTCGGAACGGACGGAGCGTCGCGGATCGTCGTCGGTCGCGACACGCGCGAGAGCGGCCGGATGCTGCTGGACGCCGTCGCCGCCGGGGCGGCCGAGTGCGGTGCCACCGTCATCGATCTCGGCGTGGTCTCGACGCCCACCGTCGCCCGCAGCGTCGGGTGGGAGCGGGCGGACGCCGGCATCGTCGTCACCGCCTCGCACAACCCGCCCGCGGACAACGGGATCAAGCTGTGGACCCCCGGCGGACAGGCGTTCGACGACCGACGGCGAACCGACGTCGAACGCGCCATCGACGCCGGGGCGTACGCGCTCGCCGACTGGGAGGAAGTCGGCGGCCGCCGCGACGGTCGCGACCGTGCGCTCCGTCGTCACCGGGACCGGCTGCTGGCGGCGATCGACGTCGCACAGGACAACGAGTCCTCCACGGACGGGGCCAGCGAGCCTCCCGCCGTCGTCGTCGACATCGGGAACGGAACGGGACGGATCACGGCCGACGTGCTCCACGACGCCGGCTGTTCCGTCGAGACGCTGAACGCCCAGCCAGACGGGCGGTTCCCCGGACGGGAGAGCGAGCCGACCGCGGAGTCGTGTTCCTCGTTGCGGTCGCTCGTCGCCACCGGTGCGGACGTCGGGATCGCTCACGACGGCGATGCGGACCGAACGCTCGCCGTCGACGACCGCGGGCGGTTCGTTCCGGGAGACGCGCTGCTCGCACTGTTCGGCCGTGAGGCCGCACGCGCGGGTGACGTCGTCGTCGCACCCGTCAACACGAGCCTCGCCGTCGACGAGGCGCTCGCGGAGGTCGGTGCCGAACTCGTCAGGACTCGGGTCGGCGACGTCCACGTGGCGGAACGCGCCACGGCGGAGAACGCCGTCTTCGGCGGCGAGCCCAGCGGTGCATGGATCTGGCCGGCGGAAACGCTGTGTCCCGACGGCCCCTTCGCGGCCTGCAAACTCGTCGATCTCGTCGCGAACCGCGGCCCGCTGTCGACCCTCGTGGACGATCTCCCCGCGTACCCGATCCGACGCGACGCGGTCCGAGTCGACGCCGGCACGGCCGGGAGCGCCACGGCCGGCGGGAGCCGGAGCGCCACCCGGATCGTCTCCGAGGTGGCGGGGCGGCTGTCGGATCGGTACGGGGAGGTGAGCACGCTCGACGGCGTGCGAGCGGAGACGGACGACGGCTGGATCCTCGTCCGGGCGAGCGGGACGCAGCCGCTGATCCGGCTGACTGCCGAGGGCCGAACGGACGCGAACGCCGACCGACTGCTCGAAACTGCCCGCGAGCTCGTGGGGGAGGCACTGTGAGCGACACGACGGACGAGGGGTCCGACACGGTGGGGTCGTCTCCCCGGATCGGCACCGACGAGGCGCTCACGCTGCTCGCGGATGGCTGTCGCCGCCGACTCCTGATCGAACTGATGGAGCGGGAGCCGGACGATTCCGTTCGGATCCGACCGGACGCGGACGACTCGCGTGTCGATACGAACGAACTGCCGTCGGACGGCGGGACCGACGACGTCGACCGCGCTTTCGATCGGTTGGCAGTCGAACTGTACCACAACCACCTGCCGCGGCTCGCGGCGGAGGACGTCATCTCGTGGGACGAGGAGGACGACGCAGTCGAGCGGGGAACCGCCTTCTCGGAGCTCAAACCGTTCGTCGAACGACTCGACCAGCACAGAGAGGAACTGCCGTCGGACTGGCGACCTACGGACCCTCGACCGGGGATTCGCGACCACGCCCGGCCGAGCGACGAACCGCACGGGTAGTACACGATGTCGTATCTCGATCGGGAGTACGCTACGTTCCACACGTGATATCACACATGATGTCTCTCATATGATGTTTCTCACATGATATCTCTCACATGATGTCTCTCAACACGCCCACCGTACCCCGTGTCACTCAGTTACTCAAAACAATTATCTAGTGAAAAATATCGCACTTACATACGGATTCGATGCGTGTGAAACGGTATGACAACTACCGACCTCGATGCGTGTCTCCAGTTGGTTGCCAACCGTCGGCGTCGGCGTGTCCTTCGGTACGTCCGAGACGACCCGGCTGAAACGGTGACCGTCGACGAACTCGTTGACGCGGTGAGCCGCGCCGACACGAGCGGAGCCGACGAACCCGGACCGGCGCTCGATCGGCGTCGGCTCGCCGTGTAACTGTCTCACACCCATCTCCCGAAGTTCGCTGAACACGGCGTCGTCGACTACGACCGCGACACCGGTACGGTCCGATATCTGCCGGACGAACGGGTCGAGGCGGTGTTGGACTCGCTCCCCGAAAACGCGGCGCTCGCACTGCGTTGAGGCCGGACGAGCGCGAGCACGGATCGGTCCCACGTCGCTTCCCGTCCGTCTTCGGGGGAGCGTCAAATCGCCGCCGATTCGCCTCGTGAGGACTCCCGCTACTCGGCGTCCGTCTCGTCGAGCCGCCAGGTGAAGATCGCTTTCAGGACCACGACCAGACTGTTCGTCTCGCCCTCGCCCCAGATGCCGGTTTCGGATCGCGGATCGGAGGGGTCCGCGTCCTCCCCGTTCACGAGCGCGCTCACGAGGGTCTTCCGTCCGTCGACCATCATGAGGCGGCCGGCGGACGTGTCCGACCACACCCACATCGACTCGAACGTCGTGACGTCGGTGACCTCGCTCCGGATCCGCTCCCGGACGTCGGCTGACACGCCCCCCAGCTTGATCGAGACGTCCCGCTCTGCAGCCTCCTGCAGGGCCTCGATCAACTCGGGAGTGAGGAGGTCGTCGACGGTCATGTACACGATCTCCTCGTCGGCCGTGGCGAAGAACTCCAGCACGCGATCGGTGACCGCCGATTCGCTTCCGACCGACCAGACCCCGCGCTGTTCGGCGCGGCGCTCGGCGGGTTCGAGTTCGGCGAGCGCCGTCCGCAGGACGTCCGTTCGGCGTCGAAACTCTCGCTCGAACGTCCGACTCGCCGTCTCGGTGGAGGTCGACCAGAACCGCCTCGGCGACGACCGTTGGACGTCGACGAGCCCCCGTTCGTGCAGTTCGTCGACCGCGTCGTACACCCGAGTTCGTGGCACGTCGGCGACCTGGCTCACGTCTCTCGCCGTCCCCTCCCCGAGGCCGGCCAGCGCCACGAACGTTCGGGCGGCGTAGGTACTCAGTCCGAACCGTTCGAGCTGCTCGATGGCGGCGGACGTCGGGTTCTCGGTTGGGTCGGAACTCATGGTTCTCGGTTGAGTCGGAACGCATGCTTCTCGCGGGGACTACTTCGTCTCGAACCCCGCCACGTGAAGTGGCCGGGCAGCACACAGCAGCAAAGTGGTTGGGACACGAGCTGAACTGCGTGCTAACTGCACTGTCGAACTACACCGGGATATAGTTGTTGTGATTAAACGGGTTACAGCACATATCACGTGATCCGCCCGGAGACGACGCTCGGAAACACACCGACCACGTGGTCACGGTGACGATACGGTCCGTTTCGACGTACCGGTGCTGATACGGTCCGTTTCGACGTACCCTTCAGTCGAACGAGTGCTCATCGCGAGGGGGGATCCACTCGTCGCGAGCAGTCACTCGCCGTCACAACAAGAGTGACAATACCTATCCGTCTCCCCCGTCAATCAACATTGAATCCTCGAAGGTTTGGGGAGGTTGGGACACATGGATACGACTGAAAACGCGGAGGAAGCGATCGAGATCCTCCAGCAACTCGGATTGAAGGAGTACGAGGCACGGTGTTTCGTCGGACTGTCTCGGCTGTCCACGGGGACGGCGAAGACGCTCAGCGAGATGACTGAGGTCCCGCGAACCCGGGTGTACGACGCGATCCGCGTGCTCGAAGCGCACGGACTCGTGGAGATACAACACTCGAGCCCGCAGCGGTTCCGGGCCGTGCCGCTGGACGAGGCGACGGAGACGTTCCGCAACCAGTACGAACGTCTGGTCGACCGCCTCCGAGTTGCCCTCGAAGCGGTCGACGCCGTCGAGGAGACGGCGGATTCGACGGTCCAGGAGGTGTGGGCGATGTCCGGACGGGACGCGATCGAGAACAGGGCGACGCAACTCATCGGGAAGGCGACCGACGAGGTCGTCATCGTCATCGGCGACGACTCCCTCCTGACACCGGAGCTCGTGGACGTCCTGAACGATATCGACGACGACATCGACCTCCTCGTGGGCGTGTTGACCGAGTCGGGTCAAGACCGGATCCGGGAGGCCGTGCCTCGGGCCAAGACGTTCGTGTCGGGACTCGAGTGGCTACATGGTGAGGGAGTCATGGCGGAGGAAACGGCGATCGGCCGGCTCCTCCTGATCGATCGGTCCACGATACTGGTGAGTTCGATCATGCCGGACAGCAAGGAGGAACAGGCGATCTTCGGCGAGGGATTCGGCAACGGGCTCGTCGTGATCGCCCGTCGTCTCATGGCGCAGGGACTGCTTTCCGTTCGCGACCCGTCAGGGTAACGGGGAGATAACTATCGGAGCGACCGCCGTGTGACGTTGGCATGGATCCGAACGACGTCAGCGTGCGATGTGAGTCGATACTCGACGAGATACGTAGCGCCGTCATCGTCGACCGGTCGGTGTTGCGGACGATGCTCGTCGGAGCCCTCGCGGACGGTCACGTCCTCCTCGAGGACGTGCCGGGCACCGGAAAGACGCTGACGGCCGGATCGATCGCCGACGCGCTCGGCCTCTCGTTCTCACGGATCCAGTTCACGCCGGACCTGCTGCCGAGCGACGTCACGGGATCGAACGTCTTCGACGAGCGCTCCGGCGAGTTCGCGTTCCAGCCCGGTCCCGTGTTCGCCAACGTCGTGCTCGCCGACGAGATCAATCGCGCCCCGCCGAAGACCCAAGCCGCCCTGCTGGAGGCGATGGAGGAGGGACAGGTGACCGTCGACGGGACGACCCGCGAGCTGCCGGAGCCGTTCGTCGTGTTGGCGACGCAGAACCCCGTCGAGATGGACGGGACGTTCGAGCTGCCGGCGGCACAGAAGGACCGGTTCATGATCAAAACGAGCCTCGGCTACCCCGACTTCGACGGCGAGATGGAACTGCTCGATCGACGGGCGTCGCGCACCGACAAGTCCCCGTCGGTCGACCGGGTGTGTACCCCGGAGGTCGTCGACGAGCTCCGGGCGTCGCCCGAGCGAGTCAGCGTCGAGGTCCCCGTCCGACGCTATCTGCTGACCGTCGCCCGCGAGACCCGCCTCGACGAGCGCGTCGAGTCCGGCGTCTCTCCGCGCGGCGTCCAGCGCTTCTTCGAGGCGGTTCGAACGCTGGCCGCCGTTCGAGGTCGGTCGTACGCACGACCGGACGACGTGAAAACCCTCGCGCCGCGGGCGCTTTCCCATCGCCTCATCCTGACGACCGACGCTCGGGTCGATCGAGTCGACGGGACGACCGTGATCGAGGACATCCTCGAACGCGTGCAGGTCCCACAGCTGGCCGCCTCGTAGTGCCCGTCCATAGCCGCCTCGTAGTGCCCGTCCGCGGCCGCGATGTGCTCGGGGGCGAACGTCGGTGGGTCGGAGACGGCTCCGCCTATCGGTTATAAAACAGCGTCAGGATCACGCCGGCGACGAGCAGTGCAATCAGTCCCGCGAACGGGAGCCCGTCGACGTCCAGTTCGTTGACGAGCGCCACGAGTACGACGGCGACGGCACCGACGGCGACGCTCCCGCCGACGTGGACGATCTCCGACCGACCCGCGTCGGCCGCGACGCCGAGCTGACCGCCGAGCGAGACCGCGTTCTCCGCGACGTCCCACGCCACCATCGTCAGCACGCCGGCGAGCAGCACCGCACGCAGCGGCGTCGACTGGATCACGCCGCCGGCAAGCACCGTGAGGAACACCAGTCCGGTGCCGGCGTCCACGAGCGTTCGCTCCGAGCCGAGTCGGAGGGGAACGAGTCCGGCGGCAAGCACCCACAGCCCCACGAGGCCGGGGAGGAGCTCGACCCGGTCGACGTACCGGGGCGGCCGCGTGAGAGCGAGCCCGAGCGCGGCGGCGACGAGGAGGGTGCCGACGACGCCGATGGCGACGCCGACGACGCCGATGGCGACGGACCGGTCGCGCCGCCACAGCATCCCGCCGCCGGCGAAGACGGCGACCCCGACGAGCGCGACCGCGAGGACCCAACGCTGTACCGGCTCCGCCGCGACGAGCACCACGGCTCCGGCCGCGAGTGCGACGGCGATCACGCCGCTGAACCGGGCCGGGAGACGGCGGAACGCCGAGTCGTCGGTCGCCGTCGCCCGCGACCGTCCGGCGTCCGTCACGGGTCCCACCGCTCGATGGCCGCCAGGGCCGTTCCGAGCCGGTCGGTGGTGTGCCAGTCGACTGCCGGGATACCCGCGCTTCGGAGCGTTCGGAGTCGGTTCTCCCGTTCGATACGTGCCAGTCTCCCACCCGTAGTCGAGTCCGCGGTCACGTCCGGACTGACGACCGTCACGGCGCACCCGGACTCCTCGAGCGTCCGTGCGGCACGGGTCGACCCGTCGTCACACAGCGGCGTTACCAGGAACACCTGAACGCCGCCGCCGAGGCGCTCACGGAGCGTCGACAGCCGTCGGTCGGGATCGTCGACCGCGCTGGCGGTCCCGGTCGGTTCAGGCGGGCGCATCGAGAGCGACGGGTGCGTCGACAGGTGCGTACGGAATCGGGCCTCGTGGTTCGGTCCCGATCCGGCCGGCAGCCAGCAGGGCTCGCTGCCGAGCGTCGCCAGTCCGACGCGATGGTCGGCCGCGAAGAGGGTTTCGGCGATCCGCCCGGCGGCGTCGACGGCGTACGCGACCGCGTGCGGGTCATCGGGGGATGCAGCCCGATACGCGGTCGCTCGCGCGTCGACGCACAACACGACCTCGGCGAGGCGCTCCTCCCGGAACTCGACGGTGGTGAGCTCGCGGGTCCGGGCGAACCGTCGCCAATCGATGCGCCCCACCGGATCGCCGCGCTCGTACTCCGTGACCCGGTGGAACTCGAGCCCGCTCCCACCCCGGTCCGTGACGAGTTGGCCGGTTCGATTTCGACTCTGCGCCCGGAGCGGAACCGCCGGGATCCGCGCGCCGCACTCGATGACCGTCTCCGTCGCGACCGTCGTCTCGACCTCGGTGGCTCCGCTGACGTCCCGCGCGATGACCGTCGCCGGACCGAACCGATGGATACCCTGATCGGCCCGAACGTCGTACTCGATCGTCGTTTCCGCCGCCGGCCGTAGTGCCGTCCCCGCCCGCGGCGACCCGTCGACGACGGAGAGCATCGGCGGGACGCCGTCGACGAACCGGACGTCGGGGAGCGTCTCGGACCCCTCGTTTCGGAGCGTCGTCGTGACCGTGACGACGTCGCCGACGCCGGGCGATTCGGGGGTCATCTCCCGTTCGACGGAGAGATCGACGGTGGGGGGCGTCGTGATCTCCGGGTAGGCGGCGAACACGATGCCGGTCGCGGCCACGAGCAGCAGGGACGGCCGCTTCGCGAGCACGCCGACCGCGAGCGCGACGAGCACGACGGCGACGACGCCCCGCCAGCGACGCGTCCGACGCACCGTCGTCATCGGTCACCTCCCTCGGATCGATCACGGTCCCTCGCCCGTTCGCCCGCGGACCCGTCGGCGTCGACCCCGGCGTCGACCCTGGCGATGGCGTCGATCGTCCGCTCGACCGGCCCGGTTCCGAAGCCGAGCGGTTCGAGACGGGAGAATACGCCCGCACCGTCGACCAGAAACCGGGCCGCAACCGGGTCGTCCGTCCACGTCCCGTCGTCGATCCGACGCTCGGCGGCGTCGCGTGGACGGTGCTGTGTCCGCATGAGGGACCGAACCGCCGCCTCCCGGAGGCGTTCGCGCGTCGACGTCGCCGAACGGCCGAGAAGCCCGCCGCTCGAGCGGTCGAACGACGTGCCGGGATGCGGTGCCGACTGGACTCGCTCGGCGGCCGGCGGCGTCGCCTCGTCGACGCCGCTGAGTCGACGCCACAGGACGACGACGAGCGCGAGCCACACGGCCACCAGACCGACGACCGCGACGACGAGGTAGTCGCTTCCGAGCGTCTCGATGAGCGCGCCGACCGGGAGTGATTCCGTGGCGTCCGGAACGAACACGGCGAGCAGTCCGACGAGGAACACCGTCCCCCCCGCAACCAACAACGACCCGCGCACGACTCGGCCGAGGATCGATCGTTCCGCGATCGCCTCGCTCATCGGTCGTCCTCCCGGAACGAGCCGTCGGTCCGTGCGTCTCCGGTCGTCTCCCCGTGCTCGCCGAGGCGTTGCAGCCCCGTTCGTGCGGAGTCGGCGACCGCAGCCGGCGGCTCGCCGCCGTAGTGGACGCGCTCGAACGCGCTCGTGATGAGCTCGACCGCGTCCGCGTCGAGACCGGCCTCGCGTGCGGCCACCGCACACTCCGTGGTCGTCATCGTCGCCGGCCGTGCGGGATCGACACGCCGAACCATCCGCACCCACGCCTGATCGACGGCGGTCGACGGCTCGCGGTCCGGCCACCGATCGACCGACTCTGGTCCGCGAACGTCGGGGGTCGCCGTCCGGCCGAGCAGGCTCGAGATCCGCCGTCGGTAGCGGTACGCGAGCGCCGCCAGTGCCAGCAGGACGACGACCGGAATCAGTACCCGGAGCAGCGCGGCGAGAAGCGACCACAACAGGTCCCACACCGTCGGGAGCGCGGTCGTCGTCCCCGGCCCGTCCGCGTCCGAGCCTGCACCACCGTCCCGGCCAGCGTCTCCGTCCTGGCTCGTCCCCCCGTCCCGTTCCGCTCCGTCGAGCTCGTCGACCCCGCTCCCCTGGCCCGTTCCGGACCCCGTCTCGGCTTCCCGCTCGACGCCGCTGTCCGTGGCGTCGACACCGCCGTCCCCGTCCTCGTGGCCGTCTTGAATGTCGTCGCGGATGTCGGCGGCAGTGCTCTGTCCGATGGGCAATCGGTCCCAGTCGATATCGATCTCGTCGGCGGGATCCGTCGTTACCGTCGATTCGAGCGACGTGGCGGACGTCCCGATGGCGAGCACACACAGGAGGGCGACCGCCGCCAGCGCGTATCGGGAGCTCTCCACCGCTCACACCCGCGGTTTCGCGGTCGATCCGTCACGGATCGTGGCCGATCCGTTCCGGACCACAACGGACCGGTCCTCGAACGATCGAATCCCGTCCGTGTGACTCGCCGCGTCGCCGGGGGTCCGGGCGGGGACGGTTACTGCCATCTGTCGTGACCGTCGACGAACGGGAGTATAGTTATGTCCGGCTTACGTCTGGCGCACATCGGAGACGGTCCCGGGCAGCAGCGCCAGTACGTTTGTATGGCTCCCCACCGACGGAGACGGTATGGGTAACGCGCAGGCGCTTCGGGACGTCCTCACGCCGGCCGACGAGCTCACGATCGTCTGTCACAACAACCCGGATCCGGACTGTCTCGCGAGCGCGCTGGCGCTCGGCCGTCTCGCCGCCTCCGTGGGTATCGACGAGCGGCGGATCCTCTACAGCGGCGACATCTCCCACCAGCAGAACCGGGCGTTCATCAACCTCCTCGGGATGAACCTCACCCAGTTCGAGCCGGACCGCGTCCAGAACCGACCCGAGGGCTCGTTGCTCGCGTTCGTCGACCACGCGATCCCCGGTGCGAACAATCGGGTCCCCGAGGGAACCCCGATCGACATCGTCATCGACCATCATCCGGCGGAGGACATCGAGGCTCGGTTCGTCGATCACCGGGAGGAGATCGGTGCCACGGCGACGATCCTCGCCGAGTACATCGACGCGTTCGACGTCGACCTCGACGCCACGCTGGCGACCGCCCTCCTGTTCGCGATCCGCCGTGAAACGCTCGGGTTCCTCCGTGGAGCGACTCGCGATGAGTACGCCGCGGCCGGACGACTCCACGAGTCGGCGGATATGGACCTGCTACGACGGCTCTCGACGCCGTCAGTAACCGGCGCGACGGTCGATGCGATCGCGGACGCGATCGCGAATCGGCACGTCACCGGGTCGGTGTTGATAACGCACGTCGGTCGGACGAACGAACGGGACTCCCTTCCGCAGGCCGCGGACTACCTCGCAACGCTGGAGGGCGTCGAGACCGCCATCGTCTTCGGGATCGTGGACGACAGCATCCACCTGAGCGCGCGCTCGACCGACTCGCGGCTCCACATTGGGGACGTTCTCAACGAGGCGTTCGAGAACGTCGGAAGCGCCGGCGGACACCGCGAGATGGCGGGTGGCGAGGTCCCGCTCGGGATCTTCGCCGACTACGCCAGCGACGATCCGGGTCTCGTAGCGATCGTCGAGCAGGTCATCACCGCTCGCCTCGTCGCGAGCCTCAACCTCCAACGGGACGAGTGAGACACGAGTATCGACAACCGATGATAACTATGTACATCCAATCGATAACGACACCGTAATCACACGGTACATACACTCATACCCTCGTACAAGTAGGATCTACCTAACAGGGTGGTAGACTCATGTTACTAACACAGGTGTCCGCACCGGACACCGAACTCGTCGATCAGATCGCCGGCATCACCGGGCTCGGTTGGACCGCATCGCTGCTCGGATACGCGATCTCAGTGATCGGGTACGGGAACAGCGTGATCGGACGGCTCGTCGTCGAGCCGCGGTCGCTGCTGTACGTGGGGACCGTCCTGTTCGTCGTGACCCTCGGTCTCGATCGGTTCCAGCGAACCCTCACCGACGGCAAGCGTTGACCCTCACCGACGGCAAGCGTTGACCCTCACCGATAGCAAGCGTTGACGTCCACTCCGCGCTGGAGCGCGAGAATCCCGGTGCGGGACAGCCGGCCGTTCCCCTGTCACCGCTGGCACCGTCTCGTCCGTCGGATGCGGTCCGACGAGGCGATACGGAGAGACGGTGGACAGGCACACGTGGGCGAGAGGGTCGCGTTCTGTCTCCCGTCTCGCCACGACCTCGGAGACGCCTTCTCGCGAACGGTATAAGAGCCTTCATCGTCCGGGCGGACCCCGATCCGATCGCCAGTTTGTGCCCGTTGTGCGACCATACTACCCGCCGTCAGACGGCCTCATTCCGGAGATCGTCACCCCATTGATGGATGTATCCCCGCCGTGCACGGCGGGGTTTTCTCCTCGATCACGCTCCGGTCCTCGATCAATACATGGTTTATAACAATACGTGCGAAGGCGGTTTTCCGAGCATGGTCACGATAGGATCGACGGCGGTCGGCAACTTTGACGTCGTATCGGCGGTGCTCTCGCAGGTCCCCACACAGCTCTCGGGGGGCTTCATCGAGCTGGCAATACTGTTCTTCGTCCTCGCGATCGTCGCCGCCGTCCTCGGGGCGAGCGGCGTCGCAGGGATCAGTATGCAGATCGCGAAGTGGTTCATCATCATCTTCATCGTGCTGGCGATCATCTCGATGCTACTGTGATCGGCGTTAGCGGCCCGATCGTGGCATCAATTTACACAGGTACGGAGGACCGATCCGGCGAACGGTCGCGCGACGTGTCGGTCGTCGATCGGCCGTGTTGTGGGCCGGTCGTGTAGCCACGTATGAACAACGACGTGAACGGAGCGGCTCGCGACCGAGGTCCCGGATCCGGGCTCGCGTACCGGGTGCTGCTTCGGACGGATCGGTGGCTACTGACCGGAGCGATACTGCTTGCCGTGTTCGTCACGCTCGTCTCGCTCAGTCGGGTCGGGCTCACGCCGCTGCGAACCGTCGTCGAGAACCACGACGGCGTCGCGTTCCTCTTTGTAGCGTTCATCGGGACGATAGTCACTGGTACGGCGATCGTCGTCACGATCAATCAGCTCGTGCTCTCCCAGGAGCTCGGCACGCTTGGGGACCAACACGAACGGATGCAGGGTTCCATGGACGTCCGTCGGGACGTCGAGTCGGCGATCGGCCGCGGTGCGAGCCCGACCGATCCCGCGGCGTTTCTCAGCGAACTCGCGGCGGCCGCTCGTGAGCGCGCGAACGCGCTCGGTGAGGCGATCGATGACGAGATCGATGCCGACGACGCGGAGATCCGCCGGGACGTGGCCGAGTACGTCGACGACCTCACAGCAGAGACGACCGTCCTGATCGACGGGCTCTCGGACGCCGAGTTCGGCACCTTCGAGGTGATCCGGCACGCACTCGCGTTCGACTACTCCCCACGGATCCACACCGGTCGTCGGATCCGTTCCGAGTTCGGCGATACCCTCCCTGTCGAGGCCACCGACGCGCTCGACGACACGATCGAGATCCTGCTGCTGTTCGCACCGGTACGCGAACACCTCAAGACCCTGTACTTCCAATGGGAGCTGATAAACCTCTCTCGAGCGCTCCTGTACGTCTCCGTGCCCGCGCTGACCGGGATGGGGGGTCTGATCATGTACGTCGACGCCGCATCGCTTCACGGGACGGTCCTCGGCATCGACAACCTCGTGTGGATAACGAGCGCGGGGTTCGTCGTCGGCATCTCCCCCTTCGCCGTCTTCACCGCATTCGTGCTTCGGATCATGACCGTCGCGAAGCGAACGCTGGCGATCGGACCGTTCGTCCTCCAATAAACCGAGCGTGGGAACGACCGCTCCCAGTGATACCGGAACCGAACCGCGCCCGTCGTCGAAGTAAGGCGGCCATGTTCGTGCCGGGCCGCAGGTACTATCCGTATTACAATGCCCGGAACGACGGTACGTCCACGTGCAATGGCACGAACGACAGTTACCGAGGACGACGAGGGGAAACGCGTAGTCAACGCGACCGGCGATGAGATCGGGATGGTCACCGAGGTCAAAGGGGGAATGGCGTACGTGGATCCGGATCCGGGGATCACGGACTCGATCCGATCCAAGCTCGGGTGGGGGAAAACGGATACGGAGGACTTCGGGCTGGAGGCGAACCGGATCGAATCGGTGACCGACGACGAGATCCGACTCAAAGACGACTTCTGAGCGACGGCGAGTCGCGCCATATTTTCTCGAAGCCGCTCACTCGGACGGACGCGTGCTTCGGTCCCGAACGCGACCCGTCGGTCAACGGCTTCGATGAGCGGTAGTCCCGTTGGCGTGTCCGCTGGATAACGGATCACACCGTTCGACTCCTCGTGGCCGAGAACTCGGAGCGGTTTTCGTTGACGACTGCCTGAGCTTCATCTTCGGGTCCTCCGGTCGTGACGGGTTCATCCACGGCGAAGGTCGTGGGTTTTCTCTTATACTCTATGCAAGCACGCTCTCATAAAACATATTATGTATGGGTCAATATGTAACTATTGTATTTATTTAGATCTATCTGAGGAGTTCGCGAAGTAGTCGTAAAGAGAGATATCATATCACTATCGATGTCTATGAACTTACAGACTAAATAGAGATCAAAGACTACATAAACCGTATGAAAAAGTGATATATGATCCATAGATGTAACTATATCTACGTTTAGAGGATATTCAGCCAAATAATGATTCACACGACATTAAGATGGACGCTATCATAAGTTGATTCGTATAACTGATAGAGCCAGTATATGGGAATACCCACCTTTTAGTAATGATGATATTCTTTCTATACTATCTATTAATCATATCGTCTCAATGTGAGGAGACGTGTCCTATTTCCCGAAGTTCTACCTCCGGAAAGCGGGACCGGGATCGCTCAGAATTAATTACTATTGTATGGATGTAATTCCTTGCTCGCTCACGGTTTGTTTGGTGTGAACGATGATCTATCATAATAATCCATTCAATTGTTCCGCAATGTGGGATCCAATACGTCGATCGTCTTATGACTTCTTTGTATATTATGATGAGTGCTCCGGATATCTGATCGGAACCGTACCGATCGTTTCGGTTGGTAGTGGAAGATCGAATAGGAGACCCGTAGTTATATCATGATCTATTATCCCGCACCGTGGGACGAGTGTCACTCCACAGCCCTGCATTTTGTATTTTGACAAATGGACCGATATCGTCGTAGTTACTACGTTGGTTATATACGGTGTGACGGGATTTATAAAGAAGATTAAAACATGGAGCACTGCCGGCGATCAGCGTTTCGGGAGTGACCCCGTCGTCGAGCCGTGATTCGATGGTTCGAGAGGACGCATCAACGTTGGCGGAATATCCCGCAATGGAGGATAACAGTTCGATCCGCCGGCGACGGATCCGTCATCACGAACCGTTCGAAGCGTCCGCTACTGTTGGACCATCCCTTCCCGTCAACCACGAGTGGATACCGTCTTCAGCGTATCACGGACGGTCTCCTGCCCGGTGGTAGGACACCAGGACGAGCGGATTCACTCGGTAAACGGGCCTCGAGTGATCGGGTATCCCTGACGGGATCATCGGACGATCGCGTCGATCAGACCTGGAACTCGGAACCTCCTTCGAGCACCGTTTCTCCGTCCAGTTTGAGCGTCGCCTCCGCCATCATCGCATCGAAATGCACCGGTGCACGGGTCTCTCCCCCGAGGTTCGTGCTGGTTCCGATCCCGAAATGAACGTTACCGTACCGTCCGTGATTATGCGAGAACCAGTCGTTGAACTCCTCACATTCGGGATTCATACCGACCGCCAGCTGCGCGATATTGTATACTGCGGGAACGTCGTACTCGGCCCAAACCTGTTCGATCCGCTTTGCGGCTTTTCCGCCGGCGACGTCCGTGACGTAGCCGTCCTCGATCTCCATGACGACGTCTTCGTCGAGCTCACCGATACCGAGGTTGGGTATCGCACCGTCGAAAACGACTGTACCGTTAGTCGTTCCTTCCTTCGGAGCGATGTTCGACTCGATGTGGACGAGTCCGGTATGAGTCCCCGGCTCGGTCGCGATTCCGGGGTGAGCGTTCCCGGGACGACCCTCCAATCCAACGGTGACATCGGTTCCCTGGGGTGACGTGACACGTGCTTCGGACGCCTCGGAGAACTTTTCAGCCATCCGTTCACACATCGGCCGCATCGACTCGTAATCAGCATACAGACCGCCGGTAACGAGTTGTTCGGGTGTAAATCCAACCATACTGATGAAGCGGGCACCCCGTTCCATCGCCTCAGGCATGACCGTCGAGTGGGTTACGGATCTGGTAACCGGCGTTATTACGACGTCGGCCTCGAGCATCGCTGCTTTCACCGGTTCGGGTGGTTCGTTTCCATCGTGTTCGCGGGGAGTCATGACCGTCAGGATCACTTCTGCACCCCGTTGCTTCGCCGCCGCGGCGATCCGTTCGCCGACCTCCGAGCACCGCCAGTCGGTCGCGACGACCACCGTCTCGTCCGCTTGTACGCCCACGCAGACGTCGACGACTCGGCTCGCACCGTGCATTTCTTCTACGGATTGCATCGGTAACATATCACAGCATCTATTATATATATTCTCGTGATCCCGCACATCCCTTCACGTCCTCACGGTCGTCGTTCTCTCGTCGTTCGACAAGCTCCGGGGACGACAGCTCGCCCTCAGTCGTCGACGGCAAGCGGATCGTCCTCGAGAGATCGTACTATAAGAAAATCGAGAGATCGTACCATAGGAAAGGTTTAAGAGCTCACGAGAAGTGGGATTCGATGGCATGGTAATTGAGTTTGGAGGATTATTTGAGCATGCTGCTGAGGCGCTCTGGATCGTCATTTCACAGTGGCAATATCTACTACTGGGAATCTTGGCAGGCATGATATTGGGTGTGATCCCAGGAATGGGTGGTGCCGTGACGCTCACCGTCCTGCTCCCGTTTTCGATCCGTCTCGATCCGACCTCCGCGTTCGTCCTGTTCGGCGGTGCGCTCGGAGCAACGACGTTCGCGGGGTCCCTCACCGCGATCCTCGTTAACACACCTGGTTCCGGCTCCAACGCGGCGACCCTACTTGACGGGTATCCGTTGACGAGACAGGGTGAAGCAAAGACAGCGATAGGTGCGTCGGCGTTCTCCTCGGCGACCGGTGCAGTGTTGTCCCTCGTGTTCTTTTTGGCGTTGATCCCGTTCATAATCGAGATCGCGCTCCTGTTCGGAAACTCGGAGGTGTTCTGGTTGGTCCTCATCGGCCTCACGGTGCTTCCCCTCGTTGCGGGTGACCGCATGCTGGCCGGGTTAGCCGTGGGTGCTTTGGGCCTGATATTCGCGTTCACTGGCCCGGCGCTACGAACGGGAGAGATGCGCTTCTCTCACGGGTTCGCGTTCCTTTTCGACGGGATCGGGCTCGTTCCCGCGATCGTCGGGCTGTTTGCTATCGCAGAGATGGTTAAACTCGCATCGCAGAACCAGGACATAATCAAAGAGAAACACGAGATCGGTGGAAGCATCGTCAAAGGAGTTAAAGAGACGATCCGACATCGCTGGTTGTGGTTTCGGTGTACCCTCATCGGCCTACTCATCGGTACGATCCCGGGTGCAGGAGGTTCCGTGGCGAACTTCGTCTCCTACGGTCATGCGGTACAAACGTCCAAGAACCCACAGGAGTTCGGTACCGGGCGCATTGAGGGCGTGATCGCATCGGAGGCGGCGAACGACTCCAAAGACGGCGGACAGCTGTTCCCGACGCTCAGTCTCGGGATCCCCGGTAGCGGATCGATGGCGGTGCTTCTGACCGGATTCCTCGTTCACGGGATCCAGCCGGGACCGGGAATGCTGTCGGAGGAACTAACCCTCATGTTGGTCATCGTCTTCTCCCTCATCGCCTCGAACGTGCTCACCTCCGTGATCGGAGTCATCTTCTCGAACCAGCTCGTGCAGATCGCGGACCTGCCCATCGCCGTCCTGTCTCCCTCGATCATCGTTTTGAGCCTGATGGCGGTGTTCATCTCTCGTAATCACTTCCCGGATCTGTTCGTCGCCCTGTTCTTCGGACTGTTGGGTATCGCACTCATGTATTTCAGCGTGAGTCGGATCCCAATCATCCTCGCACTCGTCCTCGGCGGGATCTTCGAGAACAACTTCTACATCTCTCTGCAGTTGGCACAGGGCGACTGGTTCCAAGCGTTCTTCGTCGGAACCCTCAATCAGATCCTGGTCGTCCTCCTCATCGTTACGATCCTGTTCCCGTTTTACGGTCAGATACGCCGGGCCCTCGAGACCCGGCTACCGGTGTAGCTTCGATCGGCTCCGTCGGCACTCTCAGAACTCGAATGCCGCTCACCCTCCCGACGGAACGACTCTTCAAGAGGCGCATCCGCTATCAGCGATCGCATCGCTCGCGATCCAAGTCGTATCGAAGAATCCTCATCGCTTCGGTCTCTCCCGTGGACCGGTTGCTCCGGAAAACCGTCGACGGCATCGATACGACGTCGACAGCGTCTGCGTCTCGTTGATCCGTAGTCACGCTGTCCGCGACTCGATTTCGATCATCACGGTGTCCGACAAGTAGTGGGGTGAACGAATCGTAACGTGGAACACCGAAGATAAAGCGAGACGGCAGACGGTTCCGATTCGTTCCGCTGGGTTCGGGTCTTACAGCAGTTCGCCGGAGTCCATGATCTTCTCACCGTCCGCGAAGACCGTGGGATCGAGGACGACGCCGTCTAGGTGAAGATCGCTTTTCACTTTGCCCCCGATAGTGTTGCTGTCCCCGATAGCGATGTGGATCGTTCCGTACTTCTTTTTCGTCTCACGCATGTTGTCCACGAGACGCGCGCCCTCGTTCGTCCCGATGGCGAATTCCGCGAGGTTTCCAGCGTTGTCGTCGGAGTCCTCGACCATCCGGCGCAGTTGGTTCGCTTCTTCTCCGCCCTCGATCTTCGTCAGATAGCCGTCCTCGAAGGTCAAGTCGATCGGCGTATTCACCAACCCGATGTTATCCATGGCGGCGTCGATGCGTATCCGACCCGTAGCGGTACCCTCTACGGGAGCGATTGCGACCTCGCCTTGGGGGAAGTCCGCCGCACCATCGCTTTTGTCGTTGACCTTTATTCCGAGCGCGATCACTGGCCGTTCCTCGACGCTAAAGCGTAGATCCGTTCCGGAATCGGTCGTGATGCGGATCTCAGAGACCCCCTGCAGGGTCTCTTTGACCGACGACACCATGTCGTCTACGGCTTGGTAGTTCTCGGGAGACGGCCCGTTGATGAACAGGTCCTCGTTTGCCCCCCACATCGAAGCGATCTGGGTACCCGCCGCCTGGGCGTCCCTGTGGGCGTCCGTATGCGTGACGTTATTCGAGGTCATAATGAACACGTAATCCGCGCTTTTCATCACTGCTCCGGCCATTTTCGGAAGTTCAACTCCACCCCTCGTTTCCATCGGGAGGCTGAGGATCCCCGTCGTCGCATCGACGGCTCGTGCCGCACTGGCCAGCGCTTTCGCCATCGGATACCGTGTATCGTCCGTCAGTATCACGACGTCGTCGTCGGATCGAACGTTCGATATCTCCTCGACGAGCACGCGCATGGGCCTACTCAGCTCTAAGTGTACCATGAGTTAGCAAGCATCTCGTTCTCACATAAAACATTCGATGAACGCGACGGAGTACGTCTCGCGTACCACGATCGACGATCGGTGCCGGTGGTGTCTCCGTGCTGAAGCCGAGGCGCGGGTCACATCGACTGTCGTCTCGAAAGACCCATACATATATTTACACTCCCCCGTAATCGAGAGGCATGTCCACGAATAACGGACGTTTCCGGATCGAGTTGAAGGAGGTAAAACGGAACCTCTGGGAGGAGCGACAGTTCCTCGGTCTCCTAGCCGGAATGTTAGTGTTCTTCGGATACTACTACTACCTCACCCTCGATTTCTCACAGCCACAGACGTCGTTCCTTCCACGGATCGTTCTCGGGCTGGGAATCACCACTGTCGTGCTGAATATTCTCGTCATTGCGTTTAACGATCAGATCGAGGAGATACGCGGTTCCGAATCGAAGTCCGTCGCCGACGAACTGTTGGAGGAACGTGCGAGCGACGATGAGTACAGCGTGGTCTCCCTGCTCAAGGAGACCAGTTGGATCATCGGATATATCGCGACCGTCTATTACGTCGGATTCTTCACCGTCACACTGATTTTCGTGTTTCTCTACGGACTCACGCACTTCGACGAGATATCGCCTCGGTCGGTCGCTTTCGCCCTGCTCGTCAGTGTCTCGTTGAACGCGTTCCTCTACTTCCTGTTCATCACGATCATGAACTCCGGTGCGATCCTCCGGGTCGGTCGCTTCATCTGAACGTTCGGCGCTTCGATACATTGTTATTGTATCGCATGAATGTGAATACGTAATGACCGAAGAACCCGGGATCTACGACGAATTAGACGTTCCGACCGTGATCAACGGCGTTGGAACGCGTTCACAGGTAAGCGGCGCAACGGTGAGGCCGGAAGCGCGAGAAGCGATGTCCGATGCCGCGACGGAATCCGTGTACGTTTCGGATCTCCAAGCGGCGGCCTCGAAGGTGATACGCACCGTTACCGGCGCTGAGGCGGGATTGATCACCGCCGGAGCGGCGTCGGGACTGGCTCTCGCGTCGGCTGCGTGTCTTGCGGGCGACGACTACGGAGTCATGGAGCGACTGCCCGACACCGACGGTGTTCCCAGCGAGATCATAATCCCACGGTCACACCGATGTAAATACCAGATCTCACTCCGGGCGTCCGGTGCGGAGCTCGTTGGCGTCGGGCCCGTGTCTCACCACCCCGTTAACGGTGGGACGGATCGTGTCGAACAATGGCATTTGGAAGCTGCAGTGACGGAAGACACCGCCGCGATAGCGTATCTCTCCCGTCCGTACAACGTTCTCAGTATCGAGTCGGCCGCGGAGGTCGCTCACGAACACGAGATTCCGCTGATCGTTGACGCCGCCGACGACGTCCATCCGCCCGAACGCATGCGATCGCTGTTCGAGAAGGGAGCGGACCTCGTGAGTTTCAGTGGCGGGAAGTCGATCGGCGGTCCACAGTCGACGGGAATCTTGGCAGGAAACGCCGATTTGGTCCGGTCCGCCGCGCTGCAGATGCTCCCCGATGGCTACGACGATCGGGTGTGGTCTCCGCCACAGGAGTACATCGATCCCGACCAACTGAATGGGGTTCCCCCGAACGGGATCGGCCGGCCGATGAAGGTCTCTAAAGAGGAAATCGTCGGGATCATCACGGCACTCGAACGCTTCCACGCGGAGGACCACGCCCAGCGACTCTCCGAGCTGCGATCGCGGTCCGAGCGGATCGTTGATCGTTTGGATCCGATAGAGGGAATCGATGCTCACCTCTCACACGAGTTCGAACGATATCCGCCGAAAGTCGTGGTGTCGATGGACCCGGCTGTGGTCGGTGACGCCGCGACGGTCGTCCGGAAGCTTCGAAACGAGAACCCACGCGTCTGGATCGGTGACCGACGGCTGCACCGCAACGAAACCACGATAAGTCCCAAATGCCTCACCGACGACGAAGCGGACTACCTCGTCGATCGGTTCTCACACTACGTCGGCAACTGAGCGGAACGGCGCTGAAAATCGGGTCGACGTCGGTGTTCCGCTACAGGATCAGCTGTGCGGGCCCCAACGCGTCGTGCTCGGGCTTGTTCAGTGTGATGTCGACCAGCTCGTCCAGCTTCTCCAGACCGTGTAGTTCGTGTGTGGTGAACTCCTCTATCGACACGCGTCCGTCGGCGACCAGTTCCGGCGCAAACCGTCCGTTGTCGCTGTTCGGACCGAGGGAGATGACACCTTTCTGTGGGTTGACCCAACTGACCATCTTGGAGCCGTACTCACGCGGGGTAAGTGAGACGTCACCCGCGATGTGTCCGACTTGTACGATCGTTCCACCCTCTCTGACGGACTGGAAGGCGGACCCGAGCGGTGACCGCTCGTCCGTCGCGGATTCCTGCGGCCCTCCCACGCACTCGAAGACCACGTCCGCACCGATTCCGTCGGTACGTGTTTTGATCCGTTCGGAGACGGATCCCTCTGTTCCGTCGATCGGGTCCATCCCCATCGAAGCCGCGAGGTCGAGTTTCCGTTCGTCGATGTCGACCGCGAACACGTCTTTCGCTCCCTTCAGCATCGCGATCTGCCCGCATTGGAGCCCCATCACGCCCGCCCCATATATGACGGCGACGTCGCCGCTGGAGAGCCCCGAGTCATCGACACAGAGGATGGTACTCGCGAGGGGTTGCATCGCTGCCCCTGCGGCGTCCGAGACGTCGTCGGGTAACTTCGCTAACGGTTCCGTCGGCAGTAGGAGGTACTCGGCGAGTGCTCCCGGTCGTTCGTACCCGATGCCCTGTTTCGACTTACACAGCTCGGGATACTGCCGGTCACAGTACACGCATTCACCACACGAAATCTTGCCGGGCGCGTATACGCGGTCTCCGACCTCGAAATCCGTTACTCCGGTGCCGATCTCGGTGATATGTCCACAGAACTCGTGTCCGAATAGACGGGAGTCCCCTGACTCGATACGGTGTTTGACCTGCTCGTAGTGCTTCTTTTGAACCCCCATAATGAGGTCACACTCCGTGACACTCAGTTGAACCCGGTCGATCTTTATCTCGACCTCGCTCGGTCCAGGGTCTTCTCGTTCGATCTCGACGATCTCGCTCTCTTGGAAGTCAGTGAATTGGACTGCTTTCACATGACGAGGTTACCGGCATACTATATTAACTTTACTTGCGGAGCGCTCCTTTCGGCGGTGTCCCGATCATTAATTATATATACCCCTAGGTGATCAATGATCTCATGGAACGTAGAAAATTCCTTACGACTGTGTCGGGTACCGCCGTCGGTGTCGGTGTCGCTGGTTGCGCTGACGACGATTCCAACGGTGATACGGGTGGTTCGAATAACGGTGACTCGGATAGCGGTGGTTCGGATAGCGGTGGTTCGGACTCCGGAGGATCCGACGACGTCGAGTGGCCCCCGGCGGGTGGAACCATCGACATGATCCTCCCGACGGACGTCGGCGACTCGGTCGACGATCTCGGACGGATCTGGGGGTCCTACTTGGAAGACGAACTTGACGTTAACTTCTCGTACACGAATAACGCCGGGGCAGGCGGTCTGCTTGCCAACAACTCGACGTGGAGCGCCGATGGGGACGGAAGCGTTATCGGTGTCGCCGTCTACAACACGCTCGTTCCGAACGGGATCGCTCGAGACGCTGCGAACTACGAGTCCAACGAGTTCCATCACGTCAAGGCGCTGTATCATCGGATCCGGGCGTGTCAACTGAGCCCGGAAACGACGCACGTCGAGGACCACTTCGATACTGACTGGGACGAGTTCGTCGCTAACGCACCGTACACGATCGGCGACTCCGGCGTCCATCACGCACTGACTCACCACTTCATTGCGGAGTTCGCCGACGACCTCGATCACGATGACATCCAGTCGGTCCGGTTCGGTTCCGGGAGCGACGTTCGTGCTGCCGTCCAGCGCGGTGACCTGGACGGGTACATGGGCGGGTTCATGAGTAATCTCTCACCCGATCGTCAGGAGATCTACCGGACCCAGTGGGGCGTCACGGACGAGCGGTACCCGAGCATGATGGACATGGTTCAGGGGTACAGCGACGACTCCGTTACCCTCGGGGAGATCGGATATCCCCAGGACGCGCTCGAACAGCTGGTCGACGTCACCATCGACGCCGTCGGCTTCATGCTTCCGCCGGACACCCCCGACGAAATCGTTCAGCGGTTCGACGACGCGTTTAATAATATCTACGAGGAACGCTCCGATGAGGTGTTCGAGGACATCCAGACTCGGTTCGGAGAGGATGCGGATCTGATGTACCACGAAGGGTCGATGGAAGAGATCACGCAGTTCGTCGAGGACAAAGTGAATATCCTCAACGAGTACGAGGACGTCCTGCACGAGATCTTCGACGAATAACGGAACGATCCCGTTTTATTACGCCCACTACTTGCTATTAGCACCACTCATGAGAGTTTTAGTTCCACGAAAAATGGACCGTACTGGCCCCGAATCGCTCACTGATATCGCCGACGTCGTCTTTCCTGAGGACTGCACCGATCGAGAGATACACGACACGATCTCCGAGTACCACGCGATCATCGCGAGGGGATCCTTCGAGATTCCATCGGATCTGATCGCTCGTGCAGAGAACCTGAAAGTGATCTCGAAGCACGGGACCGGAGTCGACAACATCGACGTGGACGCCGCATCGGAGCACGGTGTCCTCGTTGCTAACACGCCCGGTGCGAACGCGCAATCGGTCGCGGAGCACTCGCTCGGCCTTCTCATTGCGACGCGAAAGAATATGTTCGACGCGGATAGAGACCTCGCCAACGGGAAATGGAGCCGATACGGATACAGCGCTCCACAACTACGCGGCGCGACCATCGGTATTTACGGCTGCGGTGATATCGGGAGCCGAGTCGCCCGCTTCACTGCCGGGTTAGGGATGCGGTGTCTGGCATACGACCCGTATCTCACCGACAATCAGACCCCGCCCGAGGTGGACCTGGTCGGATCGCTCGACGAACTGTTCGAGCGGTCCGATGTCGTCTCGATCCACACGCCGCTCACCGACGAGACGCGAGGTACGGTCACAGCGACGAGACTGAGGGAACTAGGTCCCGACGGGCTCCTCGTCAACGCCGCACGCGGAGGTATCGTCGACGAAGACGACCTAGTGGATGTACTGAACGCCGGCGAAATTGCTGGTGCGGGGCTCGACGTGTTCAGTGAGGAGCCACCGGATCTCGATCGAGAACTGTTCAGTCATCCGGCCGTGATCACGACGCCACACATCGCCGGGACGAGCGAGCAGTCTTCCCGTGAAAAGAGCGTCCGTGCCGCGGATAACGTGAGAGCGGTGTACAACGGGGAGCTCCCTGAGAGCGTCGTGAACCTCAACGCCTTCGTTGACCTCGCGTACTAGCAGGACGTCGCGTACTCTCCCATCCCCGCGCGTACTTCGATCTCGAGGACACGTCTTCTACGGAACGGTTGAGGCGAGAGCGGAACGCCGCGCTCGTCGGTTATTCGATCTCGAACTCGTCGAGCACGTCCCAGTCCGGTTCGAGTCCGATTCCGGGACGGTCCGGGATCGTGATCGTGCTGTTTTCGGGCTCGGGCGTGTCTTTGAACATCTTCTTCGAGACGTTCCAGTGGACGTAGTGGAACTCTACGAGCCAGCCGTTCGCGACTCCTGCATGGAGGTGCATGTTCTGGAACGGCCATCCCGCACCGTTCGCGATCTCGAGGTTGTACGATTCGGCCAATGCGGCCACCTTCTTCGCCTCGGTGTATCCGCCGACGTAGAACACGTTCGGCTGACAGATGTCGATCGCTCCCGACTCGATCATGTCACGGTGCTGGAATCGGTCTCCTTCGTTTTGTCCCGCACAGATGGGGATCCGAGTACGCTGGTTCAGCTTCGAGAGGAGATGGACGTCGTTTCCGTACACTGGCTCTTCGAACCAGCTGATGTTGTACTGCTCGATCCGATTACAGAGTTCGAGCGCCTTCGGGAAGGAATACTCGTAGTTCGCGTCGACCATCAGTCGTACGTCCTCTCCCACCGCCTCTCGAACCGCCTTGACCCGTTCCGCGTCCTTCTTCGGAGAGTTGTCGACGGCGACCTTCATTTTGAGACGGTCGTGCCCCTCGTCGACGTACCGCTTCGCCACCTCAACGAGTTGGTCTTTCGTGAACGTCTTCAAACCGAACGTGATGTATGCCTCGGCGGGGTTTCGCGCACCGCCGAGCAACCGCCACACCGGCTCGTCGTAGTACTTCCCCTTGGCATCCCATAGCGCGAGGTCGATCGCGCTCATCGCGGAACTCCACGCACCGGTCTGTGCCCGCGGGTTGTATTCGCGCTGGAGCGTGTTATGTACTCGCTCCGTGTTCACCGCGCTCATTCCTTCGATGGTCGGACCCATGTCCTCGTTGATCAGTTCCCGGACGCCGCGCCACCAGTGGTCACCCGTCTGACCGTAGCCGGTGATCCCCTCGTCAGTCTCGACCACTACGAACGGTACGTAGCGGTGCCGGACCTCGTCGCGGAGGGGGACGTCTACCGGAATCTCGTGAGTCGTCGCAGTTACGTTAGTTATCTCCATAGTAACCATCTGAGACATGGATCAACAACATAAATACATTGTTCTTTGCAGCATTATTTGACGGGGTGTGACCCCAGCGGACGGGAGACGGATCGCTTAGTGGCACATACGGCCGTCCCGAAAGCGGTTCAGATCCGCTCGAGGGAGTCACTCGCTCGGAATCAGTAGTGCCAACGCGACCGCGACGCCGGCGACACCGGTTAACACGAGAAACGCAAGGTTGAGTTGCCCGAAATCACCGAGAAACCCGACGAAGAGAGGGCTCAACGCACCGACCAGGATCCACGAGGTGCGAAGCAGACCGAGCCCGGATCCCTTAATGTCGTCGTCGAGGGTATCGGCGATGTAGGTGTTGGTGACGACTCCGACCCCGTTTCGGTGGCTGATCAGGACGGTTAAAAGAAGGATGTGAACGACGGTGTCGCCGATCTGGAGCAGCGCGAGACCGATGAACAGCATGCCGGCGACGAGCGTGAGGGACCATCGAGAGCCGAACCGATCGCGGAGCAGTCCCGTTAGCGGCTGGATGGCGACTCCGAACGCGAAATACGATCCGAAGAGGATAGCGGCCATCTGCGGCGAGAATCCCTTGACCTCTATCAAGTACGTCGGATAGAAACCGAGGAACCCGTTGCTGACGAACGCTAGGACGATGTGAACCGAGACGACGACGGGGATTCCCCGGCCAGCGATCGATCCCGCGACGCGTCGGAGCGTGTTCCGAGAAAACGTCTCGGTGTCCGCGGTGCTGTTCGACGTCCGGGCGGGAACGACGAGGTAGATGGCAACGAAAACGGCGACGAAGACGGGTATCAGCGCGCCGAAACCGAGCCGCCACGTGGTGTATCCCGCGATCACGGCCGCCACCGCGGGAAGGACCGTGTTGCCGATACTTCCCGCTGCCATCGTGATCCCGACTGCGGTTCCGGATCGGGCCGAGTAGATGTCCGTGAATATCGTGAACCGGTGAGGACCGTATAACCCCGTTGCAAAGCCGAACCCTGCGGTTGCGACGAACAACATCACGACGTTCACGGACGTCGCAACCAGTAGGATCGCGATCGTCGACACGGCCGTACTCGCGACCAGTATGTTCCCCTCTCCGATCCTATCGCCGAGAACGCCGCCAGGGAACTGGCCCAACGCGTACGCAAGCCACAGCGTACTCAGTAAGAGCCCCGCAGTCGTGAAATCCATCGCAAACGTCTCTCGGAGAAAGGGCAAAACGGAGGGGTAGATGTATCGAACTCCGATGGAGAGGAACCAGCCGGCACTAACCGTGAGGAGGATCCAGCCTCTCCCACCGGCCCACAGATCGCTCCACACATCCCGTGCTTGCTCCGCAAGTTTCGACTCGAAGCGGGACACAATTATCGGTATAAAACGAGCAACCGGTACTTGAGGGTTGGGAATACGGCTCTTCTGACGTCATCACGACGGGGACCGCCGATGCCGTAATCCTTTACTGCTATTGCCGAGTCTCTCGTGTATGACGACCGCACAGGAGATGGCGGAGTTCGCAGTCGCGACGTCGTTCGACGATCTATCCGACGAAGTAATCGATGAGTGCAAGAAACGCCTCCTGGACTCGATCGCGATCGCTGCCGGTGCAGTTGGGGCGGAACCCGTAGAGATCCTCCGCGACACCGTACTCGAACTCGACGAGTCGGGGTCGACGAGCGTCTGGGGGTCCGACGAACGGACCTCGCCGCCGCTGGCGGCGGCTCTCAACGGCGGAATGGTCCGGTACCTCGATTTCATGGACGCGTATCTCCTCAGCGGTGAGGTCCCCCATCCCAGCAACAACGTCGCACCGTCGATCGTCGCCGGAGAGTACAACGGATCCACCGGTGAGGAACTGATCAGGTCCATCGGTCTCGCGTACGAGGTCCACTACCAGCTCGGCAAGAACGCTCCGCTGATGGACCGCGGATGGGACCACGGGACGTACGTGTGTTTCGCGTCCGCGGTCGGAGCCGGCGTCCTCTTCGATCTCGACAAGCGACAACTGATGAACGCGATCGGTGTTGCGGGTGCCGGCCACAACGCGCTTCGTGTTACCAGGACGGGCGACATCACGATGTGGAAGGGATTATCCGGATCGAACGCGGCCCGTAACGCGGTTTACTCGGTTATGCTCGCACGGAACGGGATGGAAGGGCCGACCGACGTGTTCGAGGGGCAAAAGGGGTGGAAAGAGATAGTGTCCGGTGAGTTCTCCGTCGAGTACACGCCGTGTGAAGCCGTCACGAAGACCATGACGAAAAAGTACATGGCCGGAACCGTCGCGCAGACGCAACTCGACGGGCTCGACGAGCTCTTAGAACGCGAATCGATCGCCGGTGAGGATATCGAGCGGATCGACGTCGATACGTACAAACGAGCGAAGGTCATCATGGGCGGAACCGGGAAAGAGAACGAAGCGGGTGACCGCCATCGAGTGTTTAACCGCGAGCAAGCTGACCACAGCCTACCGTACACGATGGCCGCACTCGCCCTCGACGGCGAGCTCGGAGACGATCAGTACGATCGCGCACGGATCCGCGCTGACGACACCCAGGACCTTCTCAAGCGCATCCATATCCACGAGGACCCCGAACTCACTCGTCGCTACGAGAACGGCGAGATGCCAGCGGTCATCCGACTCGAGACGACCGACGGAGAGGAGTACGAGATCGAGAAGCCGTACTTCGAGGGGCATCCCGAGACCCCCATGTCGTGGGATCGGCTCGACAGGAAGTTCGATCTACTCGCCGAGGGAGTCTACACGGAGGCCCAACGCGACCGGATCGTCGACGTCGTTCGAAACGTGGAGGACCACGACGTCGAGGACCTCGTCGCGGAGTTAGTCGTCGAATAACGACGACCGTCACGATCGCCGCGGTGCTCGCCGACTCGTGGGTACGAGGGGAAAAGTACAAGATTCGTGGCTCAGAAAGCCACTAATATGGTAGTAATCGCTGCGGTTGATCGAACGGACCGAGCCAAGAACGCCGTCACGGAGGCGGTGAAACTTGCGGAAGCATTCGACGAACCCGTCCACGTCGTCCACGTTTTGAGTCAGTCGGACTTCGTTGAGCTCGAACGGACGGAGGTCAAAAAGAGCGGGCGCGCAGTCGAGATGGATCGGATTCGAGAGTACGGGGCCACGGTAGCCGAAGAGGCCGCTGAGGACGTCGATCAGGACGTCGCCATCGAGTACGTTGGTCTCGTCGGTGACGCGGCCGATCAGATCCTCGAGTACGCCGACAATGAAAACGCTCGATACGTCGTCGTCGGGCCGCGAAAGAAGACGCCGGCCGGGAAGGTGCTGTTCGGGAGCGTCTCACAAGAAGTGCTGTTGAACGCGGATTGTCCCGTCCTCGTTTCGATGTCTCGAACGTAGCCACCACCTGCTCTGTCGGAGATGTTCCGGCCGGCCCTGACGAGGGTGTACCCGTCAACGCCGATAAGCGAACGCCGATCACAGCTCGGTCCGACCGTTACCACGCCGCCTCCAACACCGAAAGGACGTCCTCACGGGTCGGATCGAGACCGGGCGGGTTTCGCTCGTGTTTGTAGTTATTATGGATCTCCGTCGCGATTTCGGGGAATCGCTCTTGTCGGATCCCACCCACGTCGCGAAGTCGAGTCGGTAGACCGAGCGCATCGCGGACTCGAATCACTGCGGTGATGATTTCGTCCGCAACTTCGTCGTCGTTCAGTCCGGTAGCGTCGATCCCGAGGGCGTCCGCTATCCGATACCGTTGTGCCTGAACGGTGTCGAACACGTACTCGAGAACGTGTGGTGCGACGATCCCATGAACGACGCCCTGTTGAACGTCGTGGTGTAACGAAACGCCGTTTCCGAACGTATGAATGACGTTCGTCTTCCGCCCGTACTGAACGAGTATCGTTCCGAGAACCGCGTGATCGTATGCCTCGTCGCTACTCTCGGCGTCGACCAGCTCGGTGATGCCGGCGTAGTAGTGTTCAAGCCCCAGCGTCGCATGAGCCTTCGCGATGGGGGTGGCCTCTCGAGAGTAGAGCGTCTCGATCCCTTTATCGAACCCGTTCATTGCGGACGAAGCGAGTACGCCCATCGGCGTCGTCGCGTAGAGGTTCGGATCGTAGAAGTTAGCGACTGCCATCAAGCGGGAATCACCGACGTTCGCACTGACGTACCCCGATTCGGTAACCGAGCGTTCGGGAGATTTCACCGAAACGCTGCCACCTGCGGAGAGATCGGCACCGGGCATCGTCGTCGGGACGGCGACGTTCGGGAGCGGCTCTCCCGGTGGCTCGGGGGACGGAACCGCTCCGGCTTCGACGGTCGTTTCGACGATCGCTTCCTCGGACTGCGTCAGCGGTGCGACTGAGCAGATCGCGCGTGCAACGTTGAGCGAACTCCCACCGCCGACCCCGATCACGATATCGACGTCCTCTTCTCGAACCCGTTCTGCACCGTCGAGAACTGTCCGAAAGCGCTTTTTAGGGGTAGTCTCATCGAAGACACCGACGAGCTTCTCACCGAGTCCGGCCTCGATCGGATCGATCACGGCGTCGTTCGCAGCGACGTTCGATCCGCAGACTACCAGCGCGCGCTGCGCTCCGATCTCATCGAGCACCGCTGCTAGACGATCGACACAGCCTCGACCGTACACGACACGAGTCGGAACGTACTCGAAATCGAACGGCTTCGGGAGTTCAGTCATCGGTGTGAGATCGCTCGGTCACCGGATAAACGTTCGTGTTGTACTACTCGATCCGTGAACCCATCGAGACACGGAAGCCCGGAATAGAACCGTCGATCACGGCGATCTACCGGTTGACGCATGAGGTATCTTTATGTTCCTCGTTTCGCAATCGAAGAGTGATAGAGATGAACAGTGAAAGCGATCTCCAAGGACAGGTAGACGGACTATTGATGCGTGGCGGGACGAGCAAGGGGTTCTTCGTTCGGAAGGCGGATCTGCCGATCGACCCGGATCACGAGCTGTTCGAGGAGTTCCTGCTCGAACTGTATGGATCACCCGATCCGCTACAGATCGACGGTATCGGCGGATCCCACTCCCATACGAGCAAGATCATGATCATTTCTCCGACGGAGCGATCGGATGCCGACGTCGAATACACGTTCGGTGGCGTCGGCGTCGAGAATCCCGTCATCGAGTGGGGTGGAAACTGCGGCAACCTCACAGCTGCCGTCGGTGCGTTCGCCGTCCTTGAGGATCTCGTCGACGTCACGGCACCTGAGACGGTGGTCACCCTATACAATACGAACGCAGATGCGATCGTCGAACAGGAGGTTCCCGTGACCGAAGACGGCGTTCCGAGGATCTACGGCGACTACCATATCGACGGTGTTCCGGGGACGGGCGCACGCGTCGACTCTCACTTCATCGATCCCGCGGGAGGCGTGCTCGGTGCCGCGCTTCCGACCGGTAATCCGGTCGATACGGTCGAGGTCGACGGAGAGGCGATCCGCACGTCCGTCGTCGACGTCACGAACGTCGTTGCTCACGTCCGCGCGGACGAGATCGGGCTCACGGGTCGAGAGCTCCCGGAGGATCTCCGGACCGATCCGGATCTGATGGACCGACTCGAACGGATCCGGGGTGCGATCTGCGTCGAGCTCGGTCTCGTGGACGATCCGGCGGACGCGGAACTGGAGTATCCGATATTCCCTCATCTGTCGATCGTCTCCGAGCCCCAGTCGTACGTCGGGACGGGGGGCGACACCCGGGTCGAAGCCGAAGACATCGACATCACTGCACGGGTGATCAGCATGCAGGATCCCCACCACGCGTACGCGATGACGAGCGGTCTCTGTCTCGGTGCCGCCGCCAACATCCCTGGAACACTGGTTAGCGAGGTCGTCCGGAACCCCGATGACGAGTGGACGACGCTGGGACACCCGAAAGGGACGATGTCGGTCGGTGCGATCGTTCACGACAACGGTACCCAACCGACCATCGACCGCGTCTCGATCGGTCGAACGCAGCGGCCGATCATGCACGGATCCGCGTATTATCGGTACGTCGACGGATTGGAACGTCTCCGGTAGCGTGTTAGTAACGCCTCTTTTCGTCTATTACGGACGTCGGTGTTTCGAGTCTTTCTCGGTGGCCGTTCGGCCTCACTGCGCTCATTGCTTGAGACACCGACTGCGATCGATAGTCGTTAGCGTTGTATCGTGTGATCGTCCCGCATTGTGGGAGACGAGACCAAGCACCAAGACGGTACGAGAGACCGACGGGCATCGCTGAGTCGGAGCGCCGTACCGCGAACGATACGGCACAGCACGTGGCTGTGTTCGCCTCGGAAGTGACACCCGGTGTGGCGGCGTCCTCACCCAATAACCCTCGAGAGCGGATACACGGTGCTATCCCGCGATATCGAATCGTGGAAACGAATTTCATGATAATCGTTCAATATGATTACTGCTATATGACTGTAATTTCGAACGGCACCGCGTCGAATACGTCGAATGTATCCGATTCGAGAGCAGCATGAAACGGGCGGCTCCGAGCTCTTCTCCCGGCAGGACACATACTATGTCGATCTATCATTTGGTATCCCGGAGGGAGGGATGCACACTCATCGCTTGCTTCCGTCGGGAAGCCGCGGATCGCGTGTCCCGTTCCGGTCGAGCTCGTTCTCCGCGGCCGGATAGCGTATGAGCCCTCGGGAACCCATGGTTCGGAGAGCGCGCGGAGCCGGTCGGACCCCAAGCGGCCGGTCAGTTTCTCCGTAGAACCGTAGCCCCGGCCCATCCGTTGTTCGTCCCGATAAACGACGGGACCACCCCTTCCTCGAAACGACTCAGCATCGCTCCGGATCCTCTGGGGATGGATCGGCTCACCCGTCGGATGGCTCCTCCACCGAAGAACCGTTCGGAACGGCAGATTCGCTCGCCTCGTGATCCCGAGACACGTTTCGAACCAGCTTTTCGAGTTCCGCCCGTCGATATCCCGCAGCGAGCCAGTCTTTCACGAACGCAAGCGGACCACCGAACGTGAACTCCGATCGAACGGTAACCAGTGCGTGCTCATCGCCCTCGAGCACGATCTCCGTCGAGAGTGTCTCGAATAGACCGTCGCCTACCTGCCGGTAGACGTATCCGGTTTCGGTCTCGGTAAATGTGAGTACCATGTCGTGATCGCCTTCTATCGTATCGTTCGAGACGCTGATCCGACATTCACCGTCAGTCTCCTTTACGGAGATGACCTCGTAGGTACCCTCGTACTCGACTATCGCCTCCGGAGATAGGCGGCCAGCTATCGACTCTCGAGAAGCATCCAACGTGTACGATACTTCCACCTGTTTCATGTATCGAACGCTCGTTTGCAGCCGGTAAAAACGGGAGGTTTCTCCGCTCGATCGGTCCGTGGACGTCGGGGCAACTCCGAGATGGCATGACGTCCCGATAGCGGGAACGTGCAGTTCGCCGGGTTCGCCTCACCAGCAGAGTTAACCTCGTTGCTTGTGACGGCACGCCTGCTCGTTAGCACCAGAACGATCATGACGCTACGTGAACGCATGGGTTTCGACGTCGGCGACCAGTTATCCATCCAAGACGCGCTCGAATGGGCTCGGTCCAACGATGTACATCACCTCGATATCAAACTCCAGCGATACCTCCCGGACGGCTTCTCGGACTCGGAAGCAGAAGATATCAAGAATCGATGTGACACATACGACATCCGGCTCGGAGTCCACACGTCGTCGTCAGTTAACATGGCAGAAAACCATCCGTTCGTGGGCGAGGCAACAGACGAGTACCTCTTCAGTCACATCGACACGGCGCGACGGATCGGTGCGCACTGGGTCATCGTCCACGGCGGGTATCACTTTAGCTCGGACGTAGACGACCGGTTTCGGGCGAGTGTTTCCCGGCTCTCTCGTGCGGTGGAGTACGCGAACGGCACGGGCGTGAAGCTCCTCTTAGAGAATCATAACCCGGAACCTGACACTGCAGAGGTTCATTACCTTCCGACGACCCCGAAGGAATGCGAGCGATATCTCTCGGAACTTTCGGCTGAAAGCATCGGGTGGGCGTTCAATCCCGCTCACGCCTATTTGAGCGATGCGGGGATCCCCGAGTTCGTGTCGGCGTTAGGAACGGATCGGATCGGCGAGATCCGGCTGAACGATAATCGCGGCCACATGGAGGAACACCTTCCTCCAGGCGACGGGACGATCGACTTCAAAGAGCTGTTCGATCTGCTTGAGCCCGAATACGACGGCCGATACATCCTTTCGTACGGAACGCCCGATCAGATGTTGTCGGGTAAAGAGTACCTTCTCTCCGAGATCGTGTGACTATTTGTCGCGATTGCGCGTGCCTCGCGGTGGCCCGTCGCGCCTCACGCTGGAATTATATAAATAAAATAGAAGGTTTGTATATGGGTATAATATTTTATAGTATATGAGGAACGAGAATGGATGGATAGACCGGGGATTGTGTCGATCAAAACGGTGTTATAGCGGCGATAAGGAGCATAACGGCGATTAAACCATTTCGCACGCAGTCCACGAATGTCGATATTTAGATCTCGTCGCATCTATCCTCTAATAGTGTGCGTATGTATGATATTAAGTTCTAATAGATACATGTGTAGCTCTACCGAACGTACTATTCTCTGCTCTTCGTAATATCTCTTATATTAACCCATAAAAAATAGCTGATTATAAGAATATATTGGTTATTGAGTTATGGTACTTATCCGGGGCGGAGTCGTACGGTCATTCTACCCCAATCTTCGTACACGACCCGTCACGGAGTACACCGCGCCGTTGGCGAGGTTCACTGAAGCGGGAGCCATTGAGCGGAGCCGTGCGGCCGCTGCCGGCGATCCGTAGGTCTTCGAGTGGCTGATCGAACGGGAAAGCTGCGAGCTCCGGTGGGCCCGGATCCACCTCACGTCGAGACGGTCAACGACATCCACTGTGGGTTGGCCCAGATCGAGGACAGTAGCGAACATCGCATCCGAGAGCACCGGTTGCGTTTTTTGAGCCGGATCGTTCGACACAACCTCCGCAACAAAACGAACGTCCCGATCGGGTGCGCCACAGGATCAGGACCTCGATCGACGACGAGATCGGCATCCTGAGAGCGGACGTCGAGAAGACCAGCACGTACCACGGGACCGGGGTCGGGCTGTGGGTGATACAATGGTGCGTCGATTCCCTCGGCGGGAAGCTCTCCGTCGCAGAGAACTCCCCACAGGGAAACGTCGCTACGGTCGTGCTTCCGAGGATGCCCGGTCCGAACGTCTCGTCGCCGACGGTCTTCACCGGTGTCGTCTCCCGGATTTATTAGCTCGCGGGTGGACGGTGATGCCGTGAGACGGCGACATCTCCGTCGCGACGTACTTCGCGGAGCACTCGGAGTCGCAACCCTCTCGGCGGTTCCGGTGACGACGTCGCAGGGGCGGTCGGACGATCGACGGTTCACACCCATGCGGCACGGCTTCGGGTTCCGGAACTGGAACTCGAGACATCGGCCGTTCGAACCGTCCGAGGACGAAACGGACCCGTCCTCGGCGGCGATCCGGGATCGCATCGCGACCGAGTGGAGGGGTCCGGCGTCCGACCTCTTAGACGTGGATCTGGGTGGAGAGAGTTCGGGACTCCTCGACGTCATCACGACGCAGCTTCGGAGCGCGATACTCCAGCGCGCGGGCACGAACGGTCACTGCTACGGGATGGCGTTAGCCGCACAGGCGTACTTCGAGAGCCCCGAAACGCTACCGCTCGATCGAGAGTCGGCGGCCGCGATCCGTCATCCCACGGAGCCGCTCTCGGAGCCCGACGCGCCGGTGTATCACGAGATCACCCGGCTCCAGGCCGAGCAGTTCCTCCGGTTTCGTACGTGGCTCGGACGACGGGCGATCCTGTGGCCCGATCGGATCGACCTCGAGACACAGCTCGATGACGTCCGCGCCGTGATCGACGTCTTCGGGAGCGCGCAGGTGTCGGTGTTCGATAGCCGGACCAGCGGACATCAGATGCTGGCGTACGACTACGAGGAGCACCGCGACGGGATCTCGGTGTACGTATACGATCCGAACCATTCGGCATCGACGTACGGACACAGGCCACGAGTCCTCGAGTTCGAGGCGACCACCGACGGGATCGAGATGGTGCCGTACGGGAACTACGAGTGGCTGCTGTTCAATCGATACGACCGGATCGAGGAGGCGACCGGGCGCGCGACCGCGACCCCGCTCGACCACGTCGATATCTCCCCGGCACGGTTCCGCGACGAGATATTCCCGACCGCCCTCGTCACCGTGGACACGCCCGACGTCGAGCTCACCATCTCCGACCCGAACGGTGGCCGACTCGGTCGGCTCAGAAGCGACTTCATGGACCGATCCCGGGGACCGGTTGCGCGCGTCAGATCGGCGTACGGAGTCGATGCCGGCGAGTACCGGATCGACCTTCACGGACGCCGATCGACGCCGTACGAACTGCGAGTTCACATCGCCGGCCCGAACGGGACGCGGTTGTCCGTGGCTCACGCGGATCGGATCGGGAACTCGGAAACGAAGACGTTCATCGCGACGGTTCCGGAAACCGCAGACGAGACCGGGACGTTCGAGCCGTTCGACCGTCGGTTCGGGCGGCTACCGATCGCTGCCGCATCCGCCGGCGGTGGCGTCGCCGCCGGTGCCGGCCTCCACTACCTGTGGCACAGACGGCGGCGTCGGGAGTAGACGCGGGAGCAGTGACGCTCGGCGCGTCTCCGACGTTCTCACTCGTCCGTCCCGACGCCGCTTCTGATTTTCACGGCGACACCGGAGGCGAACGCGAGCGCCTCCGCACCCGAGAGCTCGGCGCGTCCGACGCCGAACAGCACGTCCTCGTCGTTCACCACCAGCACCTCGTCACCGGGACGGATCCCGTCGTCGGCTGCGGTGACGAACTTTGCGAACGCGTTTCGTCCCTCACGGACGAACGGCTCGCTCTCCTCGCCGACCACGATCCGATGCGTCAGCGCCGGAACCGTTGTCCGAAGGCGGTGACCGCCGGTGACCCCGAGGGTGAATCGTCCGTCGGTACCGTACGAGACGATGCGGTCACCTTCCGAGCTTCCGGGCGTGTCGTCGACGTCGCCGGCGATCACCTGCCGAGGGCGGCCGCCGCTCGACGTGCGAACGGTGACGGGCTCGTCGGGGGGAAACAGCGCCTCGCCCGCGCCAGCCCCGAACTGGTAGTCGGCTCCGGTCCGCAGGTCCGCGAGGACCTCGATCTCGCTCATACCCCGGCTACTGGGGGGACGTGCAAAGCGGTTGCGACACGACCTGCCCGCCCGCGCCGCCCGCGCCGCCCGATGCCGGTATCCGTTGTCACCGACGCGTCGTTTAAAAGGGACGGTGACGTATCCGAGCGCATGACGCTCGAAACGCTGTCCCCCGACCCGAACGCGGACGAGGAGTTCGACGACGACGTCCTCGCGGCGCTGGACGGCGACTACGTGTTCAAGGTGTGGGGCGGCGACTGGTGTATCGACTGTCAAGAGCAGCTCCCGACGTTCGGTGCGGCGCTTGCGGCCGCCGACGTCCCCGACGACCGGATCGAACACTATCCCGTCACGAAAGGACCGGACGGCAAGGAGGGAACCGGCGTCGAGGCGTACGGAATCGACCTGATCCCGACGGTCGTCGTCGAGGACGCTGACGGCGGAGAGGTAGCCCGGTTCGTCGAGGAGGCGGACGTTCCGATCGCCACGTTCCTCGCGCGGCAACTCGCCGACGTCGAAGTGACTGCGTGATCGGACGAGCGACCGCGTGATCGGACGAGCGACCGCGTGATCGGACCACCCCGCACCGACTGACGGCTCCTACACCGCAGTAGTACCCCTCTCCATGTTAAGTACTACCGCGCCTCTTAACGAGTCGTACCGGTCGATCCCGACGGATCCATCTCGTGTGGGTGGAACCCCTGCCGAGTCAGGGCCAGTTACCGGCCTGCTCGTAGGCGTCGGCGACGCGTTCGATGGCGACGACGTATGCGGCCGTCCGGAGGTTCGGCAGGTCGTGGGTCTCGTAGGCGTCGACGATGCCGTCGAACGACTCGGTGATCACGCGTTCGAGTTCCTCGTTGACCCGCTCTTCCGTCCAGTGGAACCGCTGTCTGTTCTGGACCCACTCGAAGTACGACACGGTGACGCCGCCGGAGTTCGCGAAGATGTCGGGGACGATCCAGACGTCGCGGTCGGCGAGTACGTCATCGGCATCGGGGGTGAGCGGGCCGTTCGCTGCCTCGGCGATCACGTCGGCTTTGACCTCCGTGGCGAGGTCGGCGTCGATCGCGTTCTCGAGTGCGGCGGGCACGAGCAGGTCGACGTCGAGGGTCAACAGCTCCTCGTTGGTGAGCGCCTCGCAGTCACCGTACCCCGAAACCGACCCCGTTTCGGCCTTGTGACGCTTGACGGCGCGTGCGTCGAGCCCGTGGGGATCGTGGATCCCGCCCGAGGAGTCCGACACCGCGACCACCTCCGCTCCGAGGTCACCGAGCAGATAGGCGGTGACGGAGCCGGCGTTGCCGTATCCCTGTACCGCGACGGTTTTTCCCTCGATCGAATCGCCGAGCCAGTCGAACGTCTCGCGGGCCGCGAGCGCCGTCGACCGACCGGTCGCCTCGACGCGTCCCTCGCTGCCGCCGGAGTCGAGCGCCTTCCCCGTGATGACGCCGGGGGCCGTCGTGTTCTCCAGCGTCTCGTAGGTGTCTTTGATCCAGTTCATCTCCCGCTGCCCCGTGTTTACGTCCGGTGCGGGGATGTCTCTGTCCTCGCCGATGAGCGGTCGGAGCTCCTTCGCGAACGCACGGGTGAGTCGTTCGAGTTCCTCCTCGGAGTAGTCGGTCGGATCCACGACGATACCTCCCTTTCCGCCACCGTAGGGGATGTCGACGACCGCACACTTGTACACCATCCACCCGGACAGCGCCTTCACCTCGTCCCGGCTGACGGCCGGATGATACCGGATCCCGCCTTTATACGGCCCACGGTCCCCGTTGAACTGTGATCGATACGCGCGGATGGTCTCCAGTGAGCCGTCGTCGAGCTCGAACGTGAGATTCGTTTCCAACACCCGTTCAGGGTTCTTGAGACGCTCGATCACGTCGGTGTCGACGTCGAGATGCGCCGACGCGTCGTCGATCTGTTCTTGGAGGCTTTCAAACGGATTGGTCTCGCCCGACATACCCTGTATCGCTTCGGCCGGTTGGTTAACTGTGTCGAAACGACGGACGTTCGACTCAGCTACGGGTCGATCCCGGCGGCTCGTGCCCGGTCCATCACTCGCTCGGCCTGTGTGATGAGCGGTGCGTCGATCATCTCCCCGTCGACCTCGAACACGCCGCGCCCGTCATCGTCGGCGGCCTCGCGGGCGTCGAGCACCGCGGTCGCCCACTCGATCCGTTCCGCCTCGGGCGTGTACGCGTCGTTGATAACCGGAACCTGTGCGGGATGGATCGCCATCTTTCCGTCATAGCCGAGTGAAACCGCGGTCACGGTTGCCTCGCGGAGCCCTTGCTCATCGGAGAAATCCGTAAACACCGTGTCAATGGCGTCGACGCCCGCGGCGCTCGCGGCGAGCACGACGTGTTGTCTGGCGTAGGAGAGTTCGGAGCCGCCCGCGCTTCGCACTGCACCGACGTCGGCCGCGAGATCTTCTGCCCCGAAAAGCACCGCGGACGTGGGGTCCGCGTCCGCGATTTCGTCGGCGGACAGCACTCCCGTGGCGGTTTCGACGATCGCGAACACGTCGACGTCGAGGTCACGCTCGGCACACATCGCCGCGACCGTCTCGACTCGCTTCGCGGTCTCGACTTTCGGGAGCATGACGGCGTCGAGCGCGCCCGCAACTGCCCTCGAATCCGAGAGGGCATCGAGATCCGCGGCCGTCTCGCCCACAGTGAGCCGGACGCACACCTCCGCGTCCGGGGTGAACTCGGGATCAGTGAGAACCCCGACGACCGCCGATCGGGCCTCCGTCTTCCGGGATGGGGCGACCGCGTCCTCCAGATCGAAGCAGACGACGTCGGGACCCGATTCGGGAGCTTTCCGCATCAGTTCCGGGCGGTCTCCGGGCGAGAACAGCAGACTTCGTCGCGCCATATCGACCACTGTCGTGGCCATGACTTAAAAGTCGCCTCGACCCGACACAGTTCCGACACCGCTTCGACGTCGACGAACGTCCGCCCCGGCGACACCTTTTTGCTTCGGCTCCGGGACTCCCTGACGTGACTGGGCTGTACTACGAGGAGTTCGAGGTCGGGGAGCCGATCGAACACGCGCGACGTCGAACGGTCAGCGAGTCGGACAACCAGCGTTTCTGTGACCTGACGATGAACCAGCAGCCGCTCCATCTCGACGAGTCGTTCGCGGCCGGGACGCGGTTCGGCGAGCGTCTCGTCAACGGACTGTACACGATGTCTCTGGCGGTCGGCGTGTCGATCCCGGAGACGACCGACGGGACGATCGTCGCGAACCTCTCGTACGACGACGTCGAACATCCGAATCCGGTCGTTCACGGGGACACGATCCGCGCGCGTTCGACCGTCACGGATAAACGCGAGACCAGCGACGGCGACCGCGGCGTCGTCACCATGCACGTCGAGGCGTTCGTCGTGAACGACGACGAGGACGCTACGGGCACGACCCGAGACGACGAGGACGCTACGGGCGCGACCCGAGACGACGAGGACGCCGACGTCGATACCCTCGTCTGCGAGTTCGATCGCACAGTCCTCTCGCTCAAACACCCGAACCGTCAGTAGTCGCCGTCGACATCGGTTTCGCCCGTGAGGTCGTCTCGTCCGTCCTCGGTACCCTCGGTTTCGCGTGCCGCCAGCAGCAGTCCGAGATACGACGTTCGGACCTGTGCGTCCGCGTCGAGCCCGAGCCGGTCGAGAACCGTGACCGCCTCCTCGCGGGTCGCATCGATCGCGTCCTCGGCGGCCACCTCCCGTTCGATCTCGACGAACTCGCCGACCCCGTCGACGACGTCGAGCGTGACGGTATAACCGTCGAGCGCCCAGAACTCTCGACGCTTCCGGACCGTCGCGGCCGGATCGAACCCGAGCCCCGACAGGATCCCCTCGGCGGCGTCGCGGTCGTCGACCATCGTCTCGTGTTCAGACCGAGTCTTCGAGGCGGCGTCGAGGAGCGGTCCCTTATACGTGAGCTTCGTGGTCGATCCGCCGACGACGTCCGAGTCGAGCCCGGACCGAAGCGCGGTCTCGTTGCGGAGCCGGAGCGCCTCGTCGGTCTCGGCGAACTCCCGATGCGGCGCGTCGTAGTACACGTCCCGCTGGCGTCGCGCGTCGACCCGCTCACCGCCCGACGCTCGGAGCCGTCGCCGGACGGCGTCGACGTCGGCCGGGACCTTGATCTCGACTTCGTACATGCTCCGTCGTCTCGGTGCCGGCGGAAAAAGCCCGTCGGGACGCTCCCGGACGGTATCGGACCGTGTCTCCGCTCCCACGTGTCAGTATCTGGCATGCGGGTCGAGTCGAACCGTGCTCCTTAAGGGTGCAACGGGAGATGTTTTGCGCATGAGCGACCAGGAGCAGGCCGACGCGGCAGACGACGCCGAACAGGCCGAAACCGAAGACGCGACTGAATCGGAGACGACCGGCCTGCAGGACGGGGATTTCGTCCGCATCGCGTACACGATCCGAACGGCCGACGACGGTCGAGTCATCGACACGACCGACGAGGAGACCGCCGAGGAGTCCGAGATCGACACCGACGAGTACGAGTTCGAGCCGCGCGTCATCGCGCTCGGTGCCGGCCACGTGTTCCCGTCCGTCGACGAGGCGCTCATCGGCGCGGAGGTCGGCGACGAGGACACGATCGACGTCCCGGCCGAGGACGCGTTCGGCGCGTACGACCCCGAGGAGGTCGAGACCGTCAAGGCCGACAAGATCCCCGAGGACAGCCGCTACCCCGGCGCACAGATACAGATCGACAACCGGCAGGGTCACCTCGAAACGATCATCGGCGGCCGCGCACGCGTCGACTTCAACCACCCGCTCGCGGGCGAGGACCTCGAGTACGAGTACGAGATCCTCGACGCCATCGAGGACCGTGAGGAGAAGGCGGCCGGCATGCTCGGCATGTACCTCCAGGAGGCCCCGGACGTCCGTATCGAGACGGTTACTGAAGCGGAAGAGACCGTCACCGAGGACGACGACGGCGAGGAGGTCGTCGAGACCGAGGACGTCGAAAAGGAGGTCCTCTACATCACGGCGACGCCCGGCATGCAGATGAACCAGCAGTGGATGTTCCAGAAACAGCAGATCGCTCAGGACCTCATGGGCCGACTCGATCTCGATCGCGTCGTCGTCGAGGAGGTCATCGACGGCGGTGGGATGGGTGGCATGGGCGGTATGATGGGCGGCATGGGCGGTGCGGGTGCGGCAGACATCGAGGAGGCGCTCGAGGACGTCGACATCGACGCCGACGAGATCGTCGACGAGCTCGACGAGGAGTAGCCCGTCCTGGCGGACCGGCCACACCGTCGTCCGCGGCGTGGGGATCCACGCCGGACGGAACCGATCCCTTTTGAACCGTCGCGTGCCCACCGGCAGGTATGGAGATACACCGGGCCCGCGAGGACGTTCTCGTCGCCGGAGCCGCCGCGGGCACGACCGTTGCGATCGCGCTGCTGTCCGGGTTCGGACTCGTCGCCACCGTCGGTTCGCTGGCGACGCTCGCGCCGTTGTTCGTCTACTTCGTGTACCGCTTCACGCGAAAGGGCGGTCCGTACGGCACGTGGGACGTCCCGCGAAACTGGATGCTCGCATCCCTCATCGTCGGAGTCGGGGTACTCGTCTCGCCGCTGCTGTAGGGCACGACCGACGAGAAGTGGCTCCCGGTGGAGGCGGAAAACCGAGGGACGAAGAATTGAGAGGCGGCGAACCGAGAGGTGGGGAACCGAGAGGTGGGGAACCGAGAGGTGGGGAACCGAGGAGAGGCGTCAGGCGATGTCTCGGCTCGTGTCCACGGCGACCGTGTCGGAAAGCTTCAGTTTCATCGTCTCCTCCAGCGCTGCGCCCCCGCGAAACTTCGGGACCCCGAGCCGGTTGACGATCTCCGTGCCGGATTTCGTCGTTCGGAGATCGAACACGACGTCGGCGATTTGTTGGGAGACGACTCGGTTGCCCGACGGAGTCCCGCGTTTCAGCGCGTGTAACACCGCAATGCTCTCCGTCTCTCGAACGTGACTCCGAAGCTCCTCGAGGAACCGACGGTATCGAACGGGGTCCGACCCCTCGAGCGGGGCCAGCGAGTCGACGACCAGCGTCGACCGTTCGGACAGCGAGGAAACGGTCTCGGCCGCGTTGTCGAGGGAGACATCGCCGGCGATCGATCGGATGGTCGGCTCTCCGACCCGGGTGGTCGAGCGCTCGAAGCCGTCCGCGACGGCGTCCGCGGACCGGACCGTCGTGAGGTACAGCGTCTCGCGGACGGAGGTAAACGTGTTCAAGAACAGCTCCGACTGGCTCGCAGGCTCGGCTTTCAAAACGACGACGCTCCCGATCGGGAGACCGCCGTCGAGCTGTCGGTCGAGTACCGAAACACCGGTCGCAAGCCGGTCCATACGCTCACCTGTTGGCCGTGTACGCTTGGGTCTGTCGATACTGCGAGTCCGTGAGCCGCTTCGACGAGACGAGCGTGCGGGCGACCCGGTCGTACGCCGACCGTACGTCGTCGGCCGCAAGCGGCGTCGGTGGACGGGACGGGACCGCGCCGAGGGTCGGACAGCCGAGCAAGTCGTCCAACCCGTCCGGCGGTGATTCCGCTCGAACGGCGACGACGCCGACCGGCGGACAGTCGAGCGCCCGCGCCATCGCCGCGGTCTTGGCGGTGTCACGCAGGGCGGCCGGTCGCAACTGCGTCACGAGGACGGTGCCGTCGGCGACACGGAGCGGAGCGGCCACGTCCGGAGCGGCACCTGCCGGACAGTCGACGAGGACCGTCGAATCGGTGCTGACCGTGTCGTCGAGCGATGAGAGCAGCTCGCAGGCGTCGTGAGCGGTCGGATCGTCCGGAGCGGCCAGCACCGTCGGCGCCGACGGCTCCACGCGCGCTGTCGACTCCTGGTGTGACCCGCGAGCCGCCTCGACGACGGTCGGCACCTCGTCGCCGCGTGTCGGCTCCCGGTCCGGGTTCACTCTCCGTTTCCGGTCCGGACCCCGTCTCGCGTTCTCGCACCGATCCACGGCGCTTGCGAGCGACGCGAGGTTCGGCAGGTCCCAGTCAGCGTCCGCCGCGACGACGGGACCGGAGCCGTCCAGCCCAGCGAGTGCCCGCGCGAGCCCCAGCGTCGTGGTCGTCTTGCCGCTTCCACCTTTGCCGCCGGCAACAGCGATCACGACCGTCGATGGCTCGGCATCGGGTTTAAGGGGTGGGGTGGACGGCGGGAGACGATTCAGATATATTAGAAGATATTAAACACACCATATAAATATAAATATAAATATAAATACTGCCGTTGTGATTTCCGTACGGCTTCTCTCGGATATCGCAGTCGCATTCCCCGTTCCGAATCGATACCGATTCCAACGAGGGTGGTTTCATCGTCAGCGTCGTGATCGTCGTGGAGAGACGGCAGAAAGGCGGGCTCGTGGAAACGTCTTCTCGGGGATTTAAACACGGTAAACACCGTAAACGGCGGAACGTTCGTTTCGAGATCGATCGCCACGTACGGACAGAATCGGTGATCGTCGAGTTGACGTACGCTTACCTTCCCCGCGACGTGATTGGATCTGTGACCGCCTTCCGGCTGTCGCTCGACGGTATCAATCGTGTTGTGAAGGAGTGTCAATTCCGCATATACACCAAATATATCAGTATAAAAAATACTATTGTAAAATTATATTATACGCTTCGTGCTCGGGACGTAGTGCCTCGCAAGAACGCGGAACGAGCGAAGACGGAGAAACCGCCGCACGGAACGAGAGTCCGTGTCAGCGGACGTCGATGAGGTCGCGAACCGCATCGTCGTCCGCGATGATGAACGCCTCGCGGTCGCGGTCCTCCTCGCGGTTCGAGACGAACACCACGTGGCGGTGACCGTACTGATCCGTCTCCGAGACGGACCATTCGCTCTCCGCGTAGCCGAGGTCACGGACCGGATCGGGATCGGGGGCGAGCCGTTCCCAATCGTCCAGTGACATCCTGTTCATGGCTACAGGTCCGTACTTTCGATGGACAGGTCGACGACGCCGTCGACGCTGATCGAGGTGATCTCGCCGGAGTAACGGAACCCGTCGATACCCTTCGCGACGACGCCGCTGACGGAGCCGTCCTCGACGACATCGTCCATGTCGTCCCATCGGGTGTTGCCCTCGGAGCTGATCGCTTCGTCGAGCTCGACGTCACCGCTGACGTGGAAGGTGTAGGTCGCGATGGAGTCGACGCGCGTCCCGTCGACGATGATGCGGTTCGACAGATCGTCGGCGGCGTCCGTCTCGTCGTCCGATTCGTCCACTCCGTCGTCGGTCCCGTCCGATTCGTCCGCTCCGTCGTCGGTCCCGTCCGATTCGTCCGTTCCGTCGTCGGTCTCGTCCGATTCGTCCGCCTCGTCGTCGACGGATCCACCGTACTCGTCCATCAGCTCGTCGACGGTGATCTCGTCGTCGTCGGCGTACATCGTGAGCGACTCGACGTCGCCCGTCGCGGAGAAGTCGATGACGTCGCCCTCGAACAGGAACGAGTCGCCGCTTTCCGCGCTCCCGCCGCCCGTCTCTCCGAACGCAGTCCACGTGCCGTCGTCGTTCTCCTCGGCGTAATCCGTGGGCTCCGAACGGTTCGCGCGGTACGAATCACGGTCGTACAGCGGGGTGATCGGTCCCGTCGTGGTGAACGTGTACTCGATACCACCGGAGTCGGTGGTCACCAGTACGAGCTCCGTTTCACCGCTCGTGGAGTCGTCCGTGGAGTCGTCCGTGGAATCGTCCGTGGAATCGTCCGTGGAGTCGCCCGTGGAATCGTCCGTGGAATCGTCCGTCGGGTCCGACACGTCGAACTCGTCGCCGACGTTGACGTTCGTGAACCAGTCGGGGACGTCGAGGTCGCCATCGCCGGCGACGGTGATGTCGTTCCCGGTCCATCCCTCCGCACGGTACCGCTTGTCGCCGATCGCGGCGACGTTGGAGTTGGTGTTGTACACGCGAACGTTCTCCATGTGTCCCGTACTCAGCGGCGAGTCCTTCGACCATCGGATCGGGCCGCCCCCGCCGAGGTTCTCGCCGGAGTGGATGACGTCGACGTCCTCGATCACCATGTCCTCGGAGTGCTCGTAGTTCGCGATGCGGATCCCGCGCTGGTTCCGGTGACCGGACGCGGCGACCGGGGCGGGGCCGTCGTTGAGGACCACACAGTTACGGACGACGCTTTCGCGACCGCCGATACGGATCCCCGCGACGTTGTTGTTGTGCGTGAAACAGTTCTCGACGACGACTCGGCCTCCCTCGTCTCGGCCCGGCGAGCTGGCGTAGATACCGTTGTCGTCGAAGCCCCTGATGTAGCAGTTGCGGATCACGGCCTCGCCGGCGTGGTCGCCCGGGCAGTAGAACGCTCGACCGCTCGATCCGGCCTCGGATCCGTCCGGGAAGTTCCAGTTCTCGACGACGACTCGAGCACCGTCCACGGCTTCGAGCCGGTTCCGTGACGACTCGACTATCCCGCGCACGGTGAAGTTCTTGATCGCGACGGTTCCCTCCTCCGCGACGATCGTGTTCCGGTACTGGCCGTCAACGGCGTTCAGGATGACCTCGCCCTGACCGATGACGGCGGCGTTCCGCGAGGCCGCGCGGTTGAAGCCGCGGCCGCCCCAGTCGTACTCGCCGGCGGGAACGTGTACCTCGACGCCGTCGTTGAAGTACTCGTCGAGATAGGGGTCGATACGGTCGCCCTCGGAGAGTCCCTCCTCGCCCAGGTCAACGACCGTGTCCGCGTCGACGCCGTCCAGTGCCGACGCCGCGCCGACCGCCCCCGTCGCCGCGATGGCTGCTCCGGCACCGGTCAGCTTCATAAAGGACCGCCGACCGAGCCCGTCACCGAGCTCGGTAGGGCCACCGTTCCGTGCAGCGCCGTTGGTTTGTCCCTCATTACTCGCGTCGTCGTTCGTATGGCGGTCTGCCATACACGAGTAGGATGCCCTTATAATCGTGTAGCTATCGACCGCTTCGTTCGGATCGATTCCGAGTTACTCGTCGATACTGATCGTCTCGTTTGCTCTACTCATGTTTCGGTAATGGATACATATAGTTCAACGTATCCCGAAGCGGATCTTAGAAGGATATGCCTACTACGGGTAGTATCGTCGTACTACCGAACCGGTCGATCCGAACGGAGACCCGGCGTTCCGTTCGGAACACGTCGGCCCGTACTCCGCATTTACGGCCGAGTAGGACGCAATTACCACGAGTAACGGGGTTCTAACGCGGTCTCCGTTTTCCGTGATGTCGGGGAGAACCGCTTGCGACCATGTGAACTCGCTCCCGGAGTGCGCGCGCGGAGTGCTGGATCGAGCCGGAGGCACATGGAGGACGGGACGGGTTGCCGAGCTGACGACGGTCCGGTCCGACCGAGTCGTCCGCGCGGCCAACGACCGTGTCCTCACAGGGAGACGCCGTGTTGCCTCGATCCGTCTCCCGACTCCTCGTCGACGTCCGGGTCCGTGCTGGACGGCGAGGATGCGTCGTCAGTGGATCCGGTGTCGGATCGATCGCGTTCCGACCAGCACGCGTCGAAGTCGTCGCCGACGCGTCGCCTCGTCCGCGTCTCGACCCGGAACTCGCCGTCATCGATCTCGTACGAGATCTCCTTCAGCGTCGTCTCGAACACCTTGTACCGGTTCTTCTGCTCGTCCGCACGGCGATGGTAGGTCATCAGGTCGGTCTCGACGAGCCGGTTGGTCCGACGATACACGGTCGGGAGCGACACGTCGAGTGCCTCGGCGAGCGCTCCGGCCGACCGGGGTGTTTCGCTGGTCAAAACGAGGATACGTCGCACGATGGGATCGCCGAACACGTCGAAGACGTTCGCGGGCTCCCACTCTTTGTCGCCCATGGTCCGTTCTCCGAGACGGATCTGCCGGAACGAGTATTGTTATTGATCGAATACCGACAGACGAGCCGGGGACGTCTCACCGTTTTCTCGTCGTGAAAACGCGGATACAGCCGTGTCGATGCCCTACATGCCGTTTTTCGGACTCAAGGGGGACCGATCCGCCCCGACCACTTCGGCGTCCGTGATCGGGGACAGCGTTGATGGCATCCGTGCGGGTACTAAATACCGCTCCCGCCGGGAGAACACGTATCCATGGACCGCCACTCACTCGATCCCCTCGGAGCGATCCGATCGGGGTTTTCGAGAGCCGAGCTCGCGATCAGGCGCTTCGGAAACGGGGTTATCACTCGATATCCCGGCCTTCGGAGTCCCGTTATGCAGCTCTGGAGCCGCTACATGCTGACGTACGGTGCGTCCCAGGCCCGAGCGACCGAACTCCGTGGCGGTCACCGAGCACCGGTCGAGCCGTTCACGGTCGTCTCCGTCGACCCGGACCGGATCGAGTACCTCGTCGAGGACGACGGCTATCCCAACCAGATCCGCCGGGAGAGCGTGTTCTCCCCGCCGAAGTTCAAACACGCGGGGCGCGTCGTCGGCGGCGACTGGGACGACACGGATCACCGGTTCGAGGCCACGGACGTGTATCGCGGGTTCGAGGCGCGGTTCGAGCGGGGCGTCCCGTGGCACGAGACGGAGTTCTATCGGACGTCGGTGGCGTACATCGAGGACGGGATAGAGCTGTGGGGGTGTACGTCCGAACGCGATTTCGAGCGGCGATGCGAGTTCGTGGAGTCGCTGTACGGCTCGATCGCTGACGACGGGTACCGGTCACAGTCGGAGCTGGCGACGGCGTCGTCCGACGCACTCGGGGACGATCCGAGCGCCATCGAGACGGTCACCGACGAGATAACGGTGTGTGTCGGCCGCGACGGCGAACTCCTGTTCATGGACGGGCGAAACCGACTGTCGATCGCCAAGATCCTCGATATCGACAGGATCCCGGTCTGGATCATGGTGCGACACGAGGGGTGGCAACGGACGCGCGACCGGCTGGCGGTCGACCCGTCGCGGTGGCGGGCGCTTCCGGAGCAGGTGCGGAACCATCCCGACCTCGACGACCTCCGTCCCGGACCCGACCGTGAGTAACACAAACGGACGCGCTCTGCGACACGGAACCACGAAGGCGGCGAGAAGCGGGTGGGACTCAGTTGCGGTTCGTTCCGCGTGGTCCCGTCCGTAACTCCGGTTGCAGCGGGGACGTCGCTATGGACGTATCGGGATGGTCGAGCCGGTCGTACAGTTCGCCCGGCGGTCCGACCCACGCGCCCAGCTCGAGTGCCCGTTCGATCAGCCGTCGGTATATCGGGGCGTAGTTCGGGGTGTCCGAACAGAAGAAGCGAGGATGCCAGAGAACGGTCATCACGGCGGCGTTCTCGTACGCGTCCGCGAGGAGTTCCTCGCAGGCCTCCCACGCTCGATCGGGATCCTCCTCGATCGGTAAGGCGATCTCCATCGCGGTCAGCGGGAAGACGACGAACTCGTCGTCGAACGGGCGGTGAACGCCGTAGCCGTGGGTGAATCCGTACTCGGTCGACGACCCGAGAGACGCGTCGTACTGCAGCCCGATCGCGGCGTGGTGTTCCCACGTGTCCGGAACGGAGAGGTTGAGGTGATGCTGACGACCGCCGGTCACGGCCCGACCGAGGATCGACTCCAGCCGTCGCTTCTGTTCGCGCAGTCGCTCTCGGTCGTGAAAGGAGTTGTAGGACCCGTGAAGACCGATCTCCCACCCACCGTCGTCGAGTTCGTGGATCAGGTCGACGATCTTCGGGTCGGCGATGTCGTATCGGCCGGTGTACAGCGACCAGGCTTGGGGATCGAGCAGCTCACGGCGCGGGCGCTCGGTGAACAGCGACTCCTCGTCGAGGAAGTAGAAGGCCGACCGGACGCCGAGCTCGGCCTCGATCGAGCGGATCCGGTCGAACGACCAGTACGGGTTCCGGCCGAAGATCATGTCCCGGAGCTGTGAGAGCGATCGGTCTCGAATCGCGTAGTACGGCGACTGATACGTCTTGTACGGTCGGTCGACGTCGTGCGTGAGACACAGCGCGAACGAGTGGTCGTCGGGGATCACCTTCCGTCGGCGGATCGCCGGGTCTCGTTCGACGGTCTCGGAGACCTCACCGACGTTACTCATCGGCGACCTCCAGAACGGTGTCGACGATGTACTGCGTGACGTCGATCGCATCGTCGAGGTACGCCTCTCGCCGACGCTGCCAGCGGTCGCCGGCGTCGGGATCCGTCGCGAGCTCGATCGCTCGATCGACCGCCGCGGTCTCGTCAGCGATCGACTCGACCAGTCCCGCGTCGCCGAGCACGGCGAAGTTGCTGAACTCGTCGGTAGCGGCGTACGCTCCCGACCGAACCACCGGCGTCCCGAGGAGCCCCGCCTCCGTCGCCATCGTGTTCGAGTCGGTGACGAGCAGCGAGGCCTCGCCCAGCAGGTCGTGCATCAGCGCCGGCGGCACCGGCATCTGCTCGCCCGGGAGGTCCTCGGGGATCGATCCCTCGGCGGAGACGTACACGGGCCCGTGAACCGAGAGCTCCTGTACGAGCCGTCGCTGTGCCGACTCGGAGATACCCTGTAGCCCCACGTCGTGGTGGGCACCCATGGAGACGAACCGCAACACCGTGTAGGGCTCGTCCGGCTCGACGCCGTGGTCGCGGAGCCGGTCGCGATCCGGCGTGAACCGGTCGGGATGGAGGTACGCCAGCTCCTGGACGCCCTCGTGACGTCGGTGGGACGCACCGAACTCCGCCTCGAACGACGCTGGAGTACAGATCCGGTCGAGAAACGGTGCGAGCAGGCTGGCAAGCCGGTTCGTTCCCTCGTGATCGTGGAACGCGACGCCCGCGGCACCCGTCGCGGTGGCCGCCGCGACGGCGGACGGACTCAGTCTGCTCACGACGACGTCGGGGTCGAACCGGTAGTCGTACTGGAGGGTCCGAACGCTCCGGCCGACCCACTCGGACACGAGTTCGGCCTTGTGGGTCCCCATCGTCGACAACACCGTATGCGGTATCTCGAACGCGTCGAGGAGCTCCGTCGTCAGCTCCTTGTCCCGGGAGCTGACGGCGACGTGATGGCCGTCGTCGACGAGCTCGCGGATCGCGTGTCTGAACAGGTGGACGTGGGCCGGATGCGTCACGTCGAAGTGGATTCGGCTCATCGGTTCGTATCCGAACGCTCGCTGGCCGAGCCCGATCCGTCAAGCGCCATCGCCCGACCAAGGGTGTACGTTCTGTGGGGGGTATCGTCGAGGTCGACCGCGTCGTGACAGTCGAGCACGACCGTGGGGTCCAGTCGGTCCCAGTCGAACGTCGAGAACGCCTCGTGAGGCGTTACGACGACGACGGCGTCGTAGGTGGCGTCCGCCGCCGCCGACATCGACACCGGGGTCGCTGCGAACTCGGAGACGTCGTCCGCCACGGGGTCACAGGCGTCGACGGTCGCACCGCGTCGGGCCAGTCCCTCGATCACGCCGTGGGCCGGACTGTTTCGAAGTTCGTCGACCCCGGGACGATACGTGACGCCGAGCACCAGGACGCGGGCACCGTCGAGTTCTCCCCCCGCCGGGTTCGCCCCGGATCCGGCTTTCGCGGCGAGCATCGCTCGGACCGTCTCGACCGTGTACGCCGGCATCTCGTCGTTGACCGCCCGGGCGATCCGGACGAGCGGGCTGTCGACCGAGAACTCCTCCAACAGGAAGTACGGGTAGACGGGGATACAGTGACCGCCGACGCCGGGACCCGGCGAGAGGATCCGGCTGAACGGCTGCGTGTTCGAGGCGTCGATCGCCTCCCTGACGTCGATCCCCATCGACGCCGCGTATCGGGCGAACTCGTTGGCGAGCGCGATGTTGACGTCGCGGTAGACGCCACCGAACACCTTCGTCGCCTCCGCGGTCGTCGCGTCCCGGACCGGTATCACGTCGTTGTCGGTCACTTCGTCGTACACGAGCTCGGCGACCCGCGTGCTCTCAGCGTCTACCCCGCCGACGACCTTCGGGTACGCCTCGCGAATGTCCCGGAGCGCCCGCCCGCTTGCGGTCCGCTCCGGACAGAACGCGACCCCGAACGTCTCCGGATCGAGTCCGCTTCGCTCCGCGAGCCGCGGGACGATCCGATCGGCACACGTTCCGGGCGGGACCGTCGACTCCACGAACACGACATCGCCCCGTGTGAGTCCGGTCGCGATGGAGTCGACGACCGCGTCGACGACCGCGAGATCGGCACCCTTCGAATCGGTGAGCAGCGTCGGGACGATGACGACGTGGATCGACGCCGTCTCGGCCGCACGGTCGGGATCCGACACCGCGGTGAGCGAGCCGCTCGCGACGCAGTCTGCGACGAGTTCGTCGAGGCCGGGCTCCCCGTCGACGTGCGAGTCGCCGGCGTTCACGCGCTCGACGACCTCGGGATCCACGTCCGCGCCGACGACGTTGCCGGTGACGGACGCGAGCACGGACGCGATGGGCAGCCCCATCTTTCCGAGTCCGTAGACGGCGACCGGGACGTCGCCGGTCACGAGCGCTCGTCGCTGGTCGTCGTGGGACGCCGTGGAGCCGTACAGGCGGTCGACCGTCGTCGATTCGTCCGGGTCCGTCAGTGTCGATTCCGCAGTGTCGGGTCCCGTCGATTCCGCAGTGTCGGGTCCCGTCGATTCCGCAGTGTCGGGTCCCGTCGATTCCGTCGGTTCGTTGCTCGATGAGTCGTGAGTGTATTCCATATATATGAGTTCCTCGCGGGGGCCGTCACGGGAGGTCGTTTCGACCCGCCAGCTGCTCGGACAGCGGTCGCGTGGTGGCGGGTGCACCGATCGCGAGCGTCCTCGGCGGGACGTCCTCGGTGACGACCGCGCCGGCAGCGACGAACGCCCCCTCCCCGACGGTGACGTCGGGGAGGATCGTCGCGTTCGCGCCGATGGAGGCGTGCTTCTCTATCGTCGGTCCGACGAGCGCCGTCTCGGTTCGGACCGGATACGGATCGTTCGTCATCACGGTGTTCGGGCCGATGAACACGTCGCTCCCGATGGTCGTTCCCGTGGGGACGTACACGCCCGTCTGGAGGCTCGATCGGTCGCCGATCACCGTGTTGCCGTCGATGACGGTCTTCGTCCCGACGACGACGTCGTCGCCGATCACCGTCCGCTCGCGGATGACGGCGTCGTGTCCGGTCGTGAAGTCGTCACCGACCTCGACGCCCGCATAGACGACGCTTCCGGACCGGATCCGGGCACGATCGCCGATGCGAATCGGCTTCTCGCCGGTCCCGGCGGGTGTGAGCCTGACGCCGTCGTCGAGCCGGCAGTCGTCTCCGAGACGTGCTGGCGACCCGTCGCCCGTCTCGGCGGACGCGGACCCGTGTTCACCGTTCGCGTCGCCGTTCTCGTTTCGGCCAGTCTCGGCCGACCGTTCGTCGGTCGTCGGTCGGTCATCGGACGCCCGTTCCGTCTCGGCGTCGGATGACTCGCTCACGGGTGACCTCCCGAGGACGACGAAGTACGTTCTCGATGGCGTGCGGCCATCGCTGGTTCGATCGGAGACGGTACGGGGTTCGTTCCGGACATGAGTTTATTACTCGCGGTGTGGCGAGCTGTAGATAGGTCCATCCGTACTGGTGGCTTTGTTATGCCATGCTTTCCGCGGGCGCACAGTCTCGAGGAGCACACGACGGTCGCAGTCGAGCACGGACGTCGTTGCGATCGGCGACTAAGCCGGCCGTACGTGAGTTCTCCCGGTATTTGGCGAACTATAACAAAGCCGCAAACCTCCAGAGTGGAGACCATGTGTGTGCGCCCACAGACCGATCGATCCGCAGGAGCCCGCTCCGGAGGGCCCTGACCGTGGGAACCGTCGTCTTATCGATCGACGCGGAGCTGGGATGGGGCCACCACGACCTCACCTCCCCCCCGGCTGCTCGACTCGAATCGGGGCGGGACGGATGGGCGACGCTGCTCGAACTGCTCGACACGTATCGGATCCCGGCGACGTGGGCCGTCGTCGGCCACCTCTTCCTGGAGGAGTGTGACCGCGCTCACGCGACCCACCCCATCGCCGACGAGTGGTTCGAACGGGAGCGTACCGAGTGGGACGAGCGGCCAGACCTCCGGTTCGCCCCGGATCTCGTCCGGGCGATCCACGACGCCGATGTGGACCACGATATTGGGTGTCATACCTTCTCACACGTCGACTTCGGCAACGACGCGACGACGCCGGAGATCGCCCGTGCGGAACTCGTTGCCTCACTGGAGGCCGCGGGGTCCTCGTCGGTTCCAGCGGCGATGACGTCGGTCGTCTTTCCACACAACAACGTCGGCCACCGCGACGTCCTCGCGGAGTGGGGGTTCACGTGCTATCGGGGCGTCGGCCCGAACGGCGAGCCGACGTCGGCGCTCCGAACGATCGGTAACGCCACCGTCGGGACGCCACCCCTCGTCGAACCGACCGTCGACGAGTTCGGTCTCGTGAACGTTCCGGCGTCGATCCACCTGTACGGGCTGTCCGGGCCCGCTCGCCGCGTCTGTGAACGGCTCTGGGAGGATCCGATCCTCGCAGTCGTTCGTCGCGGCATCGACGCCGCGACCAAGGGCGACGGCGTGTTCCACGTCTGGTTGCGGCCCAACGACCTGATGACCGATGCAGATGTCGAACGTCTACAGACGGTTCTCGCGTACGTGGCCCGCCGTCGCGAACTCAGCGGGCTCGACGTCCGAACGATGCGCGACGTGAGCCAACGGACCGTCTCTCGGACGCGGCCGGCCATGCGAACGTGAGACGAACCGGTCGCAGGCCGACCATAACAAAGCCCGAAACAGGCGATCGAATGATATATGTCTGACACCACGCAATCGACCGTCGACACGCTCGTGATCGGAGTCGACGCGCTGAGTCACGACGTGCTCTCGTGGCTCCCCGAGGGGACGACGCCGACCATCGACTCGGTGATCGCCGAGGGGGCGAGCGGGAAACTGGAGGCACAGCTCCCGCCGTGGACCCCGAGCACGTGGCCGTCGATATACACTGGCGTTAATCCGGGGAAACACGGCGTGTACGGGTTCCTCCGGTTCGACGGGTACGACTGGCGGATCGTCGACGGAACCGACGTCCGCGAACACGCGCTCTGGGAACTGCTCTCGGAGGCGGGGTATCGGAGCGTCGTCGTCAACGTCCCCGTCACGTACCCGCCCGCCGAGTTCGACGGGGCGCTCGTTCCCGGCTACACCGCCCCCGAGGACCCCGATTGCCACCCGCACGGGCTCCTCGCGGAGATCCGCGACGCGATCGGCGAGTATCGACTGTATAACACCCAGCTGAGCGAGGGGGCGACCCGCGAGGAGCGGATAGACGGGTACGAGGAGCTGACGCGAATGCGTGGCGCGGCGTTCCGGTACCTGCTCGACCGTGAGAACCCGGACTTCGGGTTCGTCCAGTTCCAGCAGAGCGACACCGTGTTACACGAGTTCCCCGATGACGAGCAGGCCCCGAGACGCGTGTACGCCGCGATCGATGACGAGATCGAGCAGATCCTGTCCGAACACGACCCGACGAACGTCGTGCTCGTGAGCGATCACGGCATCGGACCCTGCGACGGCGTCGAGTTCCGGCCGAACACGATGTTTCGCGACAACGGACTCGTCGAGACGTCGGCCGGCGCGGAGAAGCCCTCGTGGTCGCAGTTGGCAACGAGGACGCTCCGAAACGGGGGCGACGGCACGCCGGCCGATGACGACCCGCCGTCCACGGCCGAACGCGTACTGTCCGCGGCCGCGAGCGTCGGCCTCACCAGCCAGCGGATCGGAACGGTTCTCGAGACGCTCCGACTGGACGACGCGGTGTTGCGGATCGTTCCGACCGAGCTCGTTCGGGCGGGGTCCGAACACGTCGACTTTCCGCGCTCGCAGGCGTACATGCGCGACCGAATCGAGTTGGGGATCCGGATCAACCTCGAGGGACGGGAGCCGGACGGCACGGTCTCGACGGGAGCGTACGAGCACGTTCGATCGGAGCTGATCACGATGCTGTCCGATCTCCGATCGCCAGACGGCGAGCCGGTCTTCGATGCGGTCTTGCCACGAGAGGACGTGTTCTCCGGACCGTACGTCGACGACGCGCCGGATATCGTGACCGTCCCGAGGTCCTTCGACGTGTTCCTCTCGGCGTCGGTTCTCGACGAACCGTTCGGCACCCCGCGGGAGGCGTGGAACCACAAGCTCCACGGGATCGTCGCGGTTACCGGGCCGGGGATCCCGGCGACCGAACTGTACGGTGCACACACCTTGGACGTCGCCCCGTCGGTGTTGTCGCTGCTCGGGTCCCCCGTCAGCGACCGTATGGACGGCTCGGCGCTGCCGGTGATCGAGGAGAGCGATCGGACGACGTATCCGGCATACACGGACGCGGACGCCGCCGTGTCCGACCGAACGCTCGACGATGAGATGGAGGACCGACTGTCGAATCTGGGGTACTTGGAATGAGTGTCGACGTCGATCGCATCGACGATGCGGGCGCGTGGGACGCGCTCGTCGACCGCTCAGCGACGACGACGCCGTTTCATCGATACGATTCACTCGACGTCATCGCGGAGTACACCGATTGTGAACTCCACCCGCTCGTCGGCTACGTCGGCCAGGAGCCCGCCGGACTGTTTCCCGTCTTCGAGCGGCGGTTCGGTCCGATGAGCGCGGTCTTCTCCCCGCCGCCCGACGAAAAGGTCCCGTATCTGGGTCCGGCGGTGTTCGCCGACCCCAACATGAAACGTCGAAAGCGCGAGCGCCGCCACCGCCGGTTCGTCGAGTCCGCGTTGACGTACGTCGACGAGGAGATCGGTCCCCGATTCATCAACGTTCGTACCGGCGTCGGATACGACGATCCACGACCGTTCCTCTGGAACGGGTTCTCGTCGACGCCCCGGTACACGTACTACGTCGACTTGACCTGCGGTCCCGAGGAGGTGCTCTCGAGAGCGAGCAGCGATCTCCGTTCGAACGTACACAACACCGACGACGACGCCTTCGAGATCACGACCGGCGGTCGTGCCGGAATGGAACAGGTGCTCGAAAACGTCCGTCGTCGCCACGAGGAGCAGGGGATATCGTACGACGTGAGCCCCGGACTCATTCGGGACCTCTCTCGGAGGGTACCCGACGCGTTCACCTCGTACCTCTGTACCGTCGACGACGTGTTCGTCGGCGGAACGATCGTTGCGGTCGACGACGACACCGTCTACCGGTGGCAGACCGTCGCGCGGTTCGACGCACCGGTTCCGGTACAGGACTTACTCGACTGGCACGTGATCAGCGAAGCGAGCGCCGACGGGCTCGAGACGTATGATCTGGTCGGGGCGAACGACCGACGACTCAGCGAGTACAAGGCAAAGTTCGCACCCGAAGTGGAGCCCTACTACCGGCTGCAACGGAGCGGTATCACGATGGGAACGATCGCGAGCCTGTACGCCAGATTACGATGATTCCGACAACGCAACCGAGATATCGACGACGAATCGACCTCGACTACCATGATTCAGATACCGAATCGACCTCGACTACCATGGCCCGGATGCCGATCTGGATCCGTCGATCGTGGAGTGATCCGTGACCGTATACGTAGAACGAGTGGATAACGCCTCGCGATGGAACGAGTTGGTCGAGAAAGCGCCGACTGCGACGCCGTTCCACCGCTTCGAGGCGCTTCGGACGATGGCGGACCACTCCGAGGCGGAACTGTATCCGCTCGTCGGTCGCTCCCGACACGGCCCGGTCGGGTTGTTCCCGGTGTTCTCCGAGTCGATCGGCCCGATGACAGTCGCGTTTTCGCCGCCTCCAGCTCTGAAGGTGAGTTATCTCGGCCCCGCGTACATCCCCGACGGACTCGGATCGGACGGGACTCACAAACGGCTCCGATCCGGATTCATTGACGCGGTGACCGAGTTCGTCGACGAGTTCGTCGATCCGCGGTACGTTCACGTCCGTGCGGCACCGGAGTACGACGACCCACGCCCGCTCGTGTGGAACGACTACCGACCGATGCCGCGGTACACGTACGTGATCGACCTGACGCCGTCAGTCGATGACCTGTTCATGTCGTTCAGCGGCGACCTCCGTGAGAACGTCCGCGGGGCTGACGACGATGCCTACGACGTGACCGAGGGGTCCCCGAACGACATCGACCGGATAATCGACCGGCTGCAGGCCCGTCACGACGAGCAAGGGGTGGCGTTTCCTCTCACCCAAGCGTTCGCTCGGGACCTGTACGACGCGCTTCCGGACGGTGACATGCGCGTGTACGTCTGCCGTAGCGACGACGAGTTCGTCGGGGGACAACTGATCCTCGAGAACGAATCGGCGATGTTGGCCTGGCAGGGGGTCGGCGACCACGACCACGGACTCCCGGTCAACGATCTCCTCGACTGGCACGCGATACGGGACGCTCGCTCACGCGGCCTCGATCGATACGACCTCGTCGGCGCGAACGCCCCACGGCTCTGTCGGTACAAAGCCAAGTACAACTCGCGTCTCGCGACCTACTACGTGCTCGAACGATCGGGGCCCCTCACCGATCTCCTCAAACGGGGGTACCAGTGGGGGAGATCGGCCACGAACTGGATCGATCGAACCGCCCGGTCGGAGCGTCGATAATGGGTCGTCACGCCCGAACCGATCCGGAGAATCCGGCGGGTCGGGAGAGTCGAGCGCCAACGAGCACCGGACAGTTGGCGGCGCTCACGGTTGGGTTCGTCGCGGTCGCAGTCGGTATCTCGGTCGCTCACGGCCACCCGGAGCCCGGCTACGAGATCGATATCTATCGGTCGACGCCCGCCGGGTACTGGGTCGGGATCGCCGTCGGCGGACTGATCGCCGTCGTCGTGGGGACCACAGGTCGGGCGTCGAGGCGGGCGGTCGATGCCGCGGGACTGCTCGGCTCCGTGGCCGTCCTCTCGATCGTTGCGCTCCCGCTGCTTCGGTCGTATCACTACTACGGCGCCGGGGACTCGCTGACGCATTTGGGCTGGGCCCGTGAGATGGACGTCGGGAGTATCACTCCGGACGCGATCCTGTATCCGGCGCTCCACACGTTCTCGATCGTGCTCTCGAATCTCACCGGGCTCGAACTCGTCCAGACGCTACAGCTCCTCCCGATGGTCGTGTATCCGACCGTGTTCGTTCTCGGGTCCGTACTCTGTGTGACCGCACTCACCGATTCGACGAACGCCCCGATCGTTGCCGTCGTCTCCGCGCTGTGTTTCGTCCCGATCAACAAGGTGAGCGTTCACATCATCGCCCACCCGTCGAGCCAGGCGATCCTCCTGTTGCCGTTCGTGTTGTACCTCCTGATCCGACACCTCCGTGACGATCGGGTCGGCTTCCCGCTGACGACGCCGATCGGTGCGGCGTTCGCGACGAGCTACATCGGGCTCGTCGTGCTCCACCCGCAGGAGTCGATGCTGCTGCTCTCGATGCTGGTGGCGATGTCGGCGCTCCAGTCTCTCGCACGTCGATATCGCCCCGAAGGAACGATCGCGACGAAGCGCTCGCTGTACGCACACACGATACTCCTCGGGGCCGTGTTCGCGCTCTGGACCGTCCGGTACGAACGGGCTCGGAGCCGGGCAGCGTACCTCGTCGAGAGTCTCATCTTGCAGAGCCACGAGCAGTTGAGCGAGACGGCCACCCGCGAGAGTTCGCTCGGGGCGCTCGGCGGGAGCTTCGAGGAGCTGCTCGTGAAGCTGTTCGCCGTCTCCCTCCTCTTCTGTCTGCTCGCCGGGGGCGTGTTCGTCGCGACCGCGCTCCGCGCGGTCGACGGGAGCGGCGGGGAGCGAACCGCGATACTGAGCTATCTCGCGGTCGGGCTCGTCCCGGCGTCGGTGGGGTTTCTCTTCGTGTTCGCCGCAGACCAGGGCGACCACTACTTCCGGTTCCTCGGAACGATCATGGTCACGGTGACGCTGGTCGGAACGATCGGGCTCGTCGACGTCGTCGATCGAACGAAACAACTGGTTCAGGACTCCTCAGTCGTCGTGACGCGATCACACGTTCGTGCCGCCCTCGTCATCACGCTCGTCGTACTCGTCTCCGCGCAAGCGATAGTGATCCACCAATCACCGTATATGTACAAATCGAGCCAGCAGGTGACGGCTGCGGAGATGGACGGGTACGACGTCGCGCTCACGTATCACGACGGTGAGACGCCGCTGCTCGGGTTCCGCTCGGGCTCCCGCCGGTACATCGACGCCCACCACGGGAGTCACACCGCCCGGTCCGGACTCGACTTCCCCGGCTATCGGGACGGGATCCCCGGCGAGGTGTTCTCCGAATCACCGACGACACACTACGATTCGGACCGCTATCTGGTGTTGTTGGAGGGGTACAAGCGGATAGAAGTGGAACTGTATCAGGAGATCCGCTACACGAGAGAGGGGTTCCGGATCGTCGAAACCGCTCCGGAGGCGAACCGGATCCAGGACAACGGGGAGCTCGAACTGTACCGGATCACGCCGGCGGCCGGGTGATCGGTGTGACTCCACATCGGCGGCCGAGCGGTCGGCGTGACCACACGTCGGCCGCGGATCGCCCGGAGTCAGTTCAGAGACTGTAGTCATCATCTGTGTTCACTACCGACAACGTTTATTCTCGAGAAACTCGTACTGTTAGCTATGGCTTCCGGTGATTCTGATGGGGTTGAGGAGTGGTTTTGGAGGCGCCATTCGAACCCAAAAAGCGTCTGGACGCGAATTCCGATTGCTCCTGCTGTTGCGTATGCTATTTACCGGCGTTCTTGGCGTCTCTTGTTACTCTCGATACTGTGGGGAGTAGTCAACCCGATCTCATTCTCCCCTCCCAAGGATGAAGAAGCATGGATGACGCGGGGCGTTCTCGCTCAACAGTGGTGGGTTCGAGAAGAAGGCCACGGTATCCTCGGGGTATCCAAGCCAAACATTTTCAGCACGGCAGCTGTGCTGACAAGCATCTACACGCTGCATGCTGCGTGGCGTCAGCACCCGCTGAAGACTGCTCTTGGAACCATTCTGACCGTCGTGCTGAACTTCTGGTGGTTACGACATCTGGTTGATCTTTACGACAGACATGTTATGTGGAAATAATCGTCGTGCTGAATATGCAATCAGACTCTCATAGCTGACTCAGTTGTCGAATTATGACATAAACCACCGTGATAAGGGTTCTGTGGCACCCTCGTCGATCACTGGTCACCGACCACACGTTCGGGAGCCCGATGTCCGGTGCCACGACGGACGACGGCGCTCACCCGGTGTTCGATCCCGATCCGAGTACAAGGAGTCCAACGACTCGATTAAAAGGGGTCCAACGACCCGTTTAAAAGGAGTCCGACGATCCGTAGTCGTCGTCGGGGTCCGCAGGGATCGTCCCGCGGTCGTCGTAGTACTTCCGACCGACGTACTCGTCGCTCAGGTTGCCGCGGATCGCCGTCATCAGCGCTTCGGGACTCTCGTACGTCTTCACTCCGGTGCGATCGAGAACCGCCGTCAGCCGCTCCGACTTCGTCACGGTCGGCGCTTTGATCGTCCGAGCGCCGATGGTTTCGGCCACCGTGGTTGTGGCGACCGGATACTCGAACGCGGTTTCGACGACCTCCGGGAGTTCGTTGAGTTCCATGCTCGACTCTACCTGGTCGGTCACGGCGTCGCCGTATTGTTATACGGTTCGTATCCGCCACGCGTCGATCCCTCGGAACTCACTGGATCGCGTCGATCCCGTCGTACCGCTTCGTGGACGGCCGCAGCGCTGCCCGCACGCGATGGGCGAGCGCGAGGGCCTTCACGCCGTCCCGTCCGCTCACGACGGGGTCGGTTCCGTTCCGAACCGCATCGAGGAACGCGCCGAGCTCCTTTTTTAAGGGTTCCCCGTTGTCCACGGTGGGGCGTTCGACGACCTGCTCGCTCCGGTATCGGAGGTCGCCGTCGCTCACGAGGAACTCCGGACGAGTGCGGCGGTGGATCCGGATCGAGCGGTCGATGTAATCGACCGTTACCTGACAGTCCCTGGCCGTCAATGTCAGTTCCCGCACCTTTCGTTGCGTGACTCGGCTCGCGGTGAGCGATCCGACGACGTCGTTCTCGAACCCGAGCGTCGCCGCGACGTACTGGTCGTCGGGACTGCCGGCCGCGCTCACGTCGACCACCGGCGATCCGACAAGCGACCGGATCACGTCGATATCGTGGATCATCAGATCGAGGACGACCCCGTCGCCGACGTCGCGTCCGCCGTCGACCGGCGGACCGAGCCGGCGCGCGTCCACTGCGATGAGATCGAGGTCGTCGACGAACTCGCTCAGCGTGCGAACCGCGGGGTTGAACCGCTCGATATGTCCCACCTGGAGGACCACGCCGGCTGCGTTCGCCGCCGCGACGAGCTCCTCGGCGTCCGCCGTCGTCGTCGCGAGCGGCTTCTCGACGAGCGCGTGTACTCCCGCCTCCAGTGCCTCCAGCGCGACCGGCAGGTGATAGCGGCTGGGAACGGCGACGGAAACCGCCTCCACGGCGTCGAGCAGCTCCTCGGTCGACATCGCCCGCGTTCCGTACGCCGCCGCGACGTCGGCGGCGCTCTCCTCGTCGACGTCGCTCACGCCGACGAGGTCGGCGTCCGCCGACTCCGCGTACACGCGGGCGTGGTGTCGACCCATGCTTCCGACGCCGAGGACGCCGACGGGGACGGTCATGGGCTGTACACCTCCAGCGCGTCCGCGACGGCATCGACCTCGCTCCGGTCGAGCGACGGATGCACCGGAACGGACAGCACCGTTTCGGCCGCGCGCTCGGCGACCGGCGCGGACGCCTCGACGTCGGCGTACGCCGGCTGCCGGTGGATCGGCGTCGGGTAGTAGACCCCGGTGTCGATCCCGTTGTCCGCGAGGTGATCCCGTAGGTCGTCGCGGTGCTCGGTTCGGACGGTGTACTGGTGATACGCGTGCCCGGCGTTCGGCGGATCGGGCGGTGCGGTCACCGCGGGCTGCGCCGCGAGCGCCTCGTCGTACCGGGCGGCGTTCCGTCGTCGGATATCGACGAAATCCGGAAGGCGATCCAGCTGTGCCCGTCCGAGTCCCGCCCCGAGGCTGGTGAGCCGGAAGTTGTGACCGACCTCGCTGTGCTCGTACGATCCCGTGCGACCGTGGTTGACGAACCGCCCGACGCGGTCGGCGAGCTCGGCGTCGTCAGTGAGGACCATGCCGCCCTCACCGGTCGTCATGTTCTTCGTCGGGTAAAACGAGAAACAGGCCACGTCGCCGAGCGACCCGACCGGTCGACCGTCGAGGGTCGCGCCGTGCGCCTGTGCGGCGTCCTCGACGAGCGCGACGTCGTACTCGTCGGCGATCGCCCGCAGCTCGTTCATTGCTGCCGGTAACCCGTACAGATGAACGGCGATGATCGCGTCGACGTCGCCGTCGTGGTCCGTCACGGCCGCTCGAACGGCGTCCGGATCGAGATTCAAGGTCGTCGGGTCGACGTCGGCAAACACGGGCGTGGCACCGCAGAGCCGAACCGCGTTCGCGGTCGCGACGAACGAGAAGGGGGTCGTGACGACGCGGTCTCCGGGACCGATCGCCAGTCCTTGTAACGCGGCGTGCAGCGCCGTCGTTCCGTTCGACGTCGCGACGCCGTGGCGGGCGTCACAGTAGTCCGCGAACGCGGACTCGAACGCGCGGACCTCGGGACCGTCCGCGATCCGACCGCTGATGGCGGTGTCGACGAGGCGGTCCAGTTCGGGCACGCCGATCCGTGGGTCGGCCATTCCGACGGTCATCGTGAGACCCGACTGGAGGTGTCATGAGCGATCCGTTCGCGGTCGTCCGATAAGGTTCGGGTGAACATGGTCGTGTCCGGTGCGTACGATGGGAGCGAGTCGGCACGTCCATTGTTAAGTAGTCCGTTGTCCGCGGTAACAGTCATCTATTCGGTTAATACCAATATTACATTGTGTGTGAGAGAGACCGACACAGTCATGGAATATTACGTGTGCGGACGCGATCGCTTTCCGTTCGAGAACCTGTCGAACGAGTCCCACGAGTCACCAGCGACCGATCCAAAATGACGACGTCAGTCGGTCATCTATCGGCAGGGGAAACACGGCGTCCGTCTCGTCCGCCCGAGGGAGGTTCATATCCGTGTCTCGCCGTACGACACGTTCGAGAGGGTAACGGACGTACAGTGATCGAAGACGCATGAACATCGTCTATTTTCTCAGCTATTTTCCAAAGCTCTCGGAGAGTTTCGTTCTCAATGAGATCTACGAGCTGGAACGGAACGGCCACAACGTCGCCGTGTGCGCCCTGGAGAATCCCGAGGACCGGGTCGTACACGAGGAGTTCGAGGAACTGGACGTGCCGATACGCTACGTTCCTCGTCCGACGTACTCGGAGCTCACCGAGCTCTTCTCGACGAACGCAGTACACTTCCGCGTCCTGATCGACATGCTCTACTATCCGTCGCTGAGACAGCATGCCGCGAACCTCTTCCGGGCAAAGCACTGTATCGAGTTCGTCGACTCGATCGAGTGGGAGCCGGACCACGTTCACTCTCACTTCGCGTACGCCTCGAAGTTCCCTGCGAGATACGCTGCAGACCGGTACAACGTCCCGTTCACGATCACGGCACACGCCGCGGACCTCTACAAGCAACCGGTAGGGGGATACACGAGTCGCTTACTCGGGAGTGCCGATCGCGTTATCACCATCTCCGAATACAACGAAGCACACATCCGTAGCCAGTTCACCCAGGACACCCCGATCGACGTCGTCCGAGCAGGTATCAGACCCGAGAAGTTCTCACCGACGGAGAAGACGGTCGAAAACAGGGTGTTGACTACCTCTCGACTCGTGGAGATCAAAGGGCTATCGTATGCCCTTGAAGCGGTACGGATCGCGGCCGAGCAGATACCCGAACTCGAATATCACATCATCGGGTCCGGCGAGCTGAAACCGGAGCTCGTCCGAAGCGTCGATCGGTTGGGGATCGAGGACAACGTCACGTTTCTCAATGAGGTTAGCGACCGGCGGTTGATCACCGAACTCGACGAAGCTCGTTGCTTTCTCCTCCCTTGCGTAGTCGGACGATCGGGGAATCGGGACGGCATTCCCGTCGCCCTGATGGAAGCAATGGCGATGAAGACGCCGCCGGTATCCACGACCGTTTCGGGGATCCCGGAACTCGTCGATCATCGGCGAAACGGTATACTGACCCAACCACGATCGCCGGAATCGACGGCCCAGGCACTGGTAGAACTGCTCCGAACCGATTCGTCCTGGGCGGAGTACGCCACCCGCGCCCGGCGGAAAGTCGTCACCGAGTTCAACGTCGCGGACGAAGCGGAGAAACTGGAATCGGCGTTTCGAGAGGCGCGAAACTGAACGACCTCACCGCTCCCGGCTCCGAACGTGCTCGCGGAGGTAGATCGCCGGCTCCCTGACGCCGGGCATACCGTCGTACGCCCACAGTAGCGCACAGAACGCCATCACCCCGCCGACGGCGAACACGTAGGCGCTCGGCGGCCCGGAGAGGAGTTCGGCGATCGAATCGGAGAGGTAGGTTCGGAAGGTCCCGGAGAACCCGTCAGGGTACGACGCCTCCGTCGTCGCGACCGGCCAGAGCAGGCGGTGGACGGGGAGCCGCCCGTCGAGGACGTAGTGCGGGACGACGTCGGCGGGCAGATGCAGCAGGTACCCGGTCGCGAACGCGGCTCCGACCCCGCGGCGTCCGGAGGCCGCGGCCAGCACGAAGACGGCAACGGCCATTGGAACCGCGAAGAACACCGAGTGTGCGATCCCGAATCCCGACGGGAACACGCCGAACTCCCACGCGAGCGGCTTGTCGATCAGGTCGGGGGCGACGGAGGCGGAGACGACGGTGACCGCCTCCGGACCGGTGGGCGACCGCCGCCGAAACAGATGGACGGCAAGCGAGTACGTCAGGTAGCCGATAACCGCGTGTTCCCACGGCCACACGGTTACGCGCCCCCGGTGACGTTCACCCAGACGTGAACGTGTCGGTACGCGGTGTCCTCCGTCGGCGTGCCGGGAGCATCACCCCGATACAGGTAGTAGCTCACACGGAGGTTCTCGCCGACGAGCGGCGGCGATATCTCGTGATCGACGATCTCGTGTTCGCCGGGAGCGACGGTCGTCGTCGTCCGATCCAGCTCCGCGGTCTCGATCCGCCTGAGCTGGCCGTCATCCTCGGCGACGCGTTCGATCGTCGAGACCACGGTGTACTCGGTCGTCTCGGCCTCGTAGCTCTTGATCCCCCACGAGAGCGCGGCGGACTCGCCTCTCGTGAGTTCCTCGGGATACCCCGCCGAGACGTACTCGCCGTCGTCGTTCGTCGTGAGCAGGTGGAAATCGGTGTACCTCTCGCCGTCGACGGGCGTGGCGGCGGCGAACGCGAAGGTACCGCCCGCGAGCAGGACGCTACAGACGAGCCCGACCGTGAGCACGCGGTTGATACGCGATCCGGAGGTGAGGCCGTCGGCCAGCTCATCTCCCCACGCGTGGACGGGAAGGTACAGTCGGTCCTCCATAGGTAGGCGGAGTCGGCGATACGCCGCGATGACCCCGACGACCGCGACGTAGCCGGCGATCATCGCGAACGTTCCGCGCGTCGTGAATCCCGTCGAGAACCGACCCGCGGTGAGCGCGATGAGTGGGACGAGCGCGATGCTCAGCCCGAACGACAGCGCGCCGCGCTCGCGGAGCGTGATCCGCGTTCCCTCGACTCGCCGTCGGAACGACTCCGATTGGTCGGTCAACGGGAATAGCGCCGCCGTCGTGACGTAGCCCGGAAAGAAACAGATCGTGACGACGCTCGCTGCGACCCGAATGAACGCGCCTGCCTCGAGGAACAGTGCGACGTAGGTGGCCACGAGGAACGTCCCGACCGCAACGAGATCGAGGGGCAGCCTCCGTTCGAATCCGATGTTCTCGTGGGTGGAGCGAGACCGTGGGTTCATGTCTCCCTCGACGGACTGTGACGAACGCGATCGATGGTCACCTGCTCGGCGTGGGTGACGAAACGCGTGAGCATGTGTGTGGCGTCGCGGTTCGTCGACATTGTTATGGGTCGATTACTCTGCGGCCCGTGGAACAACCGGTTCCTACCGAACGCTAGTCTCCTGATAACAAAGAGTAATACCCGGAATCCGAAACTATCGCGATCGAAAGAAGACGGTACTCCGAATGTCAGATACAGACAACACTACGCTCTCCCAGGACATCGCATTCGACCTGTTGAGCAACGCCCGCAGACGGTTCGTGCTCCGACAGCTACAGGAGGAGTCCGACCCGGTCGAGCTCGGTGATCTCGCAGGAGCGCTTGCTGCGAAGGAGAACGGGGTTCCCGTCGATGAGCTGACGGCACAACAACGTAAGCGTACGTACGTCTCGTTGTATCAGACTCATATCCCCAAGATGGTGGAAGCGGGAGTCATCGAGTACGACCGCGACGCGGGGACGGTTTCGTCGACGGACCACGTCGACGAGCTGGCCTCGTACTTCTACTCCACGCCCGAGATGCCGCCGTGGGCGCTGGCGTATGGGGCCGTGGCCGTCCTCGGGATCGCCGTATACCTGCTGATCGCGCTGATCGATCCCGCGTTCATCAACGCGGTCCACGTGGGGCTCTTCTTTTTCATCGTGTTCGTCGTATTGAGTCTGATGCACTATCAGTACGTCAACCGTGTCCACGGGAACGACGGGCTCGTCCCCGTCGACGAGGAGTGAGGTGTTAATATGACTGATAAATGGGATCGGATCGGATTCGTCATCAGCTCCCAGTACCGCGTGTCGGTGCTGGAACGCCTCTCGGAGGGACCGGCGACGCCGTCCGGGATCGCGGACGACAAGGACATCGAGATCGCCGCGGTCTCACACGCGCTGTCCAGCCTCCGGGACCGCGACCTCGTCGAACTCCTCGTGTCCGAGGACCGACGGAAGGGGCGCGTCTACGGGATCACGGAGTCCGGCGAGGCGCTATGGACGGAGATCACGACCAAGGGACTGCTCGACGACTCACAAGACGTCTGAGTGGAGAAACGACACGAAGGGTGTGTTTGGGGAGACGACGCGAAGGAGCCGACTCTCGCGGTCACTCCTCGGTCGGTTCGTCTTCCCCGCTCGTTCCGCCGTCTCCGTCCGGCGCGCCGTCGTCGCTCGTCACGTCTTCGTCCGCGACGTCCTCGGGAAGGAGCATCGTCGGGTCCCGCGAGTAGCCGGGGGATTCGGCGAAGCGGGCGATGCGGTCGAGTTCCTCATCGGAGAACCACTCGCTCACGCCGATCCCTCCGCGTGTGGCCCGCTCGTTCGACCGCTAGGACCTGTCGGCTCCCGCTGGGCCGGTGACAGTGATCCCGCCGTCGCCGAAGACGGACACTCGATACGCCTCGAAACGAAACGAGATCTCGACGTCCGCGTTCCCGTTTCGGATGGTCCGTTCGAGCGCGTCAGGGTCGATGACGTCGTACAGGCGCGTGTCCAGCTGTAACGGGTCCACGCCCGCGACCGTCGAGACCGCGTCGACGACCGCGACGCCGATCCGCTCGTGGTTCGCGTACTCGAAGACGGCAGGCTCGCCGATCGCCTCGTCTCGGCTTCGGACGACCGGTTCGCCGCCTCCACCGTCGCTCGCCTGGTCTCCGTTACGGTGTGTCGCTCGCTCGCGTTCACGGTCTGTCGGATCGGATACACATTCCATACGACTCGATCGTCTGTTTCTGATAGCTCCCAATATATATACTTTCCATCTGCGGCGTGAGAGTGTTGGTCAGCCAACCACTCCGAGCGCGCGGATGCGTCGATGACGCGCGGCGTGTGTTCGGACATCAGTCGTCGTTCGTTCCGTGGACGGCTTCGGTCGACGGTTCGTTTCCGGCGATCTCCTGGAGACGGCGCTCCGCCTCGTCTCGGTCCTCGGGGTAGCCGACGTCGATCCGCCACCCGTCGAGTCCGATCGCGTCGATGGTCCTGCCGGACTGGATGAGGAGATCGATGGCGTCGGAGAGTTCGTACTCGCCGCGGTCGGACGGCTCGACCAACTGGGTCGCATGGAATATCGCGGGCGAGAACGTGTAGAAGCCGGTCATCACCAGGTTAGAGGGCGGGTCGTCGGGCTTCTCGATCACGTCGGTGATCTCGCCGTAGCCGTTCGTGTCACAGACGCCGTAGCGGGACGCCTCCTCGTAGGGAACCTCCTCCACGAGGAAGGCGGCGTCGACGCGGCTCTCCCGCTGACGACGGACGACGTCCTCGAGGTTCGCCTCGAACACGTTGTCGCCGAGCATGAGCATGAACTCCCCGTCGACGTGCTCCTCGACGGTGTTGAGCGCGTGCGCGAGTCCGAGCTGCTCCTCCTGTCTGGTGTACGTGATCGGGATGTCACGGAACGCCTCGCCGTAGTGATCGACGATATCGCCGGCGCGGTACCCGACGACGACGATCAGCTCCTCGGCGTCGAGCGCCGCGAGCTGTTCGAAACAGTGCGTGAGAATGGGACGCCCGTCGACCTCGACGAGCCCCTTCGGTTTCTCCTCCGTGAGCGGGCGGAGACGGGTCCCTTGGCCGGCGGCGAGTACAACTGCTTGCATCATCGGTACCCGGGGCCACGAGGGGTTTGTTATGCGCGGCTTATCCGCGACCGCGAATCCGTATCGGTCTCCTACTCGGGGCGCGCTCGTCGACGCCCGCGACTGTTTTCATCAGGATATCCCGGTACCAAACGCATAACAAACCCGATCGGGTCGCAGTCTCGACCGATGACAGACAGCGCCGACCTAACCGAACCCAGCGTCGACTTCACCGAGATCAGCGTCGACGACGACACCATCGACGACGTGGTCGACGTGCTCGAAAGCGGCCGATACGTGAAAGGACCGGTTCTGGAACGCTTCGAGGACCGGTTCGCCGAGAAGACCGGCGTCGACCACGCGGTCGGCGTCTCCAGCGGCACCGCCGCGATCCTCCTCGCGCTTCAGGCCGCCGGGATCGGCCCGGGCGACGACGTGTTCGTACCGGGACACACGTTCTTCGCGACGGCCAGCCCGGTCCTCTCGCTCGGGGCCAACCCGGTCTTCGTCGACGTCGACCCCGACACGTACACGATGGACCCCGACGCGCTCGCGGATGCCGCCGAGACCGCCGAGAACCCGTCAGCGGTCGTTCCCGTTCATATCTACGGGGGGATGGCCGACATGAACGCCGTCAATACGGTCGCGGACGAACACGACATGTTCGTGTTGGCGGACTCCTGTCAGGCGCACTTCGCGAGCCGCGACGGCGAGCGAGCCGGGGCCGCGGGCGACGCCGGCGCGTTCAGCTTCTACCCGTCGAAGAACATGACCGTCGCCGGCGACGGCGGCATGGTGACGACCGACGATGCCGAGCTCGCCGAGCGGATGCGGAAGTTCCGAAACCACGGTCGCGGCGACGACGGCGTCCACACCGCGCTCGGGCTCAACTACCGGCTCGACGAGACGAGTGCGGCCGTCGGGCTCGGCCAGCTCGCGAACGTCGAGCAGTGGAACGAGAACCGGAACGTCGCGGCCGGTCGATACACCGAACGCCTCGCGGACGTCCCCGAGGTGACGACGCCCACCGAGTCCGAAAACGGGTTCCACGTGTACCACCTCTACGTGATACAGGTCCCCGACCGCGACGACCTACGGGACCACCTCGCGGACAACGGGATCGACACCGGGATCCACTACGACACGCCGCTCCACGAGCATCCGGCGATCGAGGAGCGCGTCGGCGACGTCGACCTCCCGCGGAGCGAGCGACTCACCGATCGCATCGTGTCGCTCCCGATGCATCCGGGGATATCGGAGTCCGAGGTCGAGTACGTCGCGCGCACCATCACGGAGTACTACCGGTGAACTACGCGGTCATCGGGACGGGATACTGGGGAAGCAACCACGTCCGCGTCGCCACGGAGCTGGCTGAGGACGGGCGCATCGACGACGTGATCCTGTGTGACGTCGACGAGGACCGGCTCGACGACCTCGCGTCGAGCTACGGCGTCCGCGGCGTGACCGACTACGAGCGCCTGCCGGAGCTCGGCGTCGAGGCGGCGACGATATCGACGCCGTCGCCGACCCACCATCGGATCGCGACGGACCTGCTCACGGCGGGCGTCGACGTGCTGGTCGAGAAGCCGCTGGCGCTCGACAGCGACGACGCGTGGGACATCGTCGACGTCGCGAACGAGCACGACCGAACGCTCGCGGTCGGGCACATCTTCAGACACCACCCGGCGCTCGTCGACCTCAAGCGACGGATCGACCGCGGGGAGCTCGGGCGGATCAAGTACCTCTCGACCGCCCGGTTCTCCTTTCGCGCGCCGCGGGAAACGACCGGTGCACTGTACTCGCTCGCCGTTCACGACGTCGACGTCTCGAACTACCTGCTCGGCGAACGCCCGGAGCGGGTGTACTGTTCGCTCGACGACGTCGTCCGCGAGGGGATAGACGAGACCGCAACCGTCGTCATGGAGTACGACGGCGCGACGAGCGTCATCAACGAGTCCTGGCAGGTGCCGGTGTTCGGGAAGCGGCGCGATCTCGTCGTGGTCGGATCGGAGAAGGCGGCGTACGTCGACTACCTCGAGGACAACGTGATCGAGCTGTACGACAGCCGGGTCGTGGAGCGGAACGGGTCGATGAGCGTCCGCGACGAGGGGAAACAGGTCCACGAGGCACCGAACCGGGAGCCGCTTCGCGCGGAGATCGAGGAGTTCATCGCCGCGAGCCGAGGGGAGACCACGCTTCGTTCGCCCGGCCGCGTCGGCGCTCGGGCGGTCGAACTGCTGGAGGACGCCAAGCGCTCTGCCGAGACGAGAAACACCGTCGCAGTCGCCCGGTCGGACCGTTCCGGACCGTCGGTCGAGACGGATGAGCCGCGACGGCTCGAATCCGACGGCTCCGGCCCCGACGATCCGCAGTAGTTCGGTCGCCGCTGACGCTCCCTCTTCGCCTTCGGACGTCTCATGTTCGTCCCCTGACGCTCCTTCCGTGTCCCTCGCATTCCTTCTTCGTCCCCCCTTCTTCGTTCCCCCCTTCTTCGTCCCCGCTCCGCATCGTCGACGTGGCGTCATCGGTGACGCGCCGTCGACGTGGCGTCATTGACGACGTACCGTCGACGATCCCCCGCCGATCACTCGTCGTGGTAGCCGACGATCTCCGCGGGGTTCCCCGCGACGATCGCGTCGTCAGGGACGTCGTCGACGACGACCGCGCCGGCACCGACGGTCGCGTTCTCGCCGATCTCGACGGGCAGCAGCGTCGCGTTCGTTCCGATCGACGCGCGGTCCCCGATGATCGTCGGCTCCCACGCGCCCGGATCGCCGCTCGGCGGGTACAGGTCGTTGACGAACTTCGCGCCGTGGCTGACGAAGACGTCGTCGCCGATCCGCGTCAGCGACGGGACGAACGCGTGCGACTGGATGCGGGTGCGGTCGCCGACGACGACGTCCGACTGCACCTCCGCGAAGGTGCCGATCATGACGTCGTCACCGAACGTCGCGCCGTAGCAGTTGACGAACCGCCACACGCGGCAGTCTCGACCGAACTCGCAGTCGGAGAGCACGGTGAACGGAGCGATCTCGGTTCCCGCACCGATCTCACAGTCGTCGACGACGCGGGGCAGCTCGGCCGGTTCGTTGGTTCGGGCCATACGCGGACGTGCCACGGACGGGAACTAAGGTATACGCCGGATACTCGGTTCGTACCCACGGCACCGGACCTATTCGACACCGAGCGCGGTCGCGATCGCCGATTGGTGGTCCCGGATCACCCGCACGTCGTTCGCTCGACGGACCGCGCGGGCGCTGTAGCTGGCAGTCGCCCCGCGGGCCGCACAGCGGCGGAGCCGGTGGATCCACACGACCGGAAGACACGTGACGAACGCTCTGCGTTCGATCCCGACCGCGTCACAGTAGTCGCCGACGACGTCTCGAACCGCGTCAGCGTACGGGCCGGGGGTCGTGAACGCGGCGTCGATCCCGGCCTCGAGCCCCCCGAACACGAGCCGCGCCGTCTGGAGCACGAAGAATCCCGGATCGGCGATCGGGTTGCCCGCGGTGTCGCCGAGCTCCCAGTCGATCACCGCAGTGACCGGACCGATCTCGTCGGACCCGCCGTCGGCGTTCCCGTCGACGAACACGTTCTTCGGATGGAAGTCCCCGTGACACGGCGTTTTGAACAGCCGTATCGGGTCGTCGATCGACGGGGGCTCCAGTCCGAACTCAGGAAACCGGAGCTCGTCACGGACGACCGCCGGCGACCAGTTGGCGGGTTCGGTTCCGTACCGCGACTGCAGCCGCACCAGCCAGTCGAACCCGAGCTCGAGAACGCGACGGAACCGCTCGGGGTCCCGCGAAAGAGCCCCCGAAAGGGGTGCTCCCCGGGCAGGAGTCTCCGAGTACGTCGGACCGAACCGGGTCATCGTCAGCGAACCCTCCGGGATCGTCCGGGGAACCGGGATCGACGTCGCCTCGTCGAGGATCCCCTGTGAGTCGGGAGCGTCCCGCTCGCTCTCTCGCAGTTCGCGCATCGTTCGGACCTCATCGAGCGTGAACTCCGCATGTGCGCGGCGGTGCGGGACCTTCGTGACGCCGGCGAGCGATCCGTCGGCGTCCTCGACGAGAACCGTCGATCGACCGCCCCCGCGGGTCACCAATCCGTTCGTGTCGGGAACGGCGAGACCGTCGTCAGCCGACCCACCGTCGCTCCGATGCCGAACGATTTCGTCGCGATCGATCCCGTGGCGATCGGACCCGTCCGCGTCCCCGTCGACGTGGCAGACGGCGAGGTACGCCGGCCAGCATCGGTCGAGGACGCCCGTACCGTGCGCCCCGCTCGCGGCCAGTGTGATCAGCCGTTGGACTGTTGTCCCGTCGGATAGCCCCGTGTCGAGCAGTCGCCGGATCGCACCGGGGTCGTCGACCGGGATCACGGAGGAGGGATCGGTCGAGTCGGGAACCAACGCGTACAGGTCTACCTCGTCAAACCCCATCCTCGAGAGACGGCGTTCGTAGCCACGGACGCCGGTCCGGAGCGCCTGTGAGATCGATCGCCCGTCGGGAGCTCCTCGGGTCGGTTCCCCGAGATCGATGGCGTCCGTGACGCCACCCAGACGGGGCCATCCGTCGAGCAGCAACAGGAGTGCGCCGCTCGGGGAGAGGTGATCCGTCAGGCCGTCCACCGTCGCCGCCAGCGAGTCCGGGCGGTGTCGCCCCGCCAGATCGGCGACGACCGTGTCGTACGGTGTCGACGGGGCCGGAAGCGATGTCGGTTCCGCGTGGATCGGAGTCACCCGGTCCGCGCTGGCGTAGTCGTCGCGCGCGGCGAGAAACGAGAGGGACGCGAGCTCGGTGTCGACCGCGTCGACGGTGGTTGCGAGCTCGGCGAGCAGCAGCGACCGGGTGCCGAACCCGGCGTTGACGTCGAGACAGCGGCCGCCGATCGAGTCGGCGACGGGGATCCGCCACGCGTCCGCAGGATCGACGAACAGCGTGTCGCGGGCGGCGTACTCGGCCGCCAGGGCCGACCTGGATAGGGCCCCGCCCAAGCGCTTCGTTCCATCCGTTCCACTCTCGCCTCCTTCCGTTCCACTCTCGCCTCCATCCGTTCCCTCCGATGCCGCCGATCCGGAGAACGTTGTCGCGAGCGCGTCCCTGAGCGGCTCGTCGGCCATGGCCGCTCGCAGCGTCGACAGCGTGTCCGCGTCGATGCCGCCCGGCGGGTCGACGGTCGTCGTCCAACTCGCGATCCCGTCGCGGACCGCGATCGGTGGCTCGCGGAACCGGTTCGAGGTCGTCTCTGCCGCCGATTCTGGCTCGTTCGGTCGGCTCATGTCGGTACGGATCCGCCTCGACGGGGTTGTTATACGGACGCTACCCGACGGCGAGGTGTGCGGAACGGGAACGCGCTCTCATGACGCCGCTCCGGATGGACGGGATCCCCCGACAGTCGCTTTATAACAATGGTACGGTGAGCGAAGCTAACGGACGACCGCCGAGTCCGGACCGGGCTCGGCCACAACCCATGTACGAGGAGACAACGGTCGGCGTCGTCGTACCGGCATACAACGAGGAAGGGTTCGTCGGCGAGGTGATCGAGACGCTTCCGGCGTACGTCGACAGAGCGTACGTCGTCGACGACTGCTCCACCGACGGGACGTGGGACGAGATACGGACGACAGCCGATCGCGTCAACGGCCGTTCACGGGAGGAGACCGAGCGCCGCGAACACGACACGTACGCCAGCGACGGCGGCGAAACCGAGGCGTTCGACCGGCAGGTCGTCCCGATCCGTCACGAGGAGAACCGTGGCGTCGGCGGAGCCATCAAGACCGGGTATCTCCGCGCCAGACGTGAGGGTATCGGCGTCACCGCCGTGATGGGCGGGGACGGCCAGATGGACCCCGACGAGCTCACGACGGTGATCGATCCGATCGTCGACGGGGAGGCGGACTACGTCAAGGGCAACCGGCTGCTCAGCGCCGACGATCGGAAGGAGATGCCCGGACACCGATACGTCGGCAACGTGATCCTCACGTACCTCACGCGGATCGCCAGCGGCTACTGGCGCATCGGCGACCCGCAAAACGGGTACACAGCCATCTCCGCGGCGGCGCTCGCCGGCGCGAAGATCGAGGAGATGTTCGAGTTCTACGGCTACTGTAACGATCTGCTGGTTCGGCTCAGCACCTACGGGTTCCGCGTCGTCGACGTCCCCATCTCCGCTCGGTACCGCGACGAGGAGAGCCACATCGACTACCGGACGTACGTACCGATCGTCTCCCTGATGCTGCTTCGAGCGTTCCTCTGGCGGCTGGTCGTCCGCCGGGAGACGAGAGCCGAGGCCGCACGCTCGGGGCTGTACGTCGGCGGTGCGATCGGCGTCCTCGTCGGCGTCGCTTCGTCCCTGCGGTCGCTGCGAACGGCCGTGGGCGGCTCCGGTGACGAATCGGTCTCCGTCGACGACGGCGGGACCGCGGGACGAACGGGGGGCGACGCCCTCGACGACGGCGGGACCGCGGGACGAACGGGAGACGACGCCCTCACCGACGGCGGACGACCCGAGCGCACGGTCACAGGGGGAGTCGTCGGCGTCGTCGGCGTTCTGCTGTTGATCTGTGGAATGGTCGTCGACGCGACGATCAACCGGGCGCTCAACGAGACGTTACAGTAGCGGACGTATCGATCGCAGGTAGTGGCGGTGTCGACACCAGCGTCCGTGGCGGTGTCGACGACTACGTCTTGAGAACGTGCACGAGTCCCTGAACGAACGGTTTCGGGTCGTCCGCACGGAGCACGTCGAAGTAGGGGTTCTTGACGCACGATGCCGCGATCTCCCACGCCGTTCGCGGGAGCGACGGCGGGTCCACGAACGGTGACTCGTCCCGAACGATACTTATGAGGTGGCCCAACTCACCGTACAGCAGGTGGGTTCCGACGCCGACCTCGTACTGGAAGTCGCTCCGAACGGGCGCGCCGGTCGCCACCTCCCAGTAGCTGGCCGGGAAGTCCGCACCGGCCTGCACCGCGCTCGGCAACGACTGCCATAGCCGAGGGTTGATCTCCGTGAGAACGTACTCGCCGGTCTCGGCGTGTTTCATGTACTCGATACAGGCGAGCCCGTCGAACTCGAGGTGATCGAGAAGCGTCCGTCCGACTCGTTCGAGTTCCGGGTCCCGCGTCGCCTCGCGGTAGACGCCACCGCCGCCGGTGTAGGAGTCGCCACGGACCTGGCGGTGTTGGAACGTCGTCACCGGCTCGCCGTCGTCGTACAGCGCGCCGAAGAGGTACTCGTCGGAGGAGGGAACGTACTCCTGCACGATGGGCATGTGGTGCATCTCCGACTCGAACGCCTCGACGTCGACGTCCTCGCCGGGAGCGACGTGCGTGACGCTTTTCGCCGTCGCGACGTCGCGGGGTGAGAACTCCGGACAGTACTCGTCGGTGAGCAGGTTGTACCGCGATTTGATTATCAGGTCGCGGTCCCACTCGTCGACGTCGGTGAGGAGGCGCGTCTCCGGCGCGGGAACGCCGGCTTCCTCGGCGGCCGCGACGAGTTCGACTCTGTCGAACACAGTCCCGAGGAGATCCGCCGAGGGCGTAACCAGCGAGACGTACGGCGCGAACGCGTCGGCGTACCGAGTGAACACGTACGCGTCCTGCGCTCGGAGCGGGTATATCGTTTCGACATCGTCGCGGGCGGCGAGCCCGACGAGCGCGTCCCGGTACGCGATGAGGTCCTCGTACGGGGACGGGATCGAGACGAACTCGTCGCAAAAGCGCGAGGCGGCCGCCAGCGTGTCGTCGTACTCGGACGCGACGATCGTGTCCACGCCGCGTCGTGACAGCGATCGGACGCACGAGTACGCTGCGGGTTCGAACCCCACGGGGATCACGGCGGCGTTTCGGGAGGTTCCGGTTCGTACCATATGGATAGATCCCCCGCTCGGTCGTATTGTTATGGAATTCATACTGACGGGCTACCGTCGTTCGGGACCCGTCTCGCGCTCCGTGCGCGTACGGCCGCTACGACTCCGTACCGTCGATCCGATAGAGCCGGAAGCTGCCGTTGTCCTGGACTCGGCTGACCCGGTGGTCCGTCTCGAGCCGGTCGAACCCGGCGCGCGTGAACCGGAGCTCGTCGTACAGGCCGATCTCCTGTTGCTCGTTGCGGTCGCCGATCACCAGATAGCGATCGTCCTCGTAATGGGTGGTGAGGTTCGTGCTGAACACTTCTCCGGTCACCCCCGCATCGTCGGCTCGATAGCCGGGGAACTCCAATGGTCCGCGTGCGGTTTCGCGCCCGAAGTGTGCGTCGATGTGTCGTCCCTGGCCCCGTCGGAGTCCGACGAGCGTCGTGTCCCCGTCGTGGTGCTCGAAGGCGATCTCGTGGCCGGTGAAGTCGGCGTCCGTCACCTGCTGGTTCGGCTGGTACATGTACGGTGACTGGTGGACGACGAGCAGTTGGGCGGCGACCAGTACCACGAACACGACGACGACGACGCCCAACACCTGCGAGCGCGTGATCGACACGTTCCGACGCGTGCTCACGTCGTGGAGCCACCCGAGGAGCGCGACGAGCCCGACCGCACCCAGTATCGTCACGATCGCCATGATGAACCCGTGGAACCGGAAGTAGTGGTCGTCCTGATTGGCGAGAAACACCACGGTGAAAATGGCCAACGGTGGGAGCAGCCCGAACGCCAGATACGTTACGGCGGTGTTCCGCCAGACTCGCTTCCGATCGAGCCTCCCGGAGAGGTGGAGTACCACCAGTCCGCCGGCCAATACGCAGAAGACGAGCGACACGGCGAACAGCTTCACGAACAGCTCCTCGAAGCTCCCGCCGAGCGTGGCGAGAGACGCCCCTCGCTCCGCCGTTTCCCCGCCCGTCGTCGCTCCAGACGTCGCGAGACTGGACACGACGCCCTCGAATCGACTCGTCGCTCGCTCGTGTCGAAGCAGCCACGCGATCAACAGCGTCCCGACGGCGAACGTGTGTATTCCGATCGGTCGGTGGTTCGCGATCGGATGGTCCGATCGATAGCGCCGAATGACCAACTGCACAGCCACGACGGCGACGAGAACCGAGACGAGCGCCATCGTCTCCTGTGGATGGACGAACACCATCCCGATCGCGGCGAGACCGAACGCGACTCCGGTTGCGGACGTCAGGGACGGTCCGTCCCCGCTCGATCCGAGGTGGAGAAACAGCAGATACAGGACGAACGGTGCGAAGAGGATCGCCTGGCTCGACGGGTGTGCGAGCACGTGGACGCTGATCTTGTTGATCGGGATCAGAAGCACCGCAGCGCCGAGGCCGACCGGGAGCGCCCACCGCGACCCGGTAAGCAGCCCGACACACAGCGGCATCGAGATCAGGTACAACGCCGGAAACAGCAGCGCCGGCGCGAACTGAAGCGTCGTGGTGAGCTCCAGCCCGGAGAGCGCGGAGAGCTCGGCACCCATCAGATGGATCGCCGGATACAGTATCTCGTCCGCCCCGATCACACCGGACTGCATCTCGCGAACCCAGCCGAGGTGGGTCAGCGCGTCCCCGGAGCCGTAGAACGCGTACGAGCGGACGAGCGGCAGCGCGACCACGGCGAGCAGACAACCGCCCGCAAGGAGCGCCGCGCCGTCGGTGAGTCGCTCGGAATCGGTCCCGAACAGCGTCCCGATGGCGACGACGAACCCGATCCCGATGCCGACCCAAAACGAGAGGGGAGTCGAGCGGTAGATGTCGATCTCATAGCCCGTTGCCGGCGTCAGGTGCCCGGAGACGATCGCGACGGTGAACGAGAGAAATCCGACGGTCAGTGCGGCTTTATGTACGAGTTTCCCAGAAGTGTTCGTCATGAATCGTGATCGCCACCCGGAGATGGAACACCGAATGCAGGGGCGGAATCGGGCTTTGTTATGGGGACGTTACTGGGCGTCGATCCGACCGTTTCCCCCGATCACGTCGACGTCGAACGTCTCCGTTTCGCTGTCGTCCAGGACGATCGCTTCACCGGTGACGTCGATACGCGTGTTCCGAACGACGTTGTCCGTCGACTCGTTGAACGTGATTCCACCCCGGTTTTGACCGGTTTGATGGATATCGAGTCCCTCGAACACGCACTCGTTCCGTCCGACGATCGCTATCGCCTCGCCGTCCGCGGCCGATCCCTCGATGGTCACGTTCTCCATGTCGACGTTCGGTTGGATACCGAGCTCCTCGAACACCGGGTCCGGCCGCTTGGCGTTGAACGCGGGGACGTCGTCCGCGTTGATCCGGACGTGCGTGTCGCGAACGGTCCCCCGTGCCAACTGTCCGGATAACTCGATCGCGCCGTCACTGTGGGTTACATCGAGCATGTCGACGCGACAGTTCTCCACGACCGCCGGCTCCGGTGTGTCCTGTGGCTCGTAGTCGGTGAGCCTGATCCCTCGCATGTTGTCGAAGTCCCGACGGTCGTCGTCGCATCGAACGTACACGTTTCGGACGACCGAGTCCCCGCGGACTCGCACGTTGGAGATCCCGCAGTTCGCGAAGTAGCCGCCGTCGACGGTGATGCTACCCTCCGGCGGGTCGGCGTACAGGCCGTTGTCCGGGAACCCCTCGATTCGGCAGTCGCGGAAGGTGATGTTGCCGCGGTTGTCGTTCCCGACGTAGCAGCCGGTGATACCGCTGCCGACCGCAGCCCCGTCCGGAAGACGGAGCCGATCGACGAGCCCCTCGCCGTCGGGCTCGATCACGTCGACGCGAACCAGGCCCGGTCCGTGCTTGACGGTCCCGGTCGCCGTGACGTCCCTGACGAGCAGGTCGTCGCGCGCCATCAAGTGTAACATTCGGCTACCGGCATCCGAGTGGCTATAATCGAAGGTGAGTCCCTCGATCCGGATCGCCGTGCTATGCGCCCGACCGTCGAGACTGAACAGGAAGGTCTCCGTGCCCGGATCGGGGACGATCGTCGCGTCCACACCGACCACTCCGATGCGTTCGAACTCCTCGGCTTTCCACGAGTCGTCCATGCGGTACTGTCCGGGCGGAAGGTACACGATCGCCCCGTCGGGATCGATCGAGTCGAGAACCGGGACGAGCGACTCCTCACCGGAGGGGTCCGCCCCGTGGTCGATCACGTTCTCGATACGGTCGAACCCCTCAGGGAGCGACGGCTCCTCGGGCTCCTCGTCCGGGTCCGGACCGTCGATGTCGGGGACGTCTTCCGGCTCTGGATCCGTTTCCGAGCCAGGGTCATCACTGCATCCCGCGAGTGCCGCGATCCCGGCGACGCCGATGGAGGTCCGCTTGAGAAACGAGCGTCGGTGCATTCGTAGCGTACCGATCGGTCAGCGTAGGCTTTGTAATGAAAACGTTACCACGCCGATTCGACGCTTTTGGACCACCCGACGAACCTCAGGCGGACAGGTCGTTGGCACGGATCGTCTCCCACACCGACTCCCCGCGACCCGTGAGCTCGTACACCCGGTTCTTCCGTCGATCGTCCGGGACGGCCAAGGAGACGAGCCCCCACTCGCGAAGCTGTCGAAGCGCCCGAGAGACGTGCGTGGTCGAGGTCGCTATCGTCGCGGCGAGCTGCGTCGGCGTCGACGCGTCACCGGACAGGTGACGGAGAACCGACAGCCGGTACTTGGAGCTGATCACGTATCCGATGACGTTCCACTCCGATGGCATACGCACTCGTCTCGGACCGAGGCCCAAAACACGATCGATTCTCGATCGCGTGGGCGAACGGCTCCCACCTCACCGATCCAGCCCGGCCGTCCGTATCTCCGACCAGAGCGTCGTTCCCTTCGGCGTGAGTTCGTACAACCGGTTCTTCCGCTGTGTTTCGGGGACGGCCAACTCGACGATCGAACGATCGGCGAGCCGTTGGATGGCCCGCGAGACGTGGGACGGCGAGAGGTTCTCGTCGGTCGCGATCTGCGTCGGTGTCGCCGGGGCGTTCGCGAGTCGGTGGATCACTGCGAGCCGGTACTTCGAGCTGATGAGATACCCGATCGTGTCCCAGTGTGCGGACATCGTTTCCAACGGTCGTCCGGAGGCTCTTTATTATGGACTCGATAGCCGAGGTACGTCAGACGTTGTCGACCGAAACGACCGGTCGTACGAGAACGTTTATATATTATACGACTGCTACCGTTCGGTAAGCTTCGACAAACGAAGCGATTTGTGAATGACGCAGCCGATCAAACATCTCGTCACGGCGCTCGATGATCCACGGATCTCCCGCAGCGACTTTCGACATCTCCCCGCGACTGACGACGACGGACGGGTGACGCTCGTCGGCGTCGTCCACGACCACCCGGCGAGCGTGTTTCGGGTCGTCGAGACCGTAGCCGCACTCGACCCGGACGTGGTCGCACTAGAGATCGCGCCGATCGCCGTACCGCTGTTCCGTCGCTACGCACGAGAACACGGTTCCGATCCAGAACTCATCGCGTCGGCGTTCCACGACGGTGGCGAAATGAGCGCGGCGATCAGCGCCGCGGGCGACGCTCGCGCCGTCGGGATCGACCTCCCGAACTCGTCAGTCCTCCGAACGACGATCGATTCGGTCCGCACCGAGTCGCTTTCCGTCCACGGTGCCGTTCGCGCCGGGTACGCGTTCGGGATCCAGACCCTTCACGCCGTTCAGTGCCGTATCTCGCACGCGGCGTCGCGGATCGGAATCGACGTCGACCCCGGACTCGACGCCCGACGAGACACGTACACCCGGACGGCGTCGCCGGACGACCAAGCGGTCGAGGAGGACGACGCCGTCGCCGCCGGAACGACCCTGCTCCGCGCGTTCAGTCGTCCGCCGGCGATGGAGGCGTTCGACCGCGCACGCGAGGCGGCGATGGCGGACGAGCTGTGCACCCACCGTCGGGACGGAGCCGACGTGGTCGCGGTGGTCGGGTACGCCCATCTGGACCCGATCGCCGAGCGACTCGGAGACGACCGGTCGCGGTCGTAGCCAGTCGCATCCGCTGGAACGGTTCCCCTTGCATCCGGTTGGCTGTCCGTTCCACGGTCATCGGAGGGTATAACAAAGCCCATCGCACGTCTGGATCCGACCACGGGGAGTACCCGTGTGAAACAATGGTCAGAGAGTTCGAAGACAGCGACAAGGGACGAGGCGTAATGACTGCGGACGGAACCGTGATCGGCCACGTACAGGCGGTTGCCGGCGACGTGGCACACGTGACACCTGAAAACGATCTCGACGGCGCGATCCGTCAGAAGCTCGGCTGGACGGCCGAAGAACAGGACGTATACGAGCTCCCCCACGAGTCCGTCAAAGAGATAGACGACCGGGGCATCCACCTCGAGTAACGTACTGATTCGACTCCACGACGTATTTTTTGACGGTCCGAACGGTTCGATTTCAGTTCTCGTTTTCCGCGATATCTCCATCGATGTGAGCCGTTCCGATCGGCTCGACCTCCAGTACGGTAATCGCCTCCGGACGATCGGGTCGGAACGTCATCCAATAGTATTACAACTATAATTTTGTAATCCACAACTAATCCGTACGAACCGACCGATCGAGAGGGGGAGGGGTCGGTGGGCCTGGGACGGTGGCACGAAAACGGTCGCGGTTCGGCGTCAGCGGGGGAGTCGTGGAGAACACGGCGTCAGCGGGGACGATACGACTGACGTCTCAGTCAGCGGGGACGATACGACTGACGTCCCAGTCAGCGGTCACGGCTCACGATCTCGCCGGGCGTCGTCCGCACACCCGCCGAGAGCGTGACTCCCGGATGTATCCCGGTCTGGATCCCGGTTTTCACGTCCGGACCGAGCACCGTTCCGAACTTGCGTCGACCCGTCGACACCCGGCGGTCGCCGACGGTGACCGACACCGGTTCGCCGTCGTGGCGGAGGTTCGCGACGTTCGTCCCCGCGCCGAGGTTCACGCGGGGGCCGACGATGCTGTCTCCGACGTACGACAGGTGCCCGATGCTGGCGTCCGCCATGACGACGCTGTTTTTGACTTCGACGGCGTGGCCGATCCGCGCGCCCGGACCGACGAGGGTCGGACCGCGTACGTACGCGTTCGGTCCGATCGAGCATCCCGAACGGAGGAGGACGGGGCCTTCGATCACCACGCCCGGGCCGACCTGAACCCCCGACTCGCGGACGACGTCACCGCGAATCGTCGCATCCGGATGGACGTCGCCGTCGGGCGCTCCGAAGTCGACGAGTTTGTGCGAGCGGATCCCGCCGGTCGTCGTCGTCTCGGTCCCTCCGTCCGCGCGACCCCTGTCGGGTGTGGGGAGCCGTCGTTCGTTCGCGGCCAGGAGCTCCCACGGGTGACCGACGTCCATCCACTCCTCGAAGTCGACGGCGCTGACGGTGTCCCGTTCGATGACCCGATCGAGGACGTCCGTCAGTTCTCGCTCCCCGCGCTCGCTTCGCGGCACGTCGAGGAGATCGACCACGTCCGCGGGAAAGGCGTACGCCCCCGCGTTGATCGTGTTCGTCTCGGGGTTGTCGGGCTTCTCGACCACCTCGGTAACGACGCCGTTCTCCGTCCGGAGTACGCCGTACGAAGACGGATCGTCGACGCGGTACGCGCCGACCGCGGGGACCGCGTCGAACAGCGTGTCGAGATCCGCGGCACGACAGAGGTTGTCCCCGTTCAGGACCGCGAACGGGCCGTCGACGTGATCGACTGCGACCCGCAGGGCGTCCGCGGTGCCGAGCTGGTCGGACTGTTCCGCGTAGTGGACCGGGACGCCAGCGTACCGCTCGCCGAAGTACTCCCGGACCTGATCCCCGCCGTAGCCGACGGTTAGGACGAGCTCCTCGGCCCCGGCGTCGACCGCGGCGTCCGCGACGTGTGCGACGAGCGGTCGGTCCGCGACGGGGAGCATCGGTTTCGGGATCGTTTCCGTGAGCGGCCCCATTCGCGTGCCACGTCCTGCCGCGAGGATGACGACTTGCATGCTCCGTCACTCGCCCGTCAGCCGGGTTTAGTATACACCTACTACGGCGAACGTCGGATCGGTTCGAGCGACTCGACGCGAGCGGACCGGCGGAACGAGGCTGAGAGCGTGTGTTGCGGAAGTACACGGTCGATCGGCGTCGATCCCGTCCGGTACCGAGGGAAACGCGGCCGGAGTATCCGCGTAATAACAATACTCACCCCACGCGTTCCTGCGAGACGATGAGAAACGCACGTCAAGAGGAGACGGATGCCGAGCAGGTGACGGCGACGGTCGAGCGGTACGACGGCGAGGTCGACGTCTGTACGCTCCATCCGGTCGATCCCGACGACGACGAGGAACTGACTGCGTGGATCTCCGCCGAAAAAGGATCGTTCTGTACCGTCCACGAGCTCCGGTGACGTCGGGGCGGACCGACGTCCGGAGGAATCGGTCTCCGTCGGTGCCGACCGCGATCACGCAGCGTCGGTGTCGACGGCGGCCGTGAGATCCAACGGTTCGTCGGCACCCTCCGGGACGATGTCGACGGCCGGTGCGTCCGGGGAAGCGTGGACGGCCTTGATCCGTGACTCGTCGCCACCAACTGGAGAGACGTCGTCCTCGAGTGCACGCACCTCGAAGGAGTCGTCGTCCAGCTGGCCGAGCGCGACCAACGAGGTCGCCGTGTCGCCCGCCACGTCGATCGCGTCGTCGAAGACGACCGTGTCCGCGTCCCCCACTGCGGTGATGGTCGCGTCGTACGTCCTTCGGGCAGCGACAGATAGTCGCTGACCGCTCGGAACGGTACGTCCTCCAACACCGGGTCGTCATCGACGTACACGTCGACGTTCGGGGCATCGGGAGCCGCATGGACCGCACGGACGAGCGCGTCCGCTCCGTCTTCTTTTGTCTCCTCTCTGCCGTTGATTTCCACGTGACCGTCGTTGGATCGGTCTCGTGAGTGAACGTCCTTCGTCGGGCTCGGATTCGAGGCCGCGACACTCCAAAGGACGGGTGAACCGGGCTCCTGACGGAGTAGTAAACTCGTAACACATGTAACGGCTCCATACTTTTGAAGTAAGCTCTCCCCACGTGGACTATGCCACGATTACAGCGGTGGGCACTCGCGTTGATACTGGTTATCGCCGTCGTCGGTGTCGCAAGCGGCTCCGTCGCGGGAGCGACCGCGGCCGATGCCGATCAGATCGTTTTCAACACGGACGATTCGGACACCGATGACACGGACACTGATGATTCGGACACTGATGATTCGGACACGGACGACTCGGATACTGATGATTCGGACACTGATGATTCGGACACTGATGATTCGGACACTGATGATTCGGACACTGATGATTCGGACACGGACGACTCGGATACTGATGATTCGGACACGGGCGACTCGGACGACTCCGATGACACGGGGACGTCCGAGCCCGAGCCCGCGCCCGCGGAGTTCATGATCACGAACGTCGAGACGAACACCCCAACCACGGTCGGTGAGACGGTCGAGGTGACGGTCGGACTGGAGAACACGGGGGATGAATCGGCAACGAAGGAGGTCCGATTCAGTCTGGACGAGTACCTCAAAGACGAGATGGACGTGCAAATGAACGCCGGCGAGACGAAGTCGGTAACCCTCACGTACGTCACCAAAAGCGGTGACGCGAAAGACTGGGCGTTGACGGTCGAAACCCCGGATGACGACGATACGCGGACGGTTACGGTCGAGGAGCCGTCGAGAGACTCGGGGAGTAGCGGATCGAGCGGATCGAGCAGTTCGAGCAGTGGCGGTTCGACGTACACGGTCGGCCAGCCCGAGTTCCGGATAGACGAGTTCGAGGTCGACGGGCCGATCAAGGCCGGCGAAACGCTCCGGATGAACGCCACCGTTACGAACACCGGAACCGCCGGCGGCGAGCGGCTCGTCTGGTTCACCGTCGAGGATCACACGATCAACGAAACGGTCGTCGATCTCGACATGAACGCGGAGACGACGCTCTCGTACGCTCACAACACGACCGCGAACCGGTCCGGGGAGTGGAACCTCTCGGCACAGACGCCCGACGACCGGGTCGATCGGTCGGTCGAGGTCATGCCGCTGCGGAGCAACCTCACGATCGACGACGTCGAGACCAACGGCCCGGTGACCGCGGACGAGTGGCTCAACGTGACGGTCACGGTGAACAACACCGGCGACATCAGCGACGAGCAGGCGGTCACGCTGTTCCTCGATGACCAGCGAATGGACACGCGAAACGTGACCGTGGCGGCCAACGAATCGAGCACGGTCACCCTCACGTACCGGACCAACGAGTGGGTGACGGGCGAGTTGAACCTCTCGGTCGCGATGGGCGACGATCGCGAGACGTTCGTGGCGACGGTCGACGAGAAGACGCCGGAGCCGACCGAGACCGAGACGGAAACCGGATCGACGACGACTGAAACGACCGAGGACGCTACCACGGAGGCACCCGCCGAACAGGCCGCAGGACCGACCGACGATTCCGTCCCCGGATTCGGAGCCGTCGTCGCGCTCGTCGCGCTACTCGCGACGATCGGACTGCTGAAGGGCCGGAAACGGTAACGGACGCGGATTCCCGGTCCCGACGTCGGCGAGAGCGCGCTACCGAAGTACATGTCGGTATATTGTTTTTAACTCGCACCGATAAATTTTATCCCATTATTTGATCGACGCTGTCACGGTCGCTGCGTCCCGCGGGTGATGAAAGATCTTAATAAATATATAATAACACGCCGATTTTGTACGGATATCGGTTGTATATTCCGTATAAAATATAGTATATAAGATATCGATAAGGCATATCCGACGACAACGATCTGTACAACTCTAGCCCAATATTTATATATACTATTTCATAGTATACTTCTTCTTTTATGTATCTCTTCATCGGAACGCGTCAATACCGCTCTGCGTCGAACGGCGAACTGGATGGTGTCGACCGTTCCGCGCCCTGTCGATCGCGACGTCGAGGAGATCGGTTGGTGGTCGTTCGGTGGTCGTTCGGTGCTCGATCGGCGCAGAGAACGGAGACGATCGATGACGATGCCCGCCACCTCCCGCTTCGCGCTCGGTGACCGTCCGATCGAAAAGCGGCTCACACGACGTCAGCCGTGGTGGAGATCCACTCGCTGGAAGGCGGCTTCCGACGACGCCGTCACCGCCGAGAGTCGGGCGTCGATCCGGCGGGCGAACTCCGCGTCGGAGACCCGCTCCAGATTGGTTCGGACGACGAGTACGGCGGCGCGAATCGCTGCGTGAACGAGCACGAGTCCGACCCGGGCGTCGGCGACGACGCTACGGGCACAGCGCTCCGTGACTGTCGCCCCCAGTTCGAGCACGGTCGAGCAGGCCTCCGCGATCGTGAGCGGCACTCCGACCGAGCGTTTCATGCCGGTCTCGCCCGGGACGTCCGCCGTCGACGCGAACGAGTCCGCGACGACGCTCGCGTCCGCCTCCGCGAGCGTCAACAGATGGGACCGCTGTCGACGGAGATCGGTCTCGATCCCGTCCAGTTCCGGCACGACGTCTGCGTACCCGTCCGTCTCGATCGTGTGGATACAGGCCATCTCACAGAGCGCCGTTCCGAACGCGCCGCCAACGGCCGCTACCGTCCCGCCGGCGGGGGCGACGTGCTCCGAGGCGACACTCGAGAGGAACTCGCGGATCGTGTGGTCGGCGTACTCCATACCCACCGAAAAAAGCGGAGGGGTTTAACTGATGGGACGAAGCGCTATCGCTGTAGCTAGAATTAAACGGCCCGCTTTCGTACGCCGCCCATGGCCGGATACCGACGAGGAAGCGCATCGTTCGTCGTCGGCATCGTGTCGATCGCACATTTCCTCTCGCACGTGTTCCTGTTGGCGTATCCGCCGTTGTTTCCGCTGCTCGCGACGGAGTTCGGCGTCTCGACGACCCGGCTCGGACTGCTCGTGACGGCGATCTACGTTCCACAGCTCCTCTTACAGGTTCCCCTGGGCGAGGTCGTCGATCGGATCGGCGCGAAGTGGGTGCTCGTCGCCGGGCTCCTGCTCACGTCCCTCAGCATCGGCGGGTCGGGACTGTCGACGTCGTACTGGATGCTTCTCGGCTTCGCGTTCGCGTCCGGCATCGGCCAGTCGGTGTTCCACCCGGCCGACTACGCGCTTCTCGAAGCCGTAACCACGCCGGACAACGAAGGAACCGGGTTCAGCGTCCACACCTTCGGCGGCTACGCCGGCTTCGCGGCGGCACCGCTCGGGATCGGAACGGTCGGCATCGCGTACGGGTGGCAGACCGCGCTGGTCGCCGCCGGCGCGATCGGCGTCCTCACCGCGGTCGGGATCGCGGCGACGACCGAGCCGGTTCACGCTCGGCGCGTCGAGCCGAGCGCCGACGGTGATGCGGGCGGCACGATCCGGCAGATGGCCGCGTTCGTCAAGCGGGCCGACCTGCTGCTCGTGTTCGCGTTCTATCTGGTCAGCATGATGGCACTGGTCGGGCTACAGTCGTTCACGACGGTGCTGGCCGTCAACGGGTTCGGATTCACCGAATCGACGGCGAACACGCTCTTGACGGTTCATCTCGCCTCTACGGCGGTTGGCGTCGTCGCCGGCGGCCCGCTCGCCGACCGCACCTCGTTCCGGTGGATCGTGGTCGGAACGTTCGTGCTGTCGGCCGTCGGAGTCGGGTTTCTCGTGGTGGCGGTCCCCGGCGGTTCGCTGACGGTCGCGGTCGCGCTGGTCGCGCTGATCGGGCTGCTGTTCGGACTCGCGCTCCCGTCGCGGGACAAGTTCGCGAACAGCGTGGCCGACCCCGAAGCGGTCGGGAAGAGCTTCGGGTTCTTCTTCACGGGACTGTCGTTGGGTGCCGTTATCAGCCCCGTCCTCCTCGGTGCCGTCATCGATGCGTGGTCCGTGTCGGCGGCGTTCGTCCTCGTAGGGGGCCTGCTCGTCGCCGCCGCGTCGGTCGTCGTCGCGGCCGTGTATCGGGGATCCGGGATCTGACTCCGCTTCCGTGCGGAGCCGATCGTCGTCATGCGAGAGCGATCCCGAACACGTTCGGCGTGAGAGACAGGGCTGTCGGCAGCGAAGCGTCGCTCATGGACGGACGCGACGCAACCGAGACGACCGCCGGCGAGCGCCCGGCGTTCCTCGACGCGGAACACGCCGGGTCGTGGTCGGCGAACCTCGAACTCGACCAGTACGCCGACGACCGGGAGCGCCTCGTCGATCACGCGCTCGTCGCGGTGGACCGGACGGCGGCCGGACACCACGTGAACCTGGTCACCCACCCGAACCACGGGAACCCCGAGGAGTACCTCCGGAAGCCGATCCGGGACAGTCACTCGGAGGCCACCACGGAGCTCGTCGATCAGTGTGGCTGTGGCGGGTACGTCTACCGGGTCGAGCGCTAACGCCGGTCGAGACCGAACGCGATCCCCCCATCCGGATCGAACGCGAACCCCATCCGGACCGAGCGCGATCCCGTCCGGACCGAGCGCGATCACCTCTCGTCGAGCGCGTCGCGGCCCGTCGCTAGCGGTGCGTGCCGTTTGATCCGTTTTCATCCGGTAGGAAACGCCTACCAGGTACTTGTGTCGGGAGATGGTACGTCCGCCCGTAATGACCGACGGGATCCACGTTCAACTGGCCGTGTCCGCCTGCGATCGCTGTCCGGTAGCGACGCTCTCGAAGGGGACCGCGGTAGAGGATCTCCGCGTCGATCCCGTCGACCAGACGGTCGAGTTCGTCGCCGCGGATCCGCCTACCGACCCGCCGACAACGCTGGAGATAGTCGAGTTCGCGGGGCAGGCTCACGGGCGATACGACCTCCCACGGGAGGCGGCGGCGACCGACGGCGGCGTGCGGATGGCTCATGACTCCGTCGACCAACGGACAGCCGACCAACGGGTAGCTAACCAACGGACGGCCGATGCCGACAGCACGTGCGGTGACTGCTCGTGTGGAGGGCTTTCGGCGGCGTTCGCGGCGTTTCCGGTTTCCCCGCGCGAAGCGCACATGAGTGACGGAGAGCTGATCGTCTCGTTCGTGTTGACGGGTCACGAGGAGCTCGAAGCGATCGTCGACGGGTTCGAGGACGCCGGGCTCTGCGTCGAACTCCGTCGGCTCCTCGTCGACCGCGGCGGCGACGACGAGCGGGCTGACGTCGTCCCCGTCGATCTCGCCGCCGTGACGGATCGACAGGCCGAGGTGGCCGCCGTGGCGGCCGAACGGGGGTACTTCGAGCCGGACGGTGCCTCCGCGGAGGAGATCGCCGCCGATCTCGATCTCGCGAAGTCGACCGTCTCCGAGCACCTCCGGCTGGTGACGGCCACCCTCTTCTCGCAGCTGTTCGCGGACGACGGTAGTTAAACCCCCGAACAGTCCGGCAGCAGATACCTGTCGCCTTCGACCGGAGTGATCAGTAGCGGGGTCGAACGACCGTTCGGCCTCTCCGATCATGACCCAGTGGACACAGCTCGGACCGCGAGAACGCGAGCTCCTCGCCGTCCTGCGACGTGCCGACGATTCCCTGACGGCCCGCGACCTGCTCGACGCGGTGCGGCGTCGCGGCGATGCGGTCGCGTACACGACGGTCAAGCGGACGGTCGACCGACTGGTCGAGAAGGGACTCGTCGAGCGCGACACCGAGCGACATCGCGGGACGACGCGTCACCGCTACCGCTTCGACGTCGAACGCGCCCGTGACCGGCTCGTTCCGGAGTTCGCCGACGAACTCCGGACGATACTCGGCGACCCGGCGGTTGAGCGACTCGCACGGACGGTCCGAACCGAGAGTGATGGGAGTACCGCCCGCTGTGCGGAGGACGACTCGACTGACGCCACCCGTGGCGGCGACCAATCTCACGACGATGACTACTGATCCGAACACGACCGACGACACGACGGAACGGACGGACGAACAGACGACCGCGGACGAGCAGTCGGCCGCGAAGTCGACCGCGGACGAGCAGTCGGCCGCGAAGTCGACCGCGGACGAGCAGTCGGCCGCGAATGAGCCGACCGACGACAGTCCCGAGATCGTCGACGGTCGGTCGATAGAACACCTGTTGACCGACCACGAACGCGACATCGCGGCGACCGCGGAGGGGACGGACGCGACCGCCGCACGGCGTCCGAACCTCGATCTCCCTCGGCTGGAGATCGGTCGACGCAACTTCATGAAGGCGGGTGCGGCGGTCGGCGCGATGAGTGGTCTCGCCGGCTGTACGGAACTGCTTTCGGGTGACGGTGACGACACGGTCACGGCGAGTGGCGACGCAGACCACCGTGTCCCGCCGGGTGAACACGACGAGTACTACGGCTTCCTCAGCGGCGGCCACACCGGCGAGATTCGCGTCGTCGGGATCCCGTCGATGCGGGAGATCATGCGGATCCCGGTGTTCAACACGGAGAGCGCGAAGGGATTCGGCTACGACGCCCGCTCCAGCGAGCTGTTGGCGGAGTCGGGCGGCTACACGTGGGGGGACACCCATCACCCGCGCGTGTCCCAGACGGACAACGACTACGACGGCCGGTGGCTGTTCGTCAACGACAAGGCGAACGGTCGGATGGCTCGCGTCGATCTGGAGTATTTCGAGACGGACGCCGTCACGAACATTCCGAACTGCCAGGGTGTCCACGGTGCGTGTATGCAGCTGCCGGATACGCAGCTCGTGTTCGGCGTCGGAGAGTTCCGCGTCCCGATACCGAACGACGGCCGCGACGTCGACGACCCCGACTCGTACGGATCCGTGCTCACGGCGCTCGATCCCGAGACGATGGACGTCGAGTGGCAAGTCCAGATCGACGGCAACCTCGACAACGGGGACGGCGGCAAGGAGGGCCGCTGGTTCTTCGCGACCGGCTACAACAGCGAGGAGGGCGTCACGGAAGGGGAGATGGCTCGACCCGATCGCGACTACGTGAAGGCGTTCGACATCCCCGCGATCTGGGACGCGGTCGAGGCCGGCGAGTACGAGGAGATCAGCGGCGTCCCCGTCGTCGACGGCACCATGGACAGCAGCCTCAACGACGCGGAGCGTCCGATCGTCCGGTACGTCGCGACGCCGAAGAGCCCGCACGGGATCAGCGTGACGCCGGACGGAAGCTACGCGATCGCGTCCGGCAAGCTCGATCCGACCTGTACGGTCATCGACGTCGAGGCGATCGCCGAGGTCGACGACCCGCAGGACGCGATCGTCGGCCAGCCCCGGATCGGAATGGGTCCGCTTCACACCGCGTACGACGGTCGGGGCCACGCCTACACGACGACGTTCATCGACTCACAGGTCGTCAAGTGGGACTACGAGGCGGCCGTCGAGGCCGAACCCGGCTCCGAGGAGCCGGTGATCGAGAAACACGACGTCCACTACAATCCCGGCCACCTCATCGCCGCGGAGTCGTACACGGCGTCGCCGCAGGGCGACTACCTCGTCTCGCTGAACAAGCTGTCGAAAGACCGGTTCCTCCCGGTCGGTCCGATCCACCCCGAGAACGACCAGCTGTTCCACATCGGCGACGACGAGGGGGGCATGCAGCTGTTGAAGGACAAACCGTCGTATCCGGAGCCGCACGACGCGACGATCGTCCACCGCGACAAGATCGATCCCGCGAAGGTGTGGGATCGGGACGACTACGATCACGAGTACGTCGCCGAGGGCGAGGAGTCGTTCGAGCGGATCGACGACGAGACCGTGGAGATCGAGATGTGGACGCGCCGCAACGAGTACGCGTTTCCGGAGGTCACGGTTCGCGAGGGCGACGAGGTGACGATCCGGATCACGAACGTGGAGGAGACCAGCGACATCATCCACTCGATGGCGATCCCGGAGTACGACATCAACCTCGCGTTGGCCCCACAGGACACTCGGGAGGTGACGTTCACGGCCGACAAGCCGGGCGTCTTCTGGGCGTACTGTGCGTACTTCTGTAGCGCGCTTCACCTCGAGATGCGCTCCCGGATCCTCGTGGAACCGAGGGACTGAGACCGTTGATCGCCACCGAACCGGAGACCACACCATGACGATCCCACTCGATCGACTGACGGAGCTCCGTCGGGCGCTTCCCATAGCGGCGGCCGCGTCGTTCGTCCTCGCGCTGTTCGTGCCCGTGTGGCGGATCGCCTTCGAGGCACCGCAGTACCCGGAGGGGCTGCTCGTCGAGCTGTACGCGTATCCCCGGCTCGGCGGCGACTACGCGGAGGTACAGGCGCTCAACCAGTACGTCGGCTTCTACTATCCCGATCCGGTGTACGTCGACCCGAACTACGCCGTCCACCCGAACGCGATCGCGGCCCCCGAGTGGATCCTCGGTCCCGTCGTGTTCCTCGCTGTGGCGGCGGCGGGCGTGTTCGTCGCGCTCGCACCGACCGAGCGAAAACTTCGGCTGGGGCTGCTCTGTCAACTGGCCGGGGCCGGGCTGGCGTTCGTGGGAACGTTCGCGATCGTCCAGTACCGGCTGCACCAGGCCGGCCACGCGCTCGACCCGGGCGCGCCGCTCGTCGGCGTCGACGAGTTCACTCCGCCGCTTTTGGGCGGCTACGAGATCGCCAACATCAGCGGCGTCGCGTGGTTCGGCCCGGGCGGCTACCTCGCCGGGGTCGGCTTCCTGCTGCTCGTGGCCGCGTTCCTGCTGCGGGGATCACGGGTCACGATCCGCGACGTGGTCGACGCCGTCGGCGCACGTCTCACGGGTGACGGTGGGACCACCGAGTCCCCGACGGAGGCGAAGCGATGATCCGCGGTCCGTCGGCTGCTCGGCTCGTCTCGACGAGAGGATACCTCGTCGCCGCGCTGCTCGTCCTCGCCGTCGTTATCGGCGGCGTCGCGGTCGCGGAGTCGGAGGTCGGCGCGGCCGCCACGGACGGCGACGCTGATCGCGTCGTCGAGCCGCCGGCGTACGATCCGGAACCGCCGACCGAGCCGGGGACCGCGACGCTGATACGCGACGGCGAACGCGTCGAATACGACGATCCGTCGATCGCCGTCGACGCGGCGGAGCCCGGAGACGTCGTCGAGCTGTCGGGCGTCTTCGAGCCCGAGGAGGCGGTCGTCGTCGACGTGCCGGACGTGCGGGTCCGGGCCGCGGAGCCACACGGCGCACTGATCGACGGCGGCGGCGAGGGCACCGTTCTCGCCGTCGAGGCGTCGAACGTTACGGTTGAGGACGTGTGGATCGCAGAGAGCGGGAACGATCTCGAATCGGAGGACGCGGGCGTGTTCGTCGGTGAAAACGCCGACGAGACGACGCTCGCGAACCTGTACCTCACCGACGTGGCCTTCGGCGTCTGGGTGAACGGTGCCGACGAGGTGGCCGTCCGCGACTCGCGGATCGAGGGCGCTGACGCCCCGCGGTTCGCCGATCGCGGCAACGGGATCCACCTCTGGGAGACGACCGGGACGACGATCCGCGACACGGAGATCACCCGGACGCGCGACGGGATCTACTACTCGTGGGCCGAGGACGTCGAGGCGACGGGGAACACGATGTGGGACCTGCGGTACGGCGTTCACTACATGTACTCCGACGACAACCGCCTCGCGGACAACGTCGCCTTCGAGAACGACGTGGGGTACGCGCTGATGGTGAGCGAGGGGATCGAAGTCGTGAACAACACCGCGGTCGCCAACCGCGGCGGCAGCGGTCACGGGATCCTGTTGAAGGAGATCGATGACACCGTCGTCCGCGGAAACCACCTCGTCGCCAACGACCGCGGCATCTTCCTGTACAACGCACAGGACAACGCGGTGACCGACAACCTCGTGTACGCCAACGGCGTCGGCGTCCACCACAGCGCGGGCACCGAGGGGACGGTCGTCTCGGGCAACGACTTCGTCGACAACGACGAGCAGGTGCTGACGACGACCCGCGAGTTGGTGTCGTGGAACGACACGGAGCGTGGGAACTACTGGTCGGACGCGCAGGTGGCGGACACCGACGGGGACGGCCTGAGCGACACTCGCCATCGACCCGCCGGCGCGGCCGAGCGGCTGGTCCAGGAACACCCGACCGTCGCCGTGTTCGCGGACAGCCCGGCGTTCGACGCGATCCGACTCGTCGAGAGCCGGTTCCCCCTCGTCGAAACCGCGGGGATCGTCGACGAGAAGCCGCTCACGGACCCGACCCACGACATCGAGCCGTATCGGACGTACGCGACGGCGGTCGACCCGACCGTCGAGTACGATGACGACCCCGGAGATGACCACCACGCCGGGGGCAACGACCACGCTGGCGACGATGGCCACGCTGGAGACGATGACCACGCTGGAGACGATGGCCACGCTGGCGACGACCACGAGGACGACCACCACTAACCATGCACATCGACATCACGGACGTTCACAAACGGTACGGCGACGTTGCGGCCCTCGCTGGGGTCGATCTCACGGTCGAACCCGGCGACGCGTACGGTCTCGTCGGGACAAACGGCGCGGGGAAGTCCACGCTGTTCCGCCTGATCGCCGGCCACGAGCGACCCGACGCGGGACGCGTCGTGGTCGGGGAAAGAGCGGTCTCGGCGGCCGGCTGGCGTATCCGCGAGGAGATCGGGTTCCTCCCGGAGCGGCCGGGGTTCCCGCCGGGGGAGACGGGACGCGAGACGCTCGCGTTCCACGCCGATATCCGCGGAGTCGGGTCCGGTCCCGACGACGACCCCACCGATCGCATCGATAACGCCCTCGCGACCGTCGGCCTCGCGGACGCCGCAGACCGCCACATCGACGGCTACTCGAAGGGGATGCGTCGACGGCTCGGGCTGGCCGCCGCGCTGCTCTCGAACCCCTCCGTCCTCCTGCTGGACGAACCGACCGCCGGCCTCGATCCGAACGGCGTCGCCGCGCTGCGATCGGTCCTGACGCGCGTTCGCGATGAAACCGACGTGACCGTGCTCATGGCGTCGCACGCGCTCCGGGAGGTCGATCGGGTGTGCGACCGGGTCGGCGTCATCGACGGGGGTCGGCTGGTCACGGAGGGGACGCCCGACGGACTCGGTGCGGACCACGAGGACGGACTCGAAGGGGCGTTCGTCTCGCTCACCGGCGGTGGTCGAGATGCCTGAGCGCTCCGGGACGGACGCTGTGGAGGGCGTTCCGGACGGCGGGGTCGCCGTCGAGGACGCCGCCGCGGAGGCGGCGGCGAGTCCGACCACGGAGACGGCGGATGCGACGACGGCGACCGCGACGACGGCGACCGCGACGGGATCGCCGATCGCCCGCGTTGCCGGCCACCTGCCGCGCCCTGGAATCGTCGTGCGGCTCGCCCGGCGCGAAGCGCGCTTGACGGTCCGGCGGGGGTGGGGGACCGGCCTGACGGTCCTGTTCGCCGTCTTCGGAGTCCTGCTGGCGACGTTCAGCGGGGCGAGCGTCGCGCCGGACGGCTACGAGCCGGTTGTCGCGAGCTACGTCGAACTCGCGACGTTCCTCGTTCCGCTGGCGGCGCTGGCGTTCGGCCACGGTGCGATCGTCGGCGCGGCCGAGCGCGGGCGGCTCGGCGTCCTCCTGACGCTGCCAGTCTCGCGCGCGGAGACGGCGGTGGGCGTGTTCGTCGGGCGAGCTGTCGTGATCGCGAGCGCGGTCGTCCTCGGATTCGGTCTCCCGGGGCTGCTGCTCTTCCGGGAGTTCGGGCTCGCCGGCTGGCCGACGTTCGCGTGGTTCCTGTTCGCGACCGTCGCCGTGGCGGTCGCGCTGTTGGGTATCGGCGTGGCGATCTCCGCGATCGCGCCCACGTCGACGTTCGCGCTCGCGGGGGCGCTGCTCGTGTGGGTGTGGGTCGCGCTCGTTCACGACCTGCTCGCGCTGGGCGTCCTCGCGGCCGTCGACGGTGCCAGCGGTCTCGTCGCCGTCGCCGTCGCCGCCAACCCGGTGGCGACGTATCGCCTGCTCGCGCTCGCGCCGACCGACGCGGGCGGTGCCGGGCTCGCTGCGGCGCTCGACGGGAGCGGGCTCACGGTCGGCTCGCTCGTCGGGGTCCTCCTGGCGTGGATCGCCGTCGCCGCCGTCGCCGCCGCGGTCGCGCTCCGCGTGAAACGCGTGTAGCGCTCGCGAAGAACCACCGACCGACTGCGTCCCCGACCGGTCACTTCTCCAACCGACCGAGTATCGACGAGCCGGCGTGACGAGCGACCGTCGAGACGACGTTACCGGTGAACAGCGCGACGCCGACGAGAAGCAGTCCACCGCCCGCGAGTCGTACGCCGCCGGCGTATCCGCCGAGCGGGGCGACGGCGGCGGCGAGCACGAGGACGCCGGCGGCGACGGTCGCGGTGAAGTCCGCGGCGGCGACGCGGCCGTCGTAGAGGTCGTCGATCGCCGGCACTCGTTCGAGGCCGACGCGATCGCTGTAGCGGTCGAGCCAGACGACGAACGGAACGACGTGGTACAGCGTTCCGATCACGACGAAACCGATGACGGCTCCGAGCAGGACGCTTCCGACGATCGGGTGGCCGAACCGTACGGCCGTGCCGAGCGGTTGAACGACCCACGTCGCACCCGCCGTCAGGCTCCACGCGACGGCTGCCACCGCCACGACCGCGTACCGCGAGAGCATCGGCGTTCCCGTCGCGGTCGCGTCCCGAAGCCGTCGCAGGAGGACGATGCCCGCCGCCAGCATCCCCGCGGCAACGAGCACCCCGCCGCCCGACGCGAGGAGCGCGTGTCCGAACAATCGTCCCGCGGCCAGCGCCAGCACTCCGACGGGGTACGCCACCGTCTCGATCCCCGCGATCCGGTCGTCGAAGGGGGTCGGGTCGCTCTGCGTGAACATCGGGCCGAGCTGATACAGCGCGCCGATGACGGTCGTACACACCCCGCCGAGGACGGCGAGGGTGACGTGTGCGTCCACGACCTCGAGTCGAGCGATCCCGACGGTCCCGAGCACGTTCCATCGGTAGTCCGCGGCGAGGGTTCCGCCGAGGACGACTGCGAGCGCGAAGAACGCCAGCGCGAGCGCGAAGTGCCGCTCGGTGACGTCGAAGGGACGCGCTCGGTGCAAGGTCCGGGAGAGCGTGTAGACGAAGACGGCAAAGCCCGTGACGACGAGCGCCGCGAAGCCGCTTCCGGCGACGGGGCGACCGAGCCAGAGCGCCCCCGCGAATCCCGCGAGGCCGACCGAGACGAGGAGCAGTTGCAGGGTCGCGAGCCGCTCGGAGTGCAGTTCGACGCCGGCCCAGACGGGGACGAACTGCGTCATCGCGCCGAGGACGGTGAGACACACCCACCCGATCAAAAGCAGGTGTGCGATCGCGATCCCGCCGAGCGCCGATCCCGAGAGCGGTCCGCCCGCGAGGTGTAAGAGGCCGAGGGTGACCCCGCCGACGAGGAACGCGAGCGCCACGAGGAAGTGACGGAGCGGGATCGTCGTCGGCGGACGCGTCGCAGTCGTGAGTTCGTCGGAGACGTTTCGCATGCGTCACCGTTGTCGCTGCCCGCCCCTGAGGCTGTGTCCGAACACGTTCGGAACAAATCACGGGGGGATCGGGACCGTAGCCTCTCGTATGTCCCACGACGCGACGGTGCTCGCCGAGACGGACGCTCCCGCGGACCGACCGGTCGAAACGCTGGACGTCCGCGAACTCGGGCCGCCGGAGCCGTTACAGCGCACCCTCGAACTGCTGGCCGAGCTGTCGGACGAGGTCGTCCTCGCCCAGCGGAACGACCGCGCACCGCAGTTCCTCTACCCGAAGCTCGACGAGCGCGGCTACGCCTATGAGACCGTCGAGGACGACGACGCGACGTGGACGGTCGTCTGGACGGAGGCGAGAGAATGAATCCGTTCGGCGGGAGCGCCCCCGAGTTCGATCCGGCCGACGAGTTCGTCTCGGATCACGTTCCGAGCCCCGGGATCTTCCTCCGGGACCACGACGTCCTCGTCGGCGACGACCACCTCGTCGTGCACCGCCACGCCGCGACCGCGTTCGAGGAGCACGGCGTGTACGACGCCACCTTCGGGTACAACCTCGCCCGGCTCAACCGCGATCCGAGACACCCCGATGCCGGGTTCCGCTACGCCGAGGAGGCGGGCGACCCGACGACGCTGCGCGCGGCGTTCACGCCGACGACCGCCTTCTGTCCCCAAGCGGAGCCGCTCGCCGTCGGTGCCTTCCGCGCGCTCAACGCGGTCGACGCACACGGGTACGAGCTGGTCCGCGTCCGAGTCGATCCGACGCTCAACGGGAGCGCGGCGGTCAACGATCGCCTCGCACGGCTCGAATCGGACGACGTCGATATCGACGAGGGGCTCAGTCCGACTGGGACGGAGCTGACGGACCCGACGAACCCCTTTTGAGCCCGCTTCGAGTGGACGTGACGACGGTGCGGTACGTCGTGTGTATCAGGGTGTTTAAATGGCCGTGAACGGCGGCGACAGTCGCTTATAAAGAACGGTGCGGTGGCGTCGCCGGCGCGATGCGCCGGATGCAATCGAGAGCCTCGCTCTCGCCGTGCGCGCCACCGAGCGCCCACCGGGCGCGAGGAGCGCGTGCGAGGGAGTCGCGAACGGAGTGAGCGACGAGGCGTTGCAGGTGTTCATCGCAGAGTCATCGATCAAGAAGCAGACACATTCTAACGGCTGATACGGGCCTCATTGAGGACGTCAACAGAGCCGCTCAGTGGAAGCCACGGTCGACGTCGTCGGCCTCGATCAGTTCGTCGAGCTCCGTTGAGAGCAGTTCCTCGGCCTCCTCGAAGGTGTCCGTCAGCTCGTCGAGCTCGTCGGGGCGACCGTCGAACTCGTAGGACATCGGTCCGAACGCAGGCGAGTCGAGCGCGTCCATCACGTCCTCGAAGAGGTGGTCGGGCTCCGTTGGAGCATCCGCGTGTACTTTCAGCGTCTCCGCCAGCCGGGTCGCCATCTCCTCGGCGGCGTCCTCGCTCTCGGGCGGCGTTCGAACCGCGAACCGTCCGGACGACTCGGTGTCCGGGAGGAGCGGATCGAGTCCGTCGTCGACCGTGCGCGCGACGCGTGCACCGACGCCGCGGAGCTCCCGAGGGTTCTTCGCGTACGTTTTCAAGTGGTACACGCCGACGTTCGGGTGCCCGAAGTACAGGTCCTCTCCGAGTCCCTCGCGACGGGAGCCGGCGACGGCACGCCAGCCGTCGGGATCGGTCGAGTCGCTCGCGACGTCCGCGAGGATATCCTGCCAGTCTCGAACGCGCATGACGGTCGTTACTTATAAACCCACACCCATGAGCGTATCGGTCACCGCTGGATCGATCGCTCCTCCTCGAAGAACAGCGACAGCGCGATCGCAGCGAGTCCGAGACTGAGCACACCGTTGACGAGTCCGATCGCGAGAAACTGCAGTCCGGAGAGGATCCAGATCACGCCGAGGACCCCGATGTGAAGCACACCGAGGAGGTACAACACCGGGTTCCAGAATCGCGTGAAGAACAGTCCGACCCCGACGAGGAAGCTACAGCCGACCGCGAACATCGGTGGCCCGGCCGCGACGTACCCGACGTACAGGTTGATCGCCGCGATCCCGACGGACAGCAGGACCCCTATCCGATACCGCCATCCCCAGGTCGGAATATCGTCGGTCCGTACGATCGATGACATGACGCGTACGACTACCGACCGCGTGTGAGATAAAAGGTGTTCTGGCGATCCGAGCGGGCCCGAGCGATCCGCCCGGATGAACGGCCGAACCGGGCCCGGGTGAGCGGCCGAACCGGGCCCGGATGAACGGCCGAACGGAGTCCGCCGAACGGCGTCGTGATACCCGGGCCGAGCCAACGAGACTGAGCGAACAGTTACCACGGATGAGGCCGAACGATCGGCCGTGGACGCAACCGATCACGTGTACACCGTCGGGATGACCGCAGCGGAGGTCGAGAGCTATCTGCGCGGTCGGCAGGCGGGCGTGCTGTCGCTCGCGTCCGACGACGACGCGTACGCGGTCCCGGTCTCGTATTTCTACGACGGGACGTCCGTCTTCGTCCGGCTCGGCGAGGGCGGCGACGAGAGCCGGAAGATGGCGTTCGTCGAGTCGACCGACGAGGCCTGTTTCGTGGTCTTCGACGTCGAGGACGAGGAGTCGTGGAGCGTCCTCGTGAGAGGGACGCTGCGAGCGGTGTCGGACCCGCACGCGCGGGGATTCGACGACGCGGCCATCGCCGAGCGGTTCGGTCCGCTCCGCGTGTTCGACGAGCCGATCGAGGAGATCGAACTCGTTCTGTTCGAACTCGACGTCGATACGATCGTCGGTCGACGGACGGAGCTGTGAGCCGTGTGCGGGTGACTCAGCGGTCGTACACCGGCTTTCGCTGCGTTTCGGAGTAGTTGTACGCGGCCCGTGCCAGCAGCAGTGACCCACCGATCAGCAGCACGAACGTGAACGGCGAGTCGGAGCCGGAGAGGTAATCGACGGTTCCCCACAGCACGAGCCCGAGGTACAACAGGATCCGGAATCGGATGGTGTCGAACCCCTCACGGAAAAAGCCCCAGAGCACGAGCCCCGCGATGTACACGCTCACGCCGACGTCACCGAGCGCCGTGCGGCCGTACCGGTCGATCTGGATGTAGCCACCGACGACCGACAGCAGCGCCAACGCGAGGATCAGTCCGCCGATCACGTGCCGCCCGTACCGGTCGTACCACGAGTCGCTCATACGCGCCACTGGGACGGCGGTATATAAGGGAGCTACGGCTTCGGGACGCCGACGGAATCCGGTCGTTCGGACGACATCGCCGGTCCGAGAGTCCTTGACCGATCCCGCCGAGCCCTTACTCGACCTCGCCGAGTCCTTGTTCGCCCCCGCCGAGCGCGTCGAGGCGTAACGCTCCGGAACCACTAAACGCCGGACGCGCCAATCGCGGGTAATGGCCGATTGGACGGAGCGATACCGCCCGAGCACGCTCTCGGAGGTCCGCGGCAACGACAAGGCCCGCGACGCGTTCGCGGAGTGGGCTCGCTCGTGGGACGAGCATCACGAGGCCGTCATCCTCCACGGCAGCCCGGGCGTCGGGAAGACGAGCGCGGCCCACGCGCTCGCGAACGACATGGACTGGGAAACCGTCGAGCTGAACGCCTCCGACCAGCGGACCGCCGACGTCATCGAGCGGTTCGCCGGACGCGCGGCACGCAACGCGACGCTCGGCGGCAGCGCGGCCGGCGGCGGTGCGACCGGCGGGGACACGGCGTCCCGCCAGCTCGTGATCCTGGACGAGGCGGACAACATCCACGGCAACTACGACCGCGGCGGCGCGTCGGCGATCACGACGCTCGTCGCGGAGTCCGGTCAGCCGATCGTGTTGATCGCCAACGAGTTCTACGACATCTCGCGAGGGCTCCGGAGCGCCTGTCAGGACATCGAGTTCCGGGACGTCTCCGCGCGATCGATCGTTCCCGTCCTCCGGGACATCTGTCGGAAGGAGGGGATCGAGTTCGAGTCGGACGCGCTCGATCGGATCGCCGAGCGCAACCGCGGCGATCTCAGGGGAGCGATCAACGACCTGCAGGCGGCCACGGAGGGACGAGACTCGATCGCCGTCGAGGACGTGGTCACCGCGGACCGCGACAAGGCGATGGGGATCTTCCCGTTCCTCGATGCGGTCCTCAAAGAGGAGTCGGCGGAGGAGGCGCTTCGGTCGGCGTACGCCGTCGACGAGACGCCGGACGACCTGACGAAATGGATAGAGGACAACATGCTCGACGTGTACGACCCGATGGAGGCGACCCGGGCGTACGACTTCCTCGCGAACGCCGACCGGTGGCTCGGCCGAGTACGCGCCACGCAGAACTACTCGTACTGGCGGTACGCGACCGACAACGCCGCGGCCGGCGTCGCCGCCGCCCGCGACGGGACGAAGGGTGGATGGACACGGTACGGGCGACCGCAGTTCTGGCCGTCGTCGGACGCCACCGCCGACGAGGTCGTTCGCCGGATCGCGGACGCGAGCGGCTGCAGCATGAAGACGGCCCGCCGCGAGGTGTTGCCGTTCCTCTCGGCCGTCACCCATCACTGCAAGCCGCGCGAACTGACCGTCTCGATGGCGGCGGCGTACGACCTCGACGCGGCCGGCGTCGCCTTCGTTACCGGATCCGGCGAGTCGACCAACAAGGTCGAGTCGATAGTCGAGGACGCACGCGAACGCCGCGAACAGCTCGTCGAGGACAACGCGGACGGAGCGTTCGCGGGCGGCGTTCGCGATGCCGCTGTCTCCGGGGATGACGGAGACGCATCCGTCGGCGGAACGTCCTCGTCGGCGGGAGGCGGTTCGGCAGCGGGAGACGGCTCGACGGCGGCCTCGGAGGGGTCAGCCCCGGACGGAGGCGGCGGGTCGGAGAGCACTTCGGCCGACGACGAGGACGACGGCCAGTCGGGACTCACCGACTTCATGTGACGCGTCGGCCCCTTCGAGCACCGCATCGCGACCGCTCTCGACCGAGTTCAATACGATCGCGCCGCGAACGTGCTCGCGACGAGATAGCCGTAACCGACCGCGCCGACGAGGGCGAGCCAGTGGCCGACGGTCCGCACGCTCGCGGCGGAGCCCGTCACCGTCGATGACGGGCTCGCGATCGCGAGGGACGCGAGCGTCTCGATCGCGAGCCCCGCTACGATCGCGAGGACGACGAGCGTCGCGAGGCGATCGGACGATCCGGGGAACACACCGACCGACGGCGGGTTGAACTGGAAGGAGACGCCGACGATCAGTAGCCCGAGGAACCCGAGGAGGTTGACTCGCAGGTGTGTTTCGACCAGCGAGAGGGAGCCGCCCGCGAACGCGAAGAAGACGCCGAGCGCGACGCCGACGATCCCGAACGCCACACCGGCGATCACGGCGATCACGCCGACACGGCGTCGTTTCGCCGCGACTCCGATCCGAACGACGACGACGGCGAACGCGACGACGGCGAGCGACAGCAGGGCCGCTCCCGCGGCGAGGAGCCGGCCGTCCAGAAACCCGACGGCGAGGAGGAGCGGTGCGACGGCACCCGCCGGGAGGACGACCACGGCCGACCGGCGAGTCGGGTGCGCACCGAAGAACCGTGGGAGCAACCGGAAGCCGAGCACGAACACGAGCAGCGCCGCCGCGCCGACCGCGAGGAGATGCGTCGCGGCGGCCGGAACACCGATCAGGGCTGGAACCGCGTCGATCCGGATCGCAGCGGTTTCGGCGGAACCGACGAGCAGGTACCCGAGTACGACGGGGACGAACGCGTTCGCGAAGCGATCGAGGGGTCGGCGATCGGCGTTGTGGTCTCCCGTTCCCGTCTCCCCGCGTCGGAGCGGTCCGGCGACCGTCGCGACGAGCGTGCCGACGAACACGACGACCCCGAACAGCCAGAGGACGCTCCCGACGGCGGCGAGGTCGATGGTTCCGTGGAGCGGTCCCCCGACAGCAGCCGAACGGCCACTGAGGACGGAACCCGGCAGCAGGGGATCGACCGCGAGACACGCGGTCCCGACGACGACGAGGGGGAACTGGACGGCCGGTGCTCGATCGAACGCGAGATCGGTGCCGAAATACGCCGGAAGGAGCGTGTACGCCTTCCCGAACACGACGTGGAACGCGAAGCCGAACAGTCCCAGCGTCACGACCGTTCGTCGGGGAGCGCCCGCGAGCGTGGCTACCTGCCAGAGGCACAGCGACGCCACGCCGACGAGAACGAACCGGCGCGACCAGCGGGACGATGCGGTCGACATAGCGACAAGAACGTACGTGGCGACTATGAGTCCGTCGCGTCGGCGTCCGTCTCGAGGGGCTGGCGGGGGAGATCCGAGACGAACTCGCGAACGATGGTTCGCTCCACGCGCTGGAGCGTCTCGCTACACGTCGATTTCGCGATCCCGACGTGGTCGGCGAGCTCCGTCAGGGTGGTTCGGCGCGGGACGTCGTAGTACCCCCGATCGACGGCCGCAAAGAGGAGTTCGCGCTGGCGCTCCGTGAGCGACCCGCCGGGATTGATGCGCTGTTGGACGTACTCCACGTCGAACTCCAGCCCGATCGCTCGGAGCTGGCGGCCGAACTCGGCGACGCGCTCGTGGTCGCCGGTGATGTCGATCCGTGCCACGCCGCGTTCGATCGCGACGGGCATCTCGATCGGGACGCCCGAGCGCTGGGCGGCGACCAGCAGCAGCGGCGTACCCGCCTCGATCTGGACGGTCGCCACGTCGCCGTCGTTCGCCATCACCGACACCTCGGCGAGCGTCTCGTGGGCTCGCATCGCCGTCAGAACGGCATCGAGGTCGGACGACGTGATCCTGACGAGCGCGAACCCCGCATCGTCCCCGGGCGTCGCCGTGAGAACCTGAAACCTCGTGTCCGGGAACGCCCGCGAGACGTCCGCGACCCACGGTCCGTCCGGGAGATCGACGAGAAGGCGTGCCTGTGCCATGGCTCAGGCACCCGCGACGGGCGATCGGTCGTGCGCAGTAGTCGACGGCTGAACGATGCGTATCGGCATCATTGAACGCGTCTCACTCCACGTACACAACACCTTTCATTCCGACCGCCTCGTGGGGCGTACAGACGTACCTGAAGGTGCCCGATTCCTCGAACGTGTGTTCGAACGTGTGGCCCTCGTCGGCGGACTGGTCGGACTGGAACGGCCCGTCCTCCGCGGTGACGTCGTGGTCGCCACCCTCGCCGGTCCACTCCCACACGACGGTCGTTCCCGGCGAGACGGCCACCGCGGGCGGGGTGAACGCCAGCCCGCCCTCGGAGCCGACGTCGACGCGAGCCTCGTCGGCGTCGGTCCGGTCGACGGTTCCCTCGTAGTTCTCCACGTCGTCGAGCCAGCCGTCGTAGTTCGGCTCGTCCGCGAGGAACTCGTCGCCGCCGTCCCCGCCACCCGCACAGCCGGCGAGCAGCACCGTCGTCCCGAGTGCGGCGGTGGTTTCGATGAACGTTCGTCGGTCGAGGGTGTATCGGGTCATACGGACGTCGGTAGGCGACACGGAGAGATACCCCCTCCGACGATTCCCGTCAACTCGGGCGGAACACCGAACCGGTTCGGGCGGAGTATATAAACCGAGCGTCGGATCAGGCGTGTGCTATCTCGACGCGCCACTCGTCGTCCGCGACCCGCTCCGTTTCGTAGGTGAACCCACGGTCCTCCAACACGTCGTACAGCGGCCGCGGCTCGAAGGCGTTTATCAGGGTGAGCGTCGAACCGTCGTCGAGATCCCCGAGTGCATCGCTGATGGCCGCGAACGGCGGTTCGTCGAGGTCACGGGCGTCGAGGACGGATTCAGAGGTGCTCATGCGACCGGAGCGACGGCGTGGACGAGGGTGAGCGTTTCCGGGAACATGTTCCCCTGGAGCGATCCACGGACCGGTGGGACCCATCCTGTCTCATTCTCGTGCGCCCGGCGGGAGCGGGTCGACGTGGTCGTCGATCGCGTCGGCGACGCGGTGCGGCTCCTCGTGGATCACCCAATGAGTCGCGTCCTCGACAGTGTGGAGGCGTCCGTCGACGCAGTGGGCGACGCTCTCGCTCGCCATCGGTTTCCGGAGGAACCGGTCGTTCGCGCCCCAGATCACGAGCGTCGGCACCTCGACGCGGGGCGTCTCGGGGGTCGGCCGGTCGCGAACGATCGAACGGTACCAGTTCACCATCGACTCGAACGCCTGGTCTCGATCCCACGCCCGACGGTACCGTCGAACGTCCTCCTCGTCGAAGGTTCCGGGGCGGCTGGTGTCCCGGAGCCCGCGAACCGCGAGCCGCCAGTTGCCGGCGCGAGCGACCGCCTCCGGGAGCAGCGGAAGCTGGAACGCCAGCACGTACCAGCTCTTCAGCCGCTGGTCCCACGAGGTTCGGAGCGTGCGCTCGAAGACGGTCGGATGAGGGACGTTGACGGCGACGAGCTCCGAGAGCCGATCGGCGTGGTGGATCGCGAGCCACCAGCCGACCGCCGCGCCCCAGTCGTGACCGGCGACCGCCGCCGTCTCCCGGTCGTACGCGTCGATCAGTCCGAGGACGTCGCGGACGAGTTCGTCGATTCGATAGTCGCTCACGCGCGGGGGTTTCTCCGAGAGGTTGTAGCCGCGCTGGTCCGGGACGACGACGCGGTAGCCCGCGTTCGCCAGGGGAGCGATCGTCTCGTGCCAGCCGTACCAGAACTCGGGAAAACCGTGAAGCAGGACGAGCAGCTTCCCGTCCTCCGGGCCCGCCTCGACGACGTGGAGGCGCACCCCGTTCGTCTCGATGATACGCGACTCGCCCGGGACCTCATCGGGGATCTCGTCGCGCGGGATCGTCACGCTCGGCGTGACGTCGACTGGAACCTCGGTCATACCGTCCCGTAGATCCTCGACCGACATATAAACCGCTGCGGGGAGCGGGTCGGTTTTATCAGCGTGATGGACGAATACGGAGCATGGTCGCCGAAAACGGACGCACCTCGCTCACGCGCCGGCGTCTCGTGGTCACGCTTGCGATCGTCGTCATCGCACTGCTCGTCGTCGGGCTGATCGTTCTCGGCGGCGTGTACGCGCTGGGAACGGTGTTGTTCTACGACTCGTACGCCTCGTCGTACCACTACGACGTGAGCATCGACGTCGACGGCGAGACGGAGGACGCCGTGTTCCTGCTCCCGGTGGGCGTCCACGACGACCGAGCCGTTCTCGAGGACGTGTACGTCGCGGACAGCGACCGGTTCCACGGCGTGACACACGAGGTCGTGGAGACGGAACGCGGACCGATGGTGCGGGTCGAGGTCGACGAGATACGGGCGGGCAGCGACGACCTCTGGATCGACGCACGGATCGAATCGGACCGAACCGTCGAAACGAGGACGCCGCGCGGGACCGAGCCGGTGCTCTCGCCGCTCGAGCTCTCCGAACCCGACCCCGAAGACGAGTCGGGAGCCGACCGGCGGCCGGATCGACGGAACTTCGACGCCACGAGTGCGGCGTACGTCGAACACGGCGGTGACGACGACGTCGATTTCGGGTTCATCGTCCGCTATGAGGGCATAAACGAGTGGTGGACGTTCGGCTGGAACTGGAACACCTACGAGACGTCGGTCGCGGGGAACCAGGCCCCGGTCGACCCCGCCGGCGAGTGGGTCACGCTCCGCGGCTGGCACACCGAGGGTGCCGGAAGCTACCCGCGGTTCCCGCCGGCTCCGTCGTGACTCAGTCCCCTGAAATAGTGGCCCAGTCCCCGGAAATAGTGACTCAGTCCCCGAAAAACGTCTCGTGGACCCGGAGGCCCGCCGCCTCGTTCACCGGCCCGTCAACCGTCGTATCGCCGTCCCCTCGCCGGACCACCTCCTCACACGGGATATCGATCACGCCGTCGGAGAGCGTCGCGAGCGAGCGGCCTCGGACGGAGAACACCACCCGATCGAGCCCCGCGTAGACGATCGCGCTCGCACACATCGAGCACGGCTCCGTACTCGTGTACATCGTGCAGTTCTCCCGTTCGTCCGCGTCGAGTTCGCGTGCCGCCCACCGAGCCAGCTTCAGTTCCGGGTGGGCGGTGATGTCGTCGTCGCTCCGCGTGGTGTTCCGCGACTCCCTGACGACGTCGCCGTCGACGACGAGCAGCGAGCCGAACGGAGTGTTACCGTCGTCGACGGCCTCGCGGGCGAGTTCGATCGCACGGTCGACGTGTGTCGCGTCCTCGACCGCCGGGCTCTCGGTCATACCTCGTCGTTCGGGCGACGGAAGGTAACCGTTTCCGGCTGCCGACTCGCCGTCACAACTGGGCAATCAGTCGTTCCGGGCCGTCTCGAACGCCGCTTGCAGGTCCGCTTTCAGGTCGTCGACGTGCTCGACGCCGACGGAGACGCGTATCAGCCCGTCGGTCAGGCCGGCCGCGAGCCGTTCCTCGCGCGGAATGGCGGCGTGGGTCATCGCCGCCGGCTGCTCGATGAGGCTCTCGACTCCGCCGAGCGACTCCGCGAGCGTGAACACGTCCGTCTCGGAGACGACCGTCGACGCCTCCTCGAGGCTGCCGTCGAACTCGAACGACAACATTCCGCCGAAATCGTCCATCTGTTCGGCCGCCAGTTCGTGTTGCGGATGCGACGTCAGTCCGGGATAGTAGACGCGTTCGACGTCCGCGTGGTCGTCGAGCCACGCGGCCAGTTCGGCGGCGTTCTCGCAGTGTCGGTCCATCCGCACGGGGAGCGTCTTCGTTCCCCGGAGCACGAGGAAGCAGTCGAACGGGCCGGGCGTCGCGCCGACGGCGTTCTGGTAGAAGCCGATCCGCTCGTCGAGCGCCGCGTCATCGACGATCAGCGCGCCACCGATCGTATCCGAGTGCCCGCCGAGGTACTTCGTCAGCGATTGGGTGACGATATCGGCACCGTGCTCGAGCGGTCGCTGGAGGTACGGCGTCGCGAACGTGTTGTCGACGGCGCACAGCGCGTCGTGCTCGTGGGCGACGTCGGCGAGCGCACCGATGTCGTTGACGTTCAGCAAGGGGTTCGTCGGGGTCTCCACCCACAGGAGCTCCGTCTCCTCGCGCATCGCCTCGCGGACCGCGTCGAGGTCGGTCGTGTCGACGAACGACGTCTCCAGGTCGTACTGCTCGTACACCTGCGTTAAGATCCGGTGCGTGCCGCCGTACACGTCGTCGCCGGCGACGACGTGGTCGCCCGCATCGAGCAGGTTGAGGACGGTGTTTATCGCGCCCATCCCCGAGGAGAAACACCGGGCGTGGCTCCCGGACTCGAGGGCGGCGAGGTTCGCTTCGAGGTCCGACCGGGTCGGGTTCCCCGTCCGGGAGTACTCGTACCCGCGATGCTCGCCGGGCGCGTCCTGCTCGTACGTTGAGTTGGCGTGGATCGGCGTCATCAGCGCGCCGGTCTCCGGGTCCGGCTCCTGTCCGGCGTGGATCGCCCGCGTCTCGATCCGATAGTCGTCCGGCGCGTCCGGTGTGTCGTCGCTCATGGTCGAACGTCGTCGCCCGACGGCCTGACTCTTGCCCTTCCGGTCGGTCGCGCCGCCGACCGTGACGCTCGGCGTCCACCCCGTCGCCCGACATCGACGACGTCGCGCCGAGATACCACAAAGAGCCGTTTGTGCCTCTACAAGACACTTATACGCGCTTGACGTCCCGTCGAGTATGAACGACCGATCCATCACGGACAACCCGCGACCCTCCGCTCGCGACCGGCGACCGATGAACCGTCGCGCTCTTCTCGCCGCGACGGGGATGGCCGCGGCCGCCGCGCTCGCCGGATGCAGCGACGACGCACCGAATGACGGGGACGGCACGGCGGAGCCGACCGACACCCCCACCGACGAGCCGACGGAGACGCCGCCGCCGGAGCCGAACGGATCGCTCCCGGAGGGGTCGCCCTCGTCGCCGACGGATCGGCTGCGCCAACTCGTCGCGGGGAACGCGGGGTTCGCGCTCGATCTGCACGACCGACTCGTCGCAGACGAGGACGCGGACAACGTGTTCGTCTCCCCGTACAGCGTCTCGATGGCGCTCGCGATGACGTATGCCGGCGCGGCCGGCTCCGCCGAGGCAGCGATGCGCGAGACCCTCGGGTTCTCGCTCGGCGAGGAGACGCACCCGGCGTTCGCCGAGCTACAGGGGGAACTCGACGACCGTGCGACGACCGACGCGGGACCCGGCGGCGGGTCCGGCGACGACGAGGACGACGAGGTCGACGCGTTCCGGCTCGACGTCGCGAACGCGCTGTGGGGCGACGCCGGCTATCCCTTCGCCGCCGACTACCTCGATCTCGTCGACGAGCACTACGGCGGCGGATTCAACGAGGCCGACTTCGCGAACGACCACGAGGCGGAACGTGAGCGGATCAACGAGTGGGTCGCCGACGCGACGGAACAGCGGATCGAGGAGCTGATTCCGGAGAACGGACTGTCGTCGTCGACGGTGCTCGTGTTGACGAACGCGATCTACTTCATGGCCGGCTGGGAACGGGAGTTCGACCCGGACGACACGGCGGACGCGACGTTCACCGCGCTCGACGGGACGGAGTCGACCGTCCCCATGATGGCACAGAACCTCCGGACGGACTACGCGGATCTCCCCGGTGCGCAGGCGATCGAACTCCCGTACGTGGGCGGCGAGGTGTCGATGGTCCTCGTCGTCCCCGACGCCGGAGAGTTCGAGGCGATAGAGGCGCAGCTATCGGGGCCGACGCTGTTCGGAGTCTTCGAGGCGCTCGGCGACGCCAGCGGCGACCTCCGAATGCCTCGGTTCGAGTACGAGTTCGACGCCGAGCTGAGCGAGGCGCTCGAGGACCTGGGGATGGCGGCGGCGTTCGGCCCCGGAGCCGACTTCTCGAACATGGTCGAGAGCGGCGGTGGTCCCGGCATCGACGACGTGTTCCACGAGGCGTTCGTGAGCGTCGACGAGGAGGGCACGGAGGCCGCGGCCGCGACCGCCGTCGACATGATCGAGAGCGCGCCCGCCGAGTCGTTCGATCTGACGCTCGATCGGCCGTTCCTCTTCTGTATCCGTGACCGACCGACCGACGCCGTGCTCTTCTTCGGACGCGTGACCGACGCGGGCGCGGCACAGGAGTGAACGGCTCCGTCGAGATCCCACCCTTCAGACACGATGCAACATGAAACGGTCGGTTGTTGGGGAGTGCTCCTTGATCGATGACGGGAGTGGGTGTTGGAGGTCGTCGGTCGCGATATAGTAGTTAAACGACCGTGAGTAGCGGCGACGGACGCTTATAAACGAACGACGCGGTGGCGTCGCCGGCACGACGCGCCGGCTGCACGCGAGAGCCTCGCTCTCGCCCTGCGCGCCTCCGAGCGCCCGACGGGCGCGAGGAGCGCGTGCGAGGGAGTCAGGGGCGGTCACCGAGCGGTTCCGGCGACCGCCCCTGACGTGGCTGGGGAGGCGTGAGGTGCGGGTGCTGTGCGGCTGCGGTGCCGTGCGGGGTGGGACTCAACGGGGCAGCCGTGATCCCCGCGAACGGAGTGAGCGGGGGCTCGGGAGACGGAGTCCCCCGGTGGGGCGAAGCCCGCCGCAGTAAGCAGCGTGGCGCGACGCGCCACGGGCAGCCGGCGGCAGAGCCGCCGGCGACACCGCAGCGAGGGAGCGGCAGCGACTGAGCGAGGCGCGCAGCAAGGCGCGCGAGCCGTCGCGGCTGGGGCTTTGCAGGCGGTCATCGCAGAGTCGTCGATCACCTATAAACACCCGCCAGCAACACCCCAGCTTCACGTATAAACACCCGCGCCATCGATCTGATTCACGTATTCCCGATACTGGCCGCGATCGGATCCGCATACATTAGAAATTGAATATTTAACGGAGCCGTCCTGTTCCGTCCCGTTCCGGACACGCTCGCGTCGATCACCGAACCGTGCCGATTTAGATAGCTAAGTCCGGGAGCAACTGTGCTTCGGATCTGAATCTTTCGAAGGGAATATTCGGTGTGTTCACAATCACAAGCTGAATGAACACGGACCCCGTACGTGTACACGTATGAGTACTCGCCGCGCACATCTCGAGATCGGCGGGATGTCCTGTTCGACCTGCTCCGGGACGGTTCAGGAGGCGCTGGAGGCGCTTCCGGGGGTCGAGGAGGCGTCCGTCAACTTTGCGACCGACGAGGGGACGGTGTCGTACGATCCCGCACACGTCAAACTGGCGGCGATCTACGACGCGATCCGGGAGGCGGGCTACGATCCGGTCTCCGAGACGGCGACTGTCGGGATCGCGGGTATGAGCTGTTCGACCTGCGCCGCGACCAACGAGGAGGCGATCGGGGCAGTCGACGGCGTCATCGAGGTGAACGTCAACGCCGCCACCGACGAGGCGCGCGTCGAGTACAACCCCGTCGACGCCGACCTCGCGGACGTGTACGCGGCCGTCGAGGATGCCGGCTTCGAGCCGGTTCGGGAGTCGGGCGACGGGACGGCCGGGAGCGGTTCCGACGGAGCCGGGTCCCGTGGCTCGGATCCCGACGCCACCGGGACGGGCGGCGAACGGCGTCGGAGCGCCGCGGAACGCGAACTCGCACGACAGCGTCGACTCGTGATCGGCGGGGGGATCCTGACGCTCCCCTTCTGGTACCTGATGGGTGGGATGTTCGGACTGTACGGCGTCCCCGAGACGGTCGTCGGGATCGACGTCGGCTGGATCGAGTTCGCCGTCGCGACGGTCCTGATGGCGACGCTCGGCCGAGAGTTCCTCGCCGGGGCGTGGCGCGCGTGGTCGAACGCTCGCGACGTCAACATGGACACGCTCGTCGCGACCGGCACGTCCGCCGGCTACCTGTTCAGTACGGCCGTTCTCGTCGGCCCGCTGTTCGGCTATCCGCTGGTCGGTGACCTCTACTTCGAGGCGGTCGCGTACATCCTCTGGTTCATCACGATCGGCAACTGGCTGGAGGTCCGCTCGAAGGCGCAAGCGAGCGACGCGCTCCGGAAACTGCTCCGAATGAGCGCCGACGAGGCGACGATCGTCGTCGACGGCGAGGAACGCACGATCGATATCGAGGCGATCGAGGTCAGCGACACGATGAAGGTCCGACCCGGCGAGAAGATACCGACCGACGGCGTCGTGATCGACGGGGAAAGCGCGGTCGACGAATCGATGCTCACCGGTGAGTCGGTCCCCGTCGAGAAGGCCCCCGGCGACGAGGTCGTCGGGTCGACGGTCAACGAGAACGGCGTGTTGCTCGTCGAGGCGACCAAGGTCGGCAAGGACACCGCGATCCAGCAGATCGTCGAACGCGTGCGGGAGGCGCAGTCGCGTCAGCCCGACATCCAGCGGCTCGTCGATCGGGTGTCGGGGATCTTCGTCCCGCTCGTGATCGCGAACGCGATGCTCTGGGCGATCGTCTGGGCGCTGTTTCCCGAGACGCTCGCCGCGTTCGTGAACTGGCTGCCGCTGTGGACGCCCGTCGGTGGCGGCCCCGTCGTGGGCGGCGTGAGCGTCTTGGAGTTCTCGATGGTCGTGTTCGCCTCGGCGGTGCTCATCGCGTGTCCCTGCGCGCTCGGGCTCGCGACCCCGGCGGCGACGATGGTCGGATCGACCATCGCGGCGACCAACGGCGTGCTGTTTAAAGGAGCGGACATCCTCGAACGCGTCCGCGACGTCGACGTGGTCGTGTTCGATAAGACCGGGACGCTCACCCACGGCGAGATGGAACTGACCGACGTGGTGGCGTTCGTCGACGGTCGACCTGTCGATGGCGGCGATGGAACACCGATCGCCGACGGCGGTGATGGGACCCCGACCGCCGACGGCGGGAGCGTTTCGGACGGCGGCGTTGCCGTCGAACCGGCAGCGGCCTCGGCGGCCGAGGAGCGTGAATCCCGGCTCCTGCGCGCGGCCGCCGCCGCGGAGTCCGGCAGTGAACACCCGCTCGGGCAGGCGATAGTCGAGGGCGCACGCGAGCGCGGCGTCGACGTCGCGGAGCCGTCCGACTTCGAGAACGTGCCGGGCCACGGGGTCCGCGCGGACACGCCCGTCGGCGAGACGCTCGTCGGGAACCGGAAGCTCCTACGGGACGCCGGGGTCGATCCCGAACCGGCGGCGGCGACGATGGAGCGTCTGGAGTCCGAAGGGAAGACGGCGATGCTCGTCGCGCTCGACGGCGAGCTGTTGGGCGTCGTCGCGACCGCGGACACGGTCCGCGAGAGCGCCCGCGAGACCGTCACGACGCTCCGTGACCGAGGGATCGCGGTGTCGATGCTCACCGGGGACAACGAGCGTACCGCCCGCGCGGTCGCCGAGCGGGTCGGGGTCGATCCCGACCGCGTGCGCGCGGAGGTGCTGCCCGAGGACAAGGCGGACGCCATCGACGCGATCCAGGCCGACGGGAGCCGCGCGGTGATGGTCGGCGACGGGGTCAACGACGCGCCCGCGCTCACGACCGCCCACGTCGGCATCGCGATCGGCTCGGGCACCGACGTCGCCATCGAGTCCGCGGACGTGACGCTGATGCGCGACGACCCGCGAGACGTCTTGAAGGCGCTACGTATCTCCGAGGCGACCATCGCGAAGGTGCGACAGAACCTCTTCTGGGCGTTCGCGTACAACGTGACGTTGATCCCCATCGCCTCACTGGGGCTTCTCAACCCCGCGCTGGCCGGGCTCGCGATGGCCGGCTCCTCGGTGTCCGTGATGACGAACAGCCTCGCGTTCCGGCGCTGGACGCCCGACGAAGACTACCACTTCCTGCTGGTACGACCGTTCTACTGGCTGTTCAAGTGAACCCGGACCGGGTTCATCTCGTCGCTCGACGCCGAGCGGCTCGCCGACAGCTACTTTCCTCGCGGGACGTTACCGTCGGGAGATGATCGTGGCTCGGTTGGAGGCGTGGGGCGGGCGAATGAAGACGGAGCTTCAGCGCTCGTTCGCGGAGGAGTACAGCTCCCGTGAGACCGCGGGGAGCTTCGCGATCGGCGTGTTCATTACGATGCTGCCGACGCTCGGCACGGGGCTGATCCTCTTCGTTCTGCTCGCGTGGCTCTTCGATCGGATCAACAAGGTCGCACTGTTCGCGTCCGTCGTCGTGTTCAATCCGGTCGTGAAGTGGGGCGTGTACGCGGCGAGCTTCACGCTCGGGGTGGCGATCCTCGGACCCGTTCCGGGCGCAAGCGCAACAGAGATATCCCTTTCGGCCGGTCCGGAGATCGTCGCCCGTCTGTTGGTGGGCAACCTGATACTCGCCGTCGTTGCCGCCGTGCCCGGCTACGTCGTTTGCTTCCGTCTCGTCGAAGCGTTCAAGGGGAGAGAGGTGAATCTCGTGGAGGCGATACAGGAAGTCGTCGACTCCGAGGACGCCGTGCTCGGGGATGGCGGGAAACCGGTTGAGACGGGGGAGACCACTGACGAGACGACTACTGACGAGATGGCTGACGTGACGAACGACCACCGAGACGATCACTGACGAGACGACGACCGACAACTAACGACTGACAGTGACCGATCTCCCGGTCGCTCCCGTCACCGTTCGTGGCTCACACGTCTCCGACCGCCGGACGAGGCTAGCTCGTCGCGACGTCTCGATACACGTCCATCAGCTGATCCGCCATCCGAGTGATGCTGACCTCGTGTGCCTTCTCGCGTCCGTTCGAGCGACGTCCGCTCGCGAGCACGTCGGTGACGCCGGAGACGAGCGTCGCATCGTCGTCGCTGACGACGGACGGCGAGACGCCGACGAGTCGCTCGGGGACGTCTCCGACCGGCGTCGAAACGACCGGGAGGTTACACGCCATCGCCTCCTTCACCGAGTTCGGCGAGCCCTCCCGTTCGGAGGTTAAAAGCAGCACGTCCGCCGCGTTCATGTACAGCGACATCGACTCGTGGGGGACGCCGGTCACCGTGTGAAGCTCGACGTCGTCGTCGATCCGGCAACTCGCCTCGGAGACGATCCGCTTTGCGCGCGGGAAGTCCTTCACCGCGCGCTCTCGCGGGTACGGGAACAGTACGTGCTTGGTGTCGGGGTCCCATTCGAGCCGTTCGGCCGATTCCTCCCGCGGTTGTGGCGTAAACCGTTCGAGATCGATGCCGTGTGGGATGACGTGACAGTCGTGACCGTACTGCTCTTCCATCTCCTCGGACATCACGATCACGGAGTCACACCGCTTCGTGAATTGCTTCGTGATCGGTCCGTATCGTCCCATCAGGTCCGTTCCCCACAGCGAAACGACGGTCGGCAGTCGGCACTGGAGCACGGCGGCGGGTGCGGTGAGCCCGCTGTTGGCGTGTAGCAGGTCGTACTCGCCCATCGAGCGATAGATCGTCGGGGGCAACAGCCGGAGATAGTCGACGACCGATCGGCGTCCGTTCCCCTCGACGGACGACGTCGGAAGCGAGATGGTGGTCTGTTCGACTCCTCGACCCTCCAGGATCTCGACCTGCTGGTTAAAAAATCGGGCCTCGTCGCTCGTGACGAGGTTGAGGACTCGCATCGTCACCAGCCCACCTTCGGGCCGAATCGGTCCGGATGCGGTCCGCCGACTGTTAGAACGGAGATCGGCGAGGATACGGTCGGCGGCGAATCGGTCGTCTGGAAGCGGTTCCCTCGATGAGTCGCCTCGATGAACGGAATCACCGTTATAAACCCTCTGTGGAGATCGATTCCGTTCGTTGCGTCATCGGTTCCCCCCGCTTCACTCGGCGGTCGTTCGACTCTCCGCAGTTCACTCGGCGGTCGTTCGACCGGCGGCCGTACGTCCCTCCCCGTACGTCGGCGTTGCTAATCATCGATACTCGAAGGAACTTCCGTAGTACGGTTTGTTATGCCCTCCGTACGCCGCGAAACGGTGGTTCACGCGAAGTACCCGCGGAGTTCCGCGACGTCGACGAGGCCGGTTCGCACGGACAGCAGTCCCCAAATAGCCACGCCGAGACCGACGACGCCGAGGAGAGAGGGGATCCCGGACACGTACGGGACGAGCGCTGCGACGCCGACCCCCATCACGACCGAGACGGCCGTGACGCCGACGACCGAGCGAACGATCCGCTCGAACGAGAGCGGGAGCTCGCGGGAGATGATGACCACGTTCGCACCCACGTACACGGAATGGGTGATGACGGTCGCGATGGCGGCACCAGCGACGCCGACGATCGGGATCAAAAGCAGGTTCAATCCGACGTTCGCGACGGCCATCGTCGTTTTGACGATCGCCCGTTCGCGAGCCCGCCCGAGGAAGTCGAGCGCGTCGCTGGTGATCCGGGACACCGCGTTGACGAGGACGTACAGCGAGAATATCTGGACGACGATCACGGCACCCCCGTAGTCGGGGCCGAACACCTCCCGAACGAGCGGTCCCGCAACGAGGAGGAGCCCGACGGCTGCGGGCACGTACAGGATCACGATCGCCTCGAAGGAGCGTTCGTATATTCGTGCAGCCCGGTCCGTTCGTTTGCCCGCCTTCTGTTCGCCGACGGTCGGCGAGATGGTGGTTCCGAGCGACGTCGCCGGTGCGACCGCGACCTGCGACACCTGCTTGCCGACCGTGTAGTACGCGACGCCGAGCGGGCCGACCAGGAACCCGACGAGGATCGTGTCCACGCGCTTGTCGAGCACGGTCGCACCCCGCGTCGCAGTGAGTGGAATGCTGTACTCGAGCAGCCGCCGGACGAGGTCGTCCGCGCGGTCGACCGTCGCGTCGTACGTCCGGTAGAACCGCCGATACAACAGCGTCCCGCCGAGCGCGGCCGACACCGCGAACCCGAGGACGTACCCGAGGAATGCGCCGACGGCCCCGAGACCGATCGACACGAGGACGACCACGAAGACGAACCGGGCGACCGCCGACACGGCGGCGACGAGTGCGCTCAGATCGACCCGGTTCAGTCCCTGAAACACGCTCGAGATCAGTTTCCGGAGCGACTGAAACACGACGTAGCCGGCCCCCAACGCCAGGATCGGTGCGAGTCCCGGCTCGTCGAGTAGCGCCGCAATGAGCGGGCTTCCCAGCGAGATGGCGGCTCCGACGACCGCCGAGAGCGCGAGCAGGTACCCGAGCGAGGACCGGATCACGTAGCGCACCTGATCGCGGTTCACCTCCCCGTACTCGGTCACGTATCGACCGGCCGACGACGGGATCCCGAGCGTGCCTAGAATGGCGACCGCACCGACGATCGAGAGCGCGTAAAACAGCAGGCCGTACTCCTCGGGGGTCAACAGGTAGCGCGCGAGCACGACGATGAGAAGCGCGTTGGCGAGCGTGTCGATCAGGTTCGCACCGAGCGAAGCGCTGACGCCCCTCGAGATACGATCGGCTATCGACATTCTTGGGGCGAGACGCGCATCGGCTCTCGGCGGTCGTCAGTGACGTGGTGATGAGTCGAGATCATGAGCGTCAAGTCCCGTTTCGTACCAGTCTGAGCGGAGTAATCCCTTTGTAAGGATGCGCCTTCTCCCGTCCGTTCGCTGTGAGACGGTGGCTCATCTGCGTGGGACGGTGACTCATCAACGGGCGACGGTAGCTCGTCGACGGCGCTTCTCGGTGGACGGGTCTCGGAGACGAGACGGTTTTCTGCATCCTCAGACACGTTCGACATCGTCTCCGTGATCGTCGTTCCGGCGAGTGGTATGGCAGGATTAACAAAGCAGATTGGATCCCGACCACCGGGTATCAATGGAGCTTCGACAACTCTCCCTCAGGGAGTGGGACGACGCCCTTCCGGAGACGGGGATCGAGGCGTTTCACACGCCGGACGCGCTATCCGTTCTCGACGATCACACCGCGAGCGACCTCCAGCTCGTCGGCGGGTTCAAAGGCGAGAGACCGGTCGCGCTGCTGCCGGTGTTCGTCCAGTCGCTGCCGATCGGAACCGTGGTCACGTCGCCGCCGCCCGGGATGGGCGTCCCGCGATTGGGGCCGGTCATGATGCCCGCGAGTCCCAAACAGCGAAAACGGGAGAAGGTGTTTCGGACGTTCACGAACCTCGTCGTCGATGAGTTCGGGCTCGACGGCTACGGAACCCTGTCCAAGATAACTTGTCGGACGGGGTTCGAGGACCCGAGACCGTACGTCTGGAAGGATCTCTCGCTCGACACCAAATTCACGTACCGCCTCGACGTGTCGGAGAGCGATCCCGACGACCTGCTCCGGCAGGCCAGCAAGAGCCTCCGCAGGGAGGTACGCGACGCCACCGAACTCGATGTGACGGTCACACGCGAAGGGATCGACGCCGCCCGCCACGTGTTCGAACAGACGCGGGACCGATACGCGGAACAGGACCGGCCGTTTTCCCAAGAGTGGTCCTACGTCCGTGACCTCTACCGCGCGCTCGGCGAGATGGCACGCGTGTACGTGGCGCGGTCGGACGACGGCGAGTTCCTCACCGGCGTCACGGTGTTTTACTCGCCCGACGCGGCGTACTTCTGGCAGGGTGGCGGACGAACGGTCCACGACGGCGTCGCCGTCAACAGTCTCATCCACTGGCGGATCCTCGAGGAGATCGCGACCGATCCGCCGCGTGACACCGTCACTGCGTACGATCTGTACGGTGCGAACACGGAACGGCTCTGCCGGTACAAAAGCAAGTTCGGCGCGGAGCTCGTCCCATACTATAGCGTCGGGACGGCCGGCTATCGGATGACTATCGCGGAGCGCCTGTACGAGCTGGTGAAGTGAGCGGAGAGGCCGCCCGCTGTCCACGGAGACCGCCCCGTATCCGGTGCGTAACAATACCGCTTCCCGACCGTGTTGCGAGTACATGTACGAACGGATCCGAACGACGCTGGCGGAGAACGGCGAGCTGCTGATATGAATCGCGTCGGGTGCCACGTACGAGCGTCACGTACACAACGTGCGCTTCGGGGACGAACCGATGATCCTCGAGGACGAACGACTGATCCACGTCGACGCCGGCGACGCGCGACACTGGATCGACGCCCGAGCGGTCGAGTCCTCCTGGATACACGGCGATCTGTGATCCCGTCAGCAACGGTACGACGATCGGTGCAATGCCACGACGTCCCGCGCTTCCGACGATGACGGGGTTTCGTCGCGGATCGGACGTGCGGGCGGACGGCGGGACGAACGTGCGGATGGACGGTGGGACGAACGTGCGGATGGACGGCGGGACGGACGTACAGAGGAGTGACGAGGCCGACGCTCTCGACACCTCCGACGCGCGTCTCCGCGGTCGGACGGTCCTCGTGACGGGTGGTGCGGGCTTCATCGGAAGCCACCTCGCCCGGCGACTCGCTGCGAACAACGAGGTGCGCGTCCTCGACGATCTCACGACCGGGAGCTCGACTGCGGTTCCCGACGACGCGACCCTGATCGAGGGGGACGTCACGGACCGGGCGACGGTGGAACGAGCGATGTCGGACGTCGACGTCGTCTTTCACCAGGCCGCGGTCGTCAGCGTCGAGGAGTCGGTCGCGGACCCGTCGCGGTCCCACCGGGTGAACGTCGACGGAACCCTCGCCGTGTTGGAGGCCGCCCGCGATGCCGAGGCGCGGGTCGTCCTCGCGTCGAGCGCCGCCGTCTACGGCGATCCGGACTCGTTGCCCGTCACGATCGACGAGCCGATGACGCCGCAGTCGCCCTACGGGGCGGATAAGGTCGCCGCCGACGCGTACGCCCGCGCTTACGAGGCGTCGTACGGGATCCCGGTCGTCGCCCTGCGCTATTTCAATGCGTACGGACCCGGTCAACGCGGCCCGTACAGCGGCGTGATCGAGGCGTTCCTCCGGCGGGCGATCGCGGGCGAGCCGCTCACCGTACACGGAGACGGGGAACAGACGCGCGATTTCGTCCACGTCTCGGACGTCGTTCGGGCGAACCTCGCGGCGGCGACGACCGAGCACACCGGCACCGCGTACAACGTCGGGACCGGCGAGAGCGTCACCGTGAACGAGCTCGCCGCGATCGTTCGCGAGGAGACCGCGACCGACGTCGACGTCCGCCACGAAGCCGCCCGACAGGGTGACGTTCGACACAGTCGGGCGGCGACCGAACGGGCACGGGATATGCTGGGGTTCGAGACACGCGTTTCGCTCCGAGCGGGTCTCGTGGACCTGATCAACGGACGAGACGGCTCGGCATCCGGGAGCACGCCGGGACCGATAACGCGGGGGCCCCGATCCGACGACGATGCGTGACGCTCACGCGGTCGATCACCCCCGATTTCGGCTCCGCTGGCTGTTCGATCGGGGTCACAGTCGGAGCGGCGGGAGCACGCCGGCGTGGTTCGACGACGAGGAGCTCGTTCCGCCCGGGGACAGGGCGCTGTACGCCCGTGTGAAACACGGTCTGTCTGCGATGCTCCGGGCGGCGGACCGCGAGGGGACGGTGTTGCTTCCGGCGTACGTACCCGGAGGCGTGACGTGGGCGGTCCTCGACGGCGGGTTCGACGTACGGTACTACCCCGTGAATCCCGACCTCTCCCTCCCCGTGACGGACGTCGCCGATCGCATCGACGAGGTCGATCCCGCCGCGATCCTCTTCATCCATTACTTCGGCTTCGCGGACGAGGGATTCGACGGCTTGGCTTCGCTCGCCCGCTCACGGGACACACTCGTCATCGAGGACTGCGCGCGTGCGGCGTTCGGCCGTGACCACGACGGGCGACTGTTGGGGTCGACGGGCGACGTCGCGCTGTTCTGTCTCCACAAGACGCTCCCGGTTCCGAACGGCGGGCTGATAGTCGCCCGTCACGCGCCGGTTCCTCGCCCCGACGGTCGCCGCCGCGAACGGGGGACTATCCCCCGGGTCGCAGCGCTGGCGGTCGCACACCGGTTGAGAGTTCCGCTGGACCCGGAACCGACGATCGAACGGGTGACCGAGGCGACCGTCGAGTCGGTCGCCCCCGAGGATTCGGGACGATCGCCCGGCTCACTCACCGATCGGGGGCTTGCTCGCTGTCGGCCCGAGTCCGTTCAGTCGGCTCGATACGACCGATACCGTACGCTCCGGTCACTGCTCGTCGACGACCCCGCTCTCCGAGTCGTCACTCCGCCCGCCCCCGTCGGCGCGTCGCCGTACGGTGTCGCGGCACTGGCCCCGGATCCCGAGTCCCGCCAGCGCTACCTCCGAGCGCTTCGGAGCCGGGGACTCCCCTGTGAGGCGTTCACGTGGCCGGCGGTGTATCGCCACGACGAAGTTCGGTCGTCGTCGGGAGCCGAAACCCTTCGCGATCGGCTGCTCGTGCTCCCGACTCACCAGGAACTCGACGACGGAACCGTCGAACGAATGGCGTCGCTGATCAGGGCAGAACGCGAGTCGTTGCCTCGAAAATCAGCACGCAGTCAGTGAGATGAATGTGGAGAACCGTCTCGTTGCTGAGCGTCGGCGAAAAATCGTATCGCTGGTGGTTCCGTCACGGTCCGTGCAGAGGTTCGCTGGCATCGATACGGACGTCGACTCGACACGTTCCCCCCCACGAGGGTCTCCCTCGCCGGTGACCGACTTAGTTGCCGTTCGTGTCGGTGTCGTTGCCGTTTAGGATACCGTCACCGTTCGTGTCGGTGTCGTTGCCGTTTAGGATACCGTCACCGTTCGTGTCGGTGTCGTTGCCGTTCAGGATATCGTCACCGGTGTCGGTGTCGTTGCCGTTGTCTCCGTTGAGACCGTCATCGGGTTCGCCGTTGACCTCGTCGTCGGGGTCTCCGTTGAGACCGTCGTCGGGGTCGCCGTTAACCTCGTCATCGGGGTCGCCGTTGACCTCGTCATCGGGATCGCCGTTAACTTCTTCCTCCTCTTCCTCGTCTTCTTCCTCCTCCTCCTCCTCTTCCTCGTCTTCTTCTTCTTCGTCCTCCTCCTCTTCCTCCTCTTCGTCAGCGGGACCCACGATGAAGTCACTGACGGCATCGATGACCTCTTCCTGTGACATCGATGGGTCGAAGGCGTCCGGGAACGGCGACTCGCCGTTGATGTGATTGAACACCGCTGCGTGGCGGGCCTCGACGCTGTGAATGGAGACGGCAGCGCTTACGAGATCAGGACTCTCGATGTACGGTGCAGCGCCTGCGTAGGCGGCGACACCCGTGTTCTCGAACACTTGTGCGAGTTCGAGGACGTCCCCGACGCTCTCGATGCCGAAGTCGTACTCCATCTCCGCGGGCGGCTCGCCCCCGAGAATTTCCACGACTTGGGTGAGAACGTCGACGTGATCGGACTCGTGGTCGCTGACGACGTTGACGTACTCGTACACCTCCACGCGGTCATCCTCGTCGAGGTCTGCGAGGGCGTCCGCCTCGACGAAGTCGTCGGTGTCGAACTCCTCGAGCGCCTCGCGATAGAACGCGTCCTCCAGGTTCTCCAGTGTGAGCGCGTAGTTCAACACGTCCACGTCGGTACCGCGATCCTCCGCGAACGGCGTCATCTCCTCTTCGGCTTCCTCCTCTTCTTCCTCCTGGGCGACGGCCGTCCCGCCGCTGAGTGCCAGCAACGCCCCGCCGGCGACGGCGGACTGCGTCAAGAAGCTCCGGCGGGAGCTCTCGTCGTCCGCGATCCGTGTTTGTATCGATTCCGCGATCCGCTCTGCACGTTCGTGCATCGTGTCTGATTCAATCATGTTTGTCTCGGGCGTCGGACCGATCGTTCGGTAAGCGTCGTTCGCCGACCGTCCGCCTGTCCGACCAAACGTCCCTTCTACAGTTCGTCGTATTGTTATTTGTCGCGATCGTAAAGTGCCGTAAACATTGCCTAGGGTTACTCTCGCGGCCGATTCGGTTTAATCGGATTACCTCGGACGATGCCGAGCTTACTGGCTCCTCGAAGCGGTTCAGTGATGGTGCCCTCGATCGTCGGGATCGAGTACGGTCGGATGCGGGCGCGTCACTGCAGTAAGCCGAGCGAAAGCGCCGGACCGGGTGCTCAACTCCCCGCCCCGAGCGGTGCTGTCGTCTCCGATCGACGACCGACCACAGCCGATCCGGCGTGACGTACGTGACTGGTAACCACGCTATCAGATCGTGTGTATGTGGCTGGGATCGATCCGATCGGGGTGGACCCCGTTGCGCTCGACCGTGCCCGAAGGTGGGATCCGACACCGGGTGCCGGCGGTGCTGGGACCGCGACTCAGTCAGCGACCGAGGTCCACGGGCCTCGATATCCGGGGGCGTGAACGGTTCGTGGACGATATTCCTGCAGTTCCACGGGGAGATCGGCTCGTGTATGTGCGCAGTAATGGACGCCTACCGGCCGATATTGGCCGAAAGGGTCTGTGGGTTTTAATACGTTCCTTCAGAATGGATGAGGTGTCACAATGCCGACCACATTACCAAAGATCGACGGTTTTCGGTCGGAACGGTTCGACGACCGGTACCTCGATCGGGCTCGGTCGTACCTTTTCAGGGGCGTTACGGTCGGTCCGTCAGTCGGACGGACTGAACGGTCCCCACGTGACGCGACGGAGTATGATCTCTCTCAGGCGTACGAAACGACGAACGAGCTTCCGAACGAACTAACTCGAACATGAGTGCTGCCAAACACACCCCCGAAACCACACAGGCCGACGGTACCGACATAGAGTCATCTCCCGACGAACGAGGTGACGATGGACGATCGGTGTCCGAACTGTCCCTCGACGTCGTGTTCAACGTCCTTCGAAACCAACGTCGGCGGCTGGTACTGAAGGCGATCGAGGACCACGACGGCTCCACTACGCTCAGCGACCTCGCCGAACACATCGGTGGGATCGAAAACGACAAGCCTCCCGCCGCGCTCAACGCGCAGGAGCGAAAGCGGGTGTACGTCGGGCTCTACCAGTGCCACCTCCCCAAGATGAACGACGCCGGTGCCGTCGAGTTCGACAAGAACCGTGGGACCGTCGAGCGAGGACCGATGGCCGACACGTACCACACCTATCTCGAACGCGAGTTCGAGTCCCGTCGGTCGTGGCCGCGATACTACGGCGGTCTCACGGCTGTCTCGTCGGTTGCACTCGTTGCGGCAGTAACGCTGTCCAGCGGGCTGATATCGATCGTCTTCCTCGCGACGCTCGTCGCACTCGCCAGCCTCGCGGCGTACCACCGGTCGTGTACGGTCGAGCAGTAGCGGATATAACGCCGAGTGTCGATCACCGTTCGATCGAGACGCCTCCGTTTCTTCGAGTCCCACAGTGAGTCCCTACCGGTGGCGTCAGCCGGTTGTCACTCCATAACAAAGCATCGATCTCGTGGATCTCGCCTCGTCGTTCCGACGATATCGGAACGGACGGACTCAACTCATGAATCCACAGACGAAAGCAGACGACCCCCGATCGCTTCGCAGCGAGAGCACCGACCGAGCGAGGTCGTGAGATGTGCGGGATCATCGCTCGCGTCGGCGACGGCGACGCGCTCGCGGAGCTCATGACCGGTCTCCGAAACCTCGAGTACCGCGGCTACGACTCCGCGGGGGTTGCGGTCCGGTGCGAAGACGGGATCGACGTGTGCAAGCGCGAAGGGGAAACTGACGTGCTCGACGCCGCGCTGGTCGAGCGCCACCTCCCGGGCAGCGTCGGTATCGGACACACCCGCTGGAGCACGCACGGACCGCCCTCCGACGCCAACGCACACCCACACACGGACGACGACGGACGGGTCGCCGTCGTCCACAACGGGATCATCCGGAACTATGAATCCCTTCGACGCGAGCTACGCGAGGACGGTCATCGGTTCACCAGCGAGACCGATACGGAGGTCGTCCCCCATCTCGTCGCTCGCGAGCTCGACGCTGGTGCCGACGCCGAGACCGCGTTTCGGGCGGCAACGGACCGGCTCGAGGGGAGTTACGCCCTCGCGATGGTCGTTGCCGACGAGGACGCCGTCTACGCGACCCGCCACGGGTCGCCGCTCGTGCTCGGACTCGGCGATGACGCCAACTACCTCGCCAGCGACGTCCCCGCGTTCTTGGAGTTCACGGACCGCGTCGTCTACTTGGAGGACGACGACGTCGTCGTCCTCGACGACGCCGGGTATCGAATCACGACCACCGCGGGCGACCCGGTTGATCGGGAGGCAGAGACGGTCGACTGGGCCGCCGGTGACGCACAGAAGGGCGTGTACAGCCACTTCATGCGCAAGGAGATCGACGAGCAGCCGACCTCGCTCAGACAGACGATCGAGGGCCGTACCGACTCCACGGGAACCGTCCTGGACGCGTTCCCGCCGGGATCGCTTGCATCGATCGAGAACGTCGTCTTCGTCGCCTGTGGGACCTCGTATCACGCAGCCATGTACGGGAGCACGCTGCTTCGACGTCGGGGAGTCCCCGCAACGGCGATGCGCGCGAACGAGTTCGCACACGACCCGATGCCGATGTCCGACCGGACGCTGGTGATCGCGGTCACGCAGAGCGGCGAGACGGCCGATACCCTGGCGTCGCTTCGGGTCGCCAACGAGTCACCGGCGAGCACGCTCGCCGTCACGAACGTCGTCGGATCGACCGCAGCGCGCGAGGCGGACGACGCGATGTTCATCCGTGCCGGTCCCGAGGTCGGCGTCGCCGCGACGAAGACGTTCTCCTCGCAAGTCGCCGCGCTGGCGCTGTTGGCGGACCGTTTCGAGGAGGACGGAGCCGGTATCGAGTTCGGCCGCGAGCCCCGGTCGAAACAGGCCACCGCACGGGCGAGTACGACCGACGGCGGGGTCGACGCCGGTACGATACGGTCGCTGCCGGACGACGTCGAAACCGTCGTCAACGATGGCCGCGCCGCGCGGCTGGCGAAACAGTACGCCGACGCCGACTCGTACTTCTTCATCGGGCGCGGGGTCGGCTATCCGGTCGCGCTCGAAGGCGCGCTGAAGTTCAAAGAGATCACGTACGAACACGCGGAGGGATTCGCCGCCGGCGAACTCAAACACGGTCCGCTCGCGCTCGTGACTCCCTCGACGGTGATCGTCGCGGTGTTCACGGGGCAGGACGACGACCGGACGCTGCACAACGTCCGTGAGGCTCAGAGCCGTGGCGCGCCGATCATCGGTGTCGGCCCGGAGTCCGCGACCGAGATCCGTGACGCGGTCGACGAGTACCTCCCGATTCCCGATACGGACCCGGAGCTCGCCGGTATGCTGGCGAACGTGCACCTCCAACTGCTGGCGTATCACGCCGCGGAGATCCGCGACCGGGCGATCGACAAACCGAGAAATCTCGCGAAAAGCGTCACCGTTGAGTGATCGATTCGATCGATCGACGATCCGTTCCGTCCCGTCCCGTCTCGATCCGCCGTTCGGACCGGCTGCCCGGCTATCGCTCCTCCATCGATGACCGCCCGTCGCGGTCCCACTGCAGGTAGGTTCCGACCGTCTCGTTCCCCGTATCGGCGTTGACGTCCGGCCGGATCGCCGCCTCGCCGATAGCGAGTTGATGTCGCGTTAGACAGTCGAGACAGCCATGGACGGCGTTTTCCGTGCCGAACACGCGAACGAACTGCGTACTGACTGCCGAGCCGCAGCGCTCACATCGCCGGTTCGGATCCGTCGAGTACCGTCGGTCGGACATGGCTCCTCGATTCGCGGACACCCGTTTGGTTAGTCGGGTGATACCTCAGCGGGCGGGTCCGGATCGAGTCGAGCCGTCCCGGTACGCAACGAACGGAACGGACTCTCCGGAGTAGGACGTGGATAACGAAACGGGTCGGGGTCATTCGAACTACTGCCCGAGCACCCGAGGATCGACACCATCCCCCCTTTCAGCTGACCCCTGTCCACGGTCGTCGGGTGACGGGTTACTTTTCATCGACGAAACGGGACGCGATCTCCGAAACGTACGAGTTCATCGGCATCGCGTTCTGGAGAACATCGTCCGTCTCGATCTCGGTCGCTTGGCTTCGTTGAGATCGTATCATTCAGACATGAGACAGCATGCAACAGCCGATGTTTGAACGGTGCTTCGTGATCGATAGCGGGAGTACGTGACGCAGATCGGTGGCGCGGTTGTTTATACGTGGAACTGGGGTGTTGCTGGCGGATGTTTATAAGTGGTCTCGCTCGGATCGACGGTGAACACCTGCAAAGCCCCAGCCGCTCGCTTATAAGCGGTCTTCCTCGGATTGGCGGTGAACACCTGCAAAGCCCCAGCCACGACGACTCGCGCGCCTTGCTGCGCGCCGCCCCTCTCCACACAGCCCGGTGCGGTGTCGCCGGCGGCTCTGCCGCCGGCTGCCCGTGGCGCGTCGCGCCACGCTGCTTGCTGCGGCGGGCTTCGCCCCACCGGGAGACTCCGTCTCCCGAGCCCCCGCTCACTCCGTT